>JAFDWD010000054.1 GCA_018268695.1 Actinomycetota bacterium
CCCACCGGGCGCGCCCGTCTCTCCCGCCTCGCGACGGCGCTCGTCGCGCTCGCGCTCGCCGGCCTCGCGCTCGCCGGCACCGCTTCCGCGATCAAGGTTCCAAAGGAACAGAATGCCGGTGAGCTTGCCGTCCTCCTGCAGCTGAACCACCCGAAAGGGCTCGGTGACTTCGTCCGCTCGGTCTCCGACCCGAAGTCCCCGGAATACGGCGACTACCTGACGGTCGAGCAGATCGCCCACCGCTTCGGCGCCAAGGGCTCCGCGAAGAAGGCGACGATGCAGTGGTTGCGCGAGCACGGCACCCGCGGGACGCTCAGCCCGACCGGCACCTTCGTCACCGCCAAGGTACCGGCGGCCGTCGCCGCGTCGGCTCTGCCCGCGATCGGCGCCTCGGCGTCGTCCACCGGCGCGATCTCCAACGCCCGCCGCGTGCCCGCCGACCTCCGCGGCATCGTCACCTCGATCGCGACGGTCGGTACCAAGCCCGGCGCCTTCCACACTGCGGCCCAGAAGCAGCCCAAAGGTCTCGGCAAAGAGATCGGCATCGGCGGCAGCTCCGTCCTCTTCAACACCGGCACCCCGGAAGGCTGCGAAGCAGGCCGCGAAGTCCACTTCCCGGTCGAAGGCCTGGACAAACTGAACGGCTTCACCCCGAACCAGTACCTCGACGCCTACGGTCACACCGCCCTCCACGAACAGGGCTACGAAGGCCAGGGCAAGAGCGTCGCCCTGGTCGAGATCGACGGCGTGCGGCGCTCCGACGTCAACGCGTTCGCGAAGTGCTTCGGCCTGCCGATGCCGAACCTCAAGATCCGCCCGGTCGGCATGTCGAAGCCGCTGGCTCCCGGTGAGGAGACGACCCTCGACGTCGAGGTTCTGACCGCGGCCGCGCCGAAGCTGGAACACCTCTACGTCTACGAGGGCGGCTCCTCCGAGGAAGGCATCCTGCTCAGCGTCGGCGCCGCGCTCGGCTCCAAGGGTCACCACCCGGACGCGATCTCGATCTCGCTCGGTGCCTGCGAGGGCGGCCTGGTCGGCCAGCTCGCCTTCCGTGACGCGCTGCAGGAAGTGTTCGCCGTCGCCGCCGGGTCCGGCATCTCCGTGGTCGTCGCCGCCGGCGACACCGGCTCTTCCGAGTGCCGCGTGAACCTGGAAACCGGGATGACCGCGCTGCCGCTGGTGTCCGCCTCGGATCCGGCGACATCGCCGTACGTGACCGCGGTCGGCGGCACCAACCTGCAGCTGACCAAGAAAAACAAGATCAAGGAAGAGATCGTCTGGAACGACCTGCCGCTCACCTTCGGCGGCGGCGGGGGCGGCGTCAGCATCCTGTCGAAGCGTCCCTGGTACCAGCAGGGCATCCTCAGCGGCGCGGGTAACGGTCGCATGGTGCCCGACGTGGCCGGCCTCGCCGACGCACTCCCCGGGTACACCATCTACTGCACCGCGGAACCGGAATGCGTGAACGAATTCCAGCCCCAGGGCGGCTTCCAGACCATCGGTGGGACCAGCGCCGCGACCCCGCTGACCGCGGGCGGCGTGATCCTCGCCGACAATTACGCCGACGCGCACGACACCCCCGCGCTCGGCTTCCTCAACCCGCTGATCTACGAAGCGGGCCGGGAAGCAAAAGCCGGGAAGAGCGGCGGCAGCGTCCTGCGCGACGTGATCCACGGCAACGATGACCTCGGCATCGGCACCCCGGCCGACGCCGGCGGCGGCGTGCCGCTGGGCTGCTGCTCGTCCGGCATCGGCTACGACCTGGCCAGCGGCTGGGGCTCGCTGAACATGCCGAACCTGGCCAAGCGGGCGACCGCCCGCTTCGAGGCCGCCAACCTCCGCGCCCAGAACGAAGCCCGGCACGCGGCGGAAGCTCGCCAGAAGGCGAACGCGAAGAGTTAACCCACCGAACCTGGATGCGTCGGCCGAGCCGGGATAGGCTCGGCCGATCGCACCCTGGTTCAAATGCCGAGAGGTCGACGAGGGCTTCCTCGAGGACGCCCCGATGCGGCTACGCGCGGGCTTCGAGATCGCGGTGCCGGCCGCCCGGGTCTGGGACGAACTCTGCGCCGACGATGCCCTGAACTGGTGCCGCATCCTGAACGACGTGCGCTGGACGTCCCCACGGCCGTTCGGCGTCGGCACTACCCGTGAGGTGAAGGCGCTCGGCGGCGCCAACCAGCTGCGTGAGTACTACTTCCGCTGGGAGGAGGGCCGGCGCCACTCCTTCTACGCCAAAGAAACGTCAAGCCCCCTCTTCAAGGCCCTCGCCGAGGACTACCTGGTCGAGCCGAAGGGCGAGCGCGCCTGCCGCTTCACCTGGACGATCGCGGTCGAGCTGTCGGCCGTCGGCAAGGCCGGCAAGCCGGTGAACCGCGCCATCTTGAAGACGCTCTTCACCGACACTGCCCGCCACTACGGCCTGACGCCCGCCTGAGGCGGGCGCCGGCCTGGTCGAGCCTCAGCTCGCTGGGGTGGCGGCGGGCTTACGCCTGCGGCGACGGCGCCGTTTGGCGCGGGGACCGTCAGACGCGGTCCGCTCTCCATCGCCGCGATTCGAGCCGCTCTTGCGTTTCGCGTCGCCGCGCCCGTTGCCCTTGCGGCGGTCGTCGCTCTTGCGGTTCCCATCGCGACCCGGCCGCCCGTCGCCCGAGCCGTTCTGCGCTGCTTCGTCCCGGCGCTGCGTCGGGGCGCCACCTTCGGTCCGCCCCGCGGCGCCGAAGTCGAGGTCGAGCGCCTTCGCGATCCGCCGCATCTCCTTCACCTCGTCGGCGAGGACGAAGCTGATCCCGGTGCCGGTCCGCCCGGCGCGGCCGGTGCGGCCGATCCGGTGGACGTAGGCGGCCTGGTCCTCGGGAGCGTCGTAGTTGATGACCCGCATCACGTCGGGGACGTCGATCCCCCGCGCCGCCACATCGGTGGCGACCAGCGTCATCACGTCACCGCGCTCGAAGCGGGCGAGCGCGTTCTCGCGCTGGCGCTGGCTCTTGTCGCCGTGCATGGCCACCGCTTCCACGTCTTTCCCCTTCAGCCGCTTGACCAGCCGGTCGGCGCCGCGCTTGGTGCGGACGAAGACGAGCGAGCGGCCCGGCTCTTCCTTGGCCAGCCCTTCGACCAGCCGGTCGAGCTTGGCGCCCTGGGACTCGACCAGCAGGAAGCGGTGCTCGATGTCGCCGCGCGCCTCTTCGGGTGGGCGGTGGGTGTGCGAGCGGGCCTGGTAGGTGTAGTCGCGGG
>JAFDWD010000550.1 GCA_018268695.1 Actinomycetota bacterium
CGATCTGACCGAGCTCCTCGTCCGACGCCCCCGCCCGCAGCGGGTCGCGCAGATCGGTCTCGTGCAGGGAGAAGAGGCAGGTCCGCAGTTTGCCGTCGGCGGTCAGGCGGAGGCGGTTGCAGTCTGCGCAGAACGGTTCCGACACCGGGTTGACGAAACCGATCTCCCCGCGCCCGTCGGCGAAGTCGAAGACGCGCGCGGTCGAGTGCGGCTCACGCGGGCGCTCGGCCAGCGCCAATCCAGCCTCCTCGACCATCGCCCGCACCTCCGCCCCGGTCAGCACCTTCTCGGCACGCCACGAGCGGTCACCGTCGAGCGGCATGAACTCGATGAAGCGCACCTGGAAGCCGCGCTCGCGCGCGAGGTCGCAGAAGCGCAGCACGTCGTCGCGCCCGAAGCCGGGCATCGGCACCGCGTTCACCTTCACCGGGCTCACCTGCGGGAAGGCGGCGATCGCGTCGAGCCCCGCCATCACCCGGTCGAGCGCGTCGCGGCGGGTGATCTCGAAGAAGCGCCCGCGGGCGAGGCTGTCGATCGAGACGTTCACCCGGTCGATCCCGGCGGTGACCAGGTCGGCTGCCTGCGCCTCCAGGAGGTAGCCATTGGTGGTGAGCGACAGGTCCTCGATCCCCTCGATCGCCCGCAGCCGCCCGACCAGCGCCGGGAATTCACGTCGCACCAGCGGCTCACCGCCGGTCAGCCGCACGTCGCGCACCCCGAGGTCGACAAGCATCCGCACCAGCCGCTCGATCTCCTCGAAGGAGAGGATCTCCTCGCGCGGGATCCACGGCATCCCCTCGGCGGGCATGCAGTACTGGCAGCGGAAGTTGCAGCGATCGGTCACCGAGACCCGCAGGTCGGAGACGAGGCGGCCGTGGGCGTCCTCGAGGGCCATGGGGAGACGGTACCCGGTCATCGGTGTCGGGAATGCTCGCCGGCGAGGAGCGCCAGGGCGTGCGGGAGGACGCCCGCGATCGCCTCTCCGCACTGGCCGATGCTGCGCGGGCTGCCGGGGAAGTTGACGATCAGCGTGCGACCGCGGGTGCCGGCGACCCCGCGCGAGAGTATCCAGTTGTCGGTGTAGGGGCGCGACGCGGCCCGCATCGCCTCGGCGACCCCCGGCACCTGGCGCTCGACCACCGCAAGCGTCGCCTCCGGCGTCACGTCGTCGACGGTCATCCCGGTGCCGCCGGAGGTAAGGACCAGCGCCACCCCGAGC
>JAFDWD010000551.1 GCA_018268695.1 Actinomycetota bacterium
CGAGGCGAGCGCCGGCCTGCGCCTCGCCGTCGTCCGCGGGCGCCTGATGGAGGAGGCCTCCGCCGTCCGTCCCGGCGGCATGGTCGCCGCGCTCGGCGGCTCCGACGAGGTCGTCCGCAAGGTCGCCGGCGAATTCGACCTGACCCTCGCCAACGACAACGCGCCCGGCCAGATGGTCCTCTCCGGGGACTCCGAGAAGGTCGGCGAGGCGCGCAAGGCGCTGCGCGCCGAAGGGGCGAAGGCGATCCGCCTGCCGGTCGCCGGCGCCTTCCACTCGCCGCTGATGGAGCCCGCCGTCCCCGGCTACCGCGAGATCCTCGAGGCGACCGAGTTCACCCCGGTCGAAGGCGCCTTCTCCTGCATCACCGCCGCCCCCTTCGGCGACTACCGCGCCGACCTCCTGAGCGCGCTGACCGAGCCGGTCCGCTGGCGCGACACGCTCGCCGCGATCGCCGCCGCCGGCGCCACCACCTTCCTCGAGACCGGCCCCGGGGACATCCTCACCGGCCTCTGCCGCCGCACCCTCGGCGAGGAGTTGGAGAGCCGCACCCTGGACTTGGCCAAGGAAACCGCCGGTGCTTGATGCCTGAGACCGAGCCCTTGGCAACCGAGCCCCTCGCCGCCCCCGCCTTCGGCGCGCCGCCCCTGGCGCGCTCCGGCGCCTCGATGATCGGCGTCGGTACCGCGCTGCCCGCGACCGTCGTCCCCAACGCCGTGATCGCCGAGCGGCTCGGCATCGACGCCCAGTGGATCGTCAAACGCACCGGGATCGAAGAGCGCCGCTCCGCCCAGCCGGGTGAGCGCCTCTTCGAATTTGCCGCCGCCGCGGGCGCCGAGGCGCTCGCCGAAGCCGGCGTCGACCCGACCGAGGTCGACCTGATCGTCCTCGCCACCACCTCCAACGAGGAGTTGATGCCGGCCGCCGCGCCCCGCGTCGCCAGCGTGCTCGGTGCCACCAATGCCGCCTGTTACGACCTGAGCGCCGCCTGCACCGGATTCCTCAGCGCCGTCTCGGTCGCCTGCGGGCAGATCGAATCCGGTCGCGCGGTCAATGTTCTGGTCATCGGTGCCGACCTGATGATGCCCCTGACCGACCCGACCGACCGCGCCACCGCCGCCGTCTTCGCCGACGGGGCCGGCGCCGTGCTGATGTGCGGCACGCTGGAGAGCCGGGTCGGCCCGATCGTCCTGCGCTCCGACGGCACCCGCGCCGACCTGATCAAGATCCCGCGTGAGAGCCTGAAGATCGAGATGCAGGGCCACGAGACCTTCAAGTACGCGGTCGACATGATGAGCGCCTCGACCTCCGAGGCGGTCGAGCGGGCCGGTCTCGGGCTCGACGACATCGACCTCTTCGTCTACCACCAGGCCAACGCGCGGATCCTCCGCGCGGTCGGCGAACGGCTCGGGATCGCGGGCGACCGGGTGGTCGACTCGATCGCCAAGCTCGGCAACACCTCGGCGGCGACGATCCCCCTGGCGCTCGCCCAGGCCAAGCGCGCCGGACACCTGCGCGAGGGCTCGCGCGTCCTCCTCGGCGCCTTCGGCGCCGGGCTCAGCTGGGGCGCGACCGTGATCGAGTGGGGAGGGACGGTGAGCGTCGGTGTCTGACTCGACCAGGCCCGAAGGCTGCGCGCTGGTGACCGGCTCCTCCCGTGGGATCGGCGCCGCGACCGCGCTGGCGCTGGCCGGCGACGGCTGGCACGTGCGCGTCAACTACCGCTCCGACGAGGCGGGGGCGAAAGAGGTCGTGTCCCAGATCGAGGCGGCCGGTGGCTCCGCGGCCCTCTGGCAGGGCGACGTCGCCGACGCCGAGGGCATCAAGCGGATGACCGAGCCCGGCGACGATGGCCCGGTCCTGGTGCTGGTCAACAACGCCGGCGTGCGGGTCGACAACCTCTCGCCGTCCCTCACCGACGAGGACTGGGCGACCGTCATCGACACCAACCTCACCTCCACCTTCCGCGCGACCCGTGCGGTGCTCCCGAAGATGATGCGCGCCCGCTTCGGCCGCGTGATCAACCTGGCGAGCGTCGCCGGCATCCGCGCCAACCCCGGCCAGGCCAACTACTCGGCCAGCAAGGCCGGGGTCATAGGCTTTACGAAGACCGTCGCCGCCGAGGTGGCGCGGCGGGGCGTCACCGTGAACGCCGTCGCCCCCGGCCTGATCGAGACCGCCTTCACCGAGGACGTGCTCGAGGGGGACATGGCGAAGGCGATCCCGGCCCGCCGGATCGGTACCCCGGAGGAGGTCGCGGCCTGCATCCGCTTCCTCGCCTCCCCGGAAGCTTCATACGTCACCGGAACGACGCTGACCGTGGACGGCGGCCTCAGCGCCTGACTTCATCAACAGGATCTGCGTCAACAGGATCAAAAGGAGAATCGAATTGGCAACGCAAGTGAGCACCGAGAACGTCGAGAAGACGATCTACGACGGCCTCGTCGAGCTCGGCACGGAACGGGACGACCTCTCGCGTGAGGCGACCCTGGAGAGCCTCGACATCGACTC
>JAFDWD010000552.1 GCA_018268695.1 Actinomycetota bacterium
GAACGGGCCGACGATGAACAGCAGGATCGTCGCCACCCAGATGGCAGCGAACGGCGAAGCGACTCGGCTCTTAAGTGCGGTCAATCTCTCATCCCGTCCCAGCGGCGTCGTGTTCACGCCGACCGGCGCATTTGTACCATGTTGCTTAACAGCGCGTCAAGGCCGAGCAAACATTAAGCGCGAAATTTGTTCAGGCACGCGCGCGCACGCCGGCCGGCCGCGGAGGAGATCGCGGCCGGCCGGCGCCTCTTCGGGGGGGTGGCGGAGGAGCTTTCGGCTAGGCGCGGACCTGCGCCGGGATCCAGTCGCCGCCGACGCCTGCGTCGGCGATCGTCGGGTCCGCGGGGGCCTCGGCGAGCAGGTAGTCGCGGGTCTCGAGGGCGAGACGACGGACGTGGTCGACGTCCACGTCGAGGAGCTTGCCGTCGCGCTTGACGACGCGGCCCTTGACCAACACCGTGTCGACGTTGCCGGGATGACCGGCGTAGACCACCGCGCCCCAAGGGTTGTTCATCGGGGTGAGGGAGAGCGTGTCCGTCTTGATCAGGATCAGGTCCGCCTCCTTCCCCGGCGTGAGGCTGCCGATCTTGTCGTCGAGGCCACAGGCGCGGGCGCCCTGGAAGGTGGCGAACTCGACCATGTCCTTGCAGCTGAGGCGGAGCTCCTCGGCGAGGCCTGCTCCCTCCTCGGCGTCGTGGGAGTGGTCGAGCGCCCGCTGGCAGGAGATCGAGGTCTGCATCAGGCCGAACATGTCGCCGCCGACCGAGGAGCAGACGTCGATCGAGAGGCTCGGCCGGATGCCGTGGTCGAGCAGCCGCCCGGTGGCGGGCCAGCCGTGGCCCATCTGCATCTCCACCGTGGCCGCGACCGACGCGGTGCCGCCGGAGTCGGCGATCATCTGCAGCTCGTCGTCGGCCAGTTCGTTGCAGTGGACGTAGGTGACCTGGTCGGAGAGCAGGTCGTTGTCGCGCAGCCACTCGATCGGCCGCGAGCGGCCCCACTCGCCGTCGCCGACGTGGACCGTGATCCGCGTCCCGACCTCCTTGGCCAGGGCGTAGTCCTTGAGCGTCGCCTCCTTGGTGGCGAACTGCGGGCCGCGCAGGGCCATCGCCAGCGTCACCAGCTGGTCCTCACTGGAGAAGTACTCGTCGCGGAGGCGCTTGACGTCGTCGGAGTGCGGCACGTCGTTGGGGAGGTTCGACCACTGTTCGGCCCCCGAGCCGTGGGCGAAGATCGCCCGCGCGCCGGAGTCCTTGAGCCCCTCGATCGCCGCGTCGGCGTGCTCGGGGGTGCGCAGGTTGTGGGACCAGTCGAGCAGCGTCGTGATCCCGGAATCGAGCGCCTCGGAGGTGCCCAGCAGGTTGCCGATATAGGTGTCCTCGGGGCGGAAGTGTTTGGAGAAGCCGGAGTGGATGCCCATCAGGTAGTGGCCGAGGGTCCAGTCGGAGGCGAGCAGCCGCAGCGGCGCCTGCCAGGTGTGGCGGTGGGTGTCGACGAAGCCCGGCATCGCGATCGCGTCCGGCATCTCGATGCGCTCGGCGTCGGTGACGCCCAGATCGGCGCCCACGTCGACGATCTTCCCGTCCTCGACCAGGATCTGCCCCGGAGAGAGCACCCCCAGGTCCGAGTCCATGGTCAGCACCGTTCCCGCTTCGATCAGAAGTCGCTCAGCCATCAATCCTCCTCGTCGTTCCCTGTTCGGCAATCTAACAATGCCACTTCACA
>JAFDWD010000553.1 GCA_018268695.1 Actinomycetota bacterium
CTGACGGCGCTCGTCGAAGAGCGCCGCAGTCAGGTTTGCCTCGGGCTCGACCCCGATCCCGCGAAGTTACTGCCGGGGATCGCGGTCGAGTCCGATCGCGAGGCTTCTCCCGCCGCCCTGGCGGGCCGCGCCGTCGCCGCCCACTGCCGTGAGCTGATCACGACCGTGGGACCCCACTGTGTTGCCGTCAAGCCGCAGCTCGCCTGCTTCGAACGCCTCGGCCCGCCGGGCTGGGAGGCGCTCGCCGACGCCCGCGAGGCCGCCCGGGAGGCAGGCCTGCTCTTCCTCGCCGACGGCAAGCGCGGCGACGTCCCGGTCACCGCCGCCGCCTATGCCCAGGCTCTGGTCGGCTCGACGCCGACGCCCTGGGGCGAGGTTCCGGGGCTCGGCGCCGACGCCTTCACCGCCAATCCGCTGCTCGGCCGGGACGCGCTGGAGCCGTTGGTCGCCGCCTGCGAGGCGGCGGAGGCGGGGATCTTCGTCCTCGTCCGCACCAGCAACCCGGGCGCGGCCGACCTGATGGATGTCCCCAGCCCTGATGCGCCGCTGCACGAGCGGCTCGCGTCCCTGGTCGACGCGCTCTCGGGCCGCCTCCTCGGCGAGGGCGGCCTCAGCGGCCTCGGTGCCGTCGTCGGTGCGACCGAGCCCGAGCACATCGCCCACCTGCGCGAGTTGATGCCGCGCTCGGTCTTCCTGTTGCCCGGCGTCGGCGCCCAAGGCGGCGATCCGAAGCTCCTCGGCGCGGCCTTCGCGCCCGGCCCGGCGGGGGCGATAGTCGCCTCCTCGCGCGGCATCGCGGGTGCCCCCGATCCCGCCGCCGCGGCCGAGGAATTGCGCTCGACGCTCTGGGAGATATCCAACGCCTGAACAAAGCGGCTGGTAATCGCCCCTTTCGTCGTTAGGATGCCGCTCCGCGCCCATGAAGAAGAAGCGAAGTTGGATAGCCAGGATCCTCGCGCTCGTCGCCATCGCGGCGGCGGTAGTCGCCGTGGTCGTGGTGGCCAAGAACGCCGACCTGAACTCGAATTCCGGCAACAAGGCCGGGTCGCAGAAGTCCCAGACGCAAAAGCAGAAGCAGCCGCAGAAGAAGCGCACGAAGGCGAAGACCTACGAAGTGCAGAGCGGCGACACGCTGACCTCGATCGCTCACAAGACGGGAGTTCCGGTCGCCGAACTGCAGGCGCTGAACCCTGAAGTCGACCCGCAGATCCTGGTCGCGGGCGAAGTCCTCAAGCTGCAGAAGTGACCCGGCGCCGGATCGGC
>JAFDWD010000554.1 GCA_018268695.1 Actinomycetota bacterium
TACGGGATGTTCTTCCTCGGCGCCCTGTACCTGCAGAAAGTGCTCGGCTTCGACTCGCTCGAGGTCGGCCTCGCCTTCATCCCGATGACGGCGATCATCGGCGTCCTCTCGCTCGGCTTCTCGGCCAAACTGAACATGCGCTTCGGCGCCCGGGCGACGCTCCTGCCGGGCCTGGTCGCGGTCGGCGCGGGTCTGCTCTTCATCTCGCAGATCTCCACCGACGGCGATTACTGGACCGAAGTGCTGCCGGCGATGGTCCTGGTCGGGATCGGCGCGGGGCTCTCGTTCCCGTCGCTGATGACCCTGGCGATGACGGGCGTCGAGCCGCAGGAGGCGGGCCTCGCCTCCGGCCTGGTCAACACGACGATGCAGGTCGGCGGCGCCCTCGGGCTCGCCGTGCTGGCGACCCTGTCGACCAGCCGCACGACCAACCTCGTCAACAGCGGCGACTCGGTCGCCTCGGCGCTGACCAGCGGTTACCGCCTTGCCTTCCTGATCGGCGCCGGCCTCCTGGTCGCCGCCCTCGGGGTCGCCCTGGCGGTGCTTCGCTCCGAGCCCGCCGCCGACGAAGCCGCCGCGATCGAAGCCGCCGAGGCCGATCCGGTGTTCAGCTCCGAGGCCCTCTAGGGCCGCGGAACCACCAGGTCATCTACGTCGTCCCGACCCCCCGGGCGACGTAGATGGCCTTGGTGTGGACGTCCTCGTCGACGGGTTGGCGAGGCACTCCGTCGGTGGTGCAGCCGTAGAGGCCCACCACCTCGAGGCCGGCCGCGGCGACCGTCGCCCGGATCTCGGCTTCGGGGTGGTGGCGTTGGCGGTGGACCTCCGGCGGGACCGCGGGCCCCGATCCCGCCGTCAGCGGCTCGACTTCGAAGACCGACTCGCTGATCTGTCCGGGCACGACCTGGCCGCCGGTCCGTCCCTGCCAGATCATCCGCCGACCGCCCGCCTCGACCACCACCCGTTCGGCGAAGAAGGTGCGGTACGTGGTCAGCGTGTTGGAGTCGAAGATCAGGATTCCGCCGGGCGCGAGGTTGGCGGCCATCCCTCCCAGCGCCCGCTCCAGCTCGGCCGGCGTGTGCAGGTAGTTGATCGCGTCGTCGAGGCAGAGGACGAGGTCGAAGCTGCCGTAGGTCTGAAGCTCGCGCATGTCGGCGACGTCGATCCGGACCTCGGGCCCGGCTTTCGCCCGCGCCAGCGCGACCATCGACGGCGAGATGTCGAGGGCGGTCACCTGCCAGCCCAGGCCCAGCAGCGGCATGAAGCCCTTGCCGGTGCCGCAGCCGACGTCGAGGACCGTGTTCCCCCGCAATCCGTGCGACGCCCCGAGTGCCAGCAGGGTGCCGATCCACGCGTCGTAATCGTGGTGGGAGGTGAATTCGTCGTAGACCGGGGCGATCTGCTCGTAGGCGATCTCGGCGTGGCGGTCGCCGCCTCCCGGCGATTGCATCGAATTTTTCATAGCAATGCTGAGACTAGGCCCCTGGTCGTCGATTTTCAAATGTTCTATCCGCGTATTCCGTTCTTGCCGTCTTGTCGGTCTCGCGCGTTTATGTAAGTTCGATCAATCGACTCTCAGAGGGACCATTCACACCAGGGTGAGGATGGCTGGGAGTGGGGTGAGGCACAGAGGATTTGCCTGCGATTGGCCTATCGCTACGCGCGGAACGCGGGCGAGGCCGAAGAAATCGCGCAGGAGGCCTTGCTCCGCGCCTGGCGTCGTCGTTCGACCCTGCGCGACGCGGCGAACCGCAAGTCTTGGCTGGCGGCGATCCTCCGCAACGAGGCATTCCGTTACTACGCACGGCCGCGACCCGATCCGACCGACCTGGCGGAGGTCTTCGAGGGGTCAGAGGACGCGATGGTCGTCTCGACCGTCGAGCGCTTCGACCTGCAGGCGGCCCTGGAGGTCCTTTCCGAGCGCGAGCGAGCCCTGATCGCGCTGCGCTACGAGGAGGACCTGACGCAGCCCGCGATCGCCGCCCGGCTGGGGATCCCCGAGGGCACGGTCAAAGTGCAGCTGCACCGCGCGCGGGTCAAGCTCCGCCGCGCCTACGCCTCCTAGGCGGCCTGGCACCGTCTGTACACGCGGGCGAGCGCGGCGCCCCTAAGTTCGGACCGCTGGATAAGGACGCGGACGGGGCGCGACGCGAGTATCGGTACATGAAAACGGCGCCCCGACAGATCGTCGCGTTCGGAGGAGGCGGGTTCTCGATGGAGTCGGGAAATCCCCTGCTCGACGACTACGTGCTCGGCCTCTGCAAGGCGGAGCGCCCGCGGGTCTGCTTCCTCCCCCAGGCCTCCGGCGACGCCGACCACTACATCGTCCGCTTCTACCGGGCCTTTGCCGCTACCCGTTGCGAGGCCTCACACATCTCCCTCTTCCGCCGCGAGCAGGGCCCCGAGGACATCCGTCGCCACCTCCTCTCCCAGGACCTGATCTACGTCGGCGGTGGCAGCGTGGTCAGCCTGCTCGGCGTCTGGAAAGCGCACGGAATCGACGCGATCCTGCGCGAAGCGTGGGAGGCGGGGGTCATCCTCTGCGGCCTCTCGGCGGGCTCGCTCTGCTGGTTCGAGGAGGCGGTGACCGGCTTCCACGGCGCGCCGAAACGGCTCGAGGGGCTCGGCCTCCTGCCCT
This sequence comes from Actinomycetota bacterium, assembly GCA_018268695.1. The sequence continues at coordinate 2,639 of JAFDWD010000554.1, forward strand.
TCTCCAATTGCGTCCATTACGACCCCAAATCGGACCGGCGCGAGTCCTACCACCGCTTCCTGCGCGAAGGCATGTGCCCGGGCTACGCCGCCGAGGACGGCGCCGCCCTCCACTTCGTCGGCGAGGAGCTCTCCCGCGTCGTCTCCTCCCGGCCGGAGGCGCGTGGCTATCGACTCGACGTTTCCGGGCAGCGGGTGATGGAGATGCGGATCGCCACCACCTTCCTCGGTGAACGCGGTGTCGTGCCGGAGGCGGCGCTGCCCGAGGCGCTGTCCACGGCCCTCCCCGCGGGTTGATGGTCCGGCGGATCCTCACCCTCGGCGGTCACGAATTCACCTCGCGCCCGCCGGACCGCGCCGTCTGCGAGTTCATCCTGCGCCTGGCGACGGAGCGCGGCGGCGAGCGGCCTCGCATCTGCATCCTGCCGACCGCCAGCGGCGACACCTCGGACCTGATCCAGAGCTTCTACCAAGCCTTCGGCGACCGTCCCTGCGAACCCTCCGACGTCTCCCTCTTCCGCCTCGGCCGGCGCCCGATGGCGCTCCGCGACCACCTGCTCGCCCAGGACCTGATCTACGTCGGCGGCGGCAGCATGGTCAACCTGCTGGCGGTCTGGGAGGCTCACGACATCGCCTCGATCCTCAGTCTCGCCTGGCGTCAGGGCATCGTCCTCGCGGGCCAGAGCGCCGGCGCGATGTGCTGGTTCGAGGCCGGCATCACCAAGTCCTCGGGCAAGCCCCTGGAGGCCGCCGGCCTGGGACTCCTCCACGGCTCCCTCTGCGTGCACTACAACAACGAGCCCGAGCGCCGGGCCGCCTACCTCGAGGCGGTCGATGACGGCATGCCCGAGGGGTACGGCCTCGACGACTACGCCGGACTCCTCTGGGAGGGCGAGGACTCCCCGTCGGCCGTCACCGCCCGACGGGGCGCCCGCGCCTACAAGGTGAGCAAGCACGACGAGGAGGTGGTCGAGAGCCCCCTCCCGGCGCGCTTCCTCCCGGCCCCGGCCCCCGCGGCCCTGCGCGAGGACATCGCCGAGTTCCGCCGCATCA
>JAFDWD010000555.1 GCA_018268695.1 Actinomycetota bacterium
CTCCTGGCGCAGGCGGCGGCACACCTCGATCCCGTCCAGCCCAGGCAGGCCGAGGTCGAGCACGACCAGATCGGGGACGAACCCGACGGCCACGTCGAGCGCCTCGACGCCGTCTGCGGACGTGCGCACCTCGTACCCCTCGTTACGAAGGGAGCGACGCAGGACGTCGGCGATATCGGCGTCGTCCTCGACGACGAGGACGCGACCGCCTTGCTGGACCTCGGGATCGGTGCTGAGCATGAAGCCGATGTTAAACCCGTTGACCGGCGGTTTGCGCCGGTTTTACGCCGAATTTAGAGCGGTCGTGCGGTCTGGACGAGAAGGCCGCAGGGGATGCGGGCCCGGCGTCGAAATCGGTCGCGTGTTCGTAAGAGAGAAACGCGCCCCTGCCCGGAAAGCCCCCGCCCGCAAAAGCAAAGCCAAAGCGAAACGCGGAAAAGCCGTCAAACAGCGCGGTGGGATGCGCCTTTTCGAGGGTCTCGAGCAGCGTCATCTCGACCTGATCGGCCTGTTTCTCGTCGCGGTCGGGATCTACCTGCTGTTCGTGCTCTTCTTCGGCTGGGAAGGCGGCAAGGTCGGCTACGGGATCGAAACCGCACTCGTCTACCTCTTCGGCTCCGTCGGCGCTCGGATCTTCACGCTGCTGATGCTGGTGGCCGGGGGGATGATCCTCACCGGCACGTCGATCTCGGCGCTGGCGCGCGGGATCGGTCGTGGCCTGCGGGCGATCTTCGTCGGGGGTGCGAAGAGCAGCGAAGCGACCGCGCGCACCGTGAAGCAGAACTCCGAGGAATGGCGCCGCCGCCGCGACGAACGGACTGCCGAGACGAAGGCGGGCCAGACCGATGTGATGAGCGACTACCCGGACGAGGACGACGAGAGCTTCGCCCCGACGGTGGCGCTCGCCGACGACAAGGACGACGACATCTTCGCCCCGGGCCTCTTCAACTTCGACGAGGAGGCCGACACCGCCGAGACGCAGGTTGTCCGGGAACCCGAACCGGAGCCCGAGCCAGAACCGGAACCGGCTCCCGAAGCGGTGCAGAGGGAACTCGCCCCGGAACCCGAGGACGAAGACGATGCTCCCGCCCCAACCCCGATGGGCAACCTGCGCGGCGTCACCACCTCCGAGGAGATCGACTACCGCCTGCCGTCCCCGCGCGTGCTCGAGCGTGGCAAAGGCGACAAAGGCCCCGACCCGAAAGACCAGCAGGCCACGGGGCGCAAACTGATCGAAGCCCTCGGCCACTTCGGGGTCGACGCGAAGATCATCGGCGTCGTCAGCGGCCCGCACGTCTCCTTGTACGAACTGCGCCTCGCGCCCGGCATCAAAGTCAAGAAAGTCACCGAGCTGGCGAACGACCTCGCCTACGCGCTGGCCTCGACCGACATCCGCATCCTCGCCCCGATCCCCGGCAAACAGGCCGTCGGGGTCGAGGTGCCGAACGCCAAGCGCCGCATGGTCCGCCTCGGCGACATCTACGCCGGGCGCCCGCAGAAGGCCTCGCCGCTGGTCGCCTGGCTCGGCAAGGGCATCGACGGCAACGCGGTCTGGACCGACATCGCGAAGATGCCGCACGTCCTC
>JAFDWD010000556.1 GCA_018268695.1 Actinomycetota bacterium
GACCTTCGCCCACCGCCGCGACTGGGGCAGCCCGGCGATCCCGGAAAAGCTCGACCTCAAGGCGATGGCCGCGCTGGCGCCGCAGACGATCGTCAAGCCGCGCTGGCTCGCCTCCTACCTGCGCTCCGGCAAGCTGCCCGACCTGACCACGCCGAACCTCGAGGCCGACGGGGCCGAGGCACCGACCTTCTTCGGCGCCTACGGCGAGTGGATGATGACCCCGCCGCCGAGCTGGGACGACCTGGCCTGGCTGCGGGAGACGTGGGGCGGTCCCTTCATGCTGAAGGGCGTGACCCATCCCGACGACGCCCGCCGGGCGGTCGAGATCGGCGCCACCGCGATCTCCGTCTCCAACCACGGCGGCAACAACCTCGACGGCACGCCGGCGACGATCCGCAATCTTCCCGGCGTCGTTGAGGCGGTCGGCGACGAGGTCGAGGTGCTGATCGACGGTGGCCTGCGCCGCGGCTCCGACGTGGTCAAAGCCCTCGCCCTCGGCGCCCGCGCGGCGATGATCGGCCGCGCCTACCTCTGGGGCCTGGCGGCGAACGGCGAGGCCGGCGTCGCCAACGTGCTGGAGATCTTCCGCGCCGGGATCGACGAGACGCTCCACGGCCTCGGCCGCGACTCGATCGCCGATCTCGTCCCCGAGGACGTGCTGATGCCGGCGGGGTTCACGCGCCGATGAGCGCCGCGCGACTCGATCGGGCGACGTGGCCGGAGATCGACGAGCGCGCCGCGGGAGGACCGACCACCCTGATCGTGCCGTTGGGGGCGACCGAGCAGCACGGGCCGCACCTGCCGATCGGCACCGACACCCAGATCGCGATCGCCTTGGCGCGGGCCGCCGCCTCCGAGCTGCCCGGCTCGGTCGTCGCCCCCGCCATCCCCTACGGGTCGAGCGGCGAGCATCAGGACTTCGCCGGCACGCTCTCGATCGGGGCAGAGGCCACCGAGCTGGTCCTGGTCGAGTTGGGACGCTCGGCGACCGAGACCTTCGATCGCCTGCTCCTGGTCAACGCCCACGGCGGCAACGCCGAGCCGCTGCTGGCCGCGGTCGCCCGCCTCTGCCTGGAGGGTCGTGACGTCCGGTCCTGGTCGCCGAGCTGGGGCGGCGACGCCCACGCCGGTCGCACCGAGACCTCGTTGATGTTGGCGCTGGCGCCCGCGTCGGTCCGCGAGGGGCGCGTTGCCGGGAACACCGCCCCGCTCTCCACCCTGATCGGCGACCTGCACGCGCGCGGGGTCCGGGCCGTTGCCCCCGACGGCGTCCTCGGCGACCCCACCGGAGCCTCGGCGGCGGAGGGGCGCCGCCTGATCGCCGCCGCGGTCGAGGATCTGCGGGCGATGCTCGCCGCCTGGTCGAGCGGGGTGGCGGCGCGATGAGCACTGTGGCGGTGGTCACCGGCGCGGCCCGCGGCATCGGCGCGGCGACGGTGGCGCAGCTGGCCGCCGAAGGCCGGCGGGTGGTGGCGGTCGACCGCGCCGAGGACGATCCGCGCCTGCCCTACGCACTCGGGAGCAGGGCCGAGCTCGACGCGGTCGCCGCCGCCGCGAACGAGGCGGCGGGGGAGGAGCGGGTCCGGGCGGAGGTCGCCGATGCCGCCGATGCCGCCGCGATGGCCGCGGTCCTGGAGCGCGCCGAGGAGTGGGGCCCGGTCTGCGCCATCGTCGCCAACGCCGGTGTGATCGCCGGCGGGGTCCCCGCCTGGGAGCTCTCCCCGGACGAGGAGGACGCGGTGGTCGAGGTCTGCCTGCGGGCGGTGATGGTCGCCGCCCGGGTCGGGATCCCGGCGCTCCTGCGCTGCCCCGAGCCCCGCTCGGGCCGCTTCGTCGCCACCGCCTCGGCCGCGAGCTTCCGCGGCCTCCCTGGCCTCGCCGCCTACTGCGCCGCCAAGGCCGGCGTCTCCGGCTTCGTCCGCGCCCTGGCCGCCGACCTGCGCGGCACCGGCGTCACCGCCTGCGCCGTCGCCCCCGGCTCCACCGACACCCCGATCCTCGCCGAGAGCGCCCGCCTCTATGGCCTCGACGGCCCCGCCGACTTCGCCGCCCGACAGCCGATCGAGCGCCTCCTCGACCCGGCCGAGGTCGCCGCCACGATCGCCTGGCTCTGCGGCCCCGCCGGCGCCGCCGTCACCGGCACGACCGTCTCGGTCGACGGCGGCCTGTCGCTCTGACCTGTCGAGTTCACTCGGGCGATGTCCGCAGCGCCGCCGCCCGCCGCCTCTTGACCACGGTCGCCACCACGAACAGGAACCAGATCGCGGGTGGCAGCAACAGCAGCCCGACTACCCACAAACGTTCCTGACTCCCCGGATAGATGCCGTGGGCCAATAGGTGGTGCGGTGGCGGTTGGCGACGTAGTTCCTCTTCTACCGACGCCGGCGGGTTCCCATAGTTTGCGTCAAGGAGGAAGACGCTGCAGCTCTGCCTTGGCGGAAAGCCGCTCCAGCCTTCATCGAGGTATCCCGCGACCTTGCCGGGAGGCCCGTATTCGTACTCGCCGATCTTTCCGCTGGCGGAGCAGTAGTTACCTTCACTCCCTACGCCGTAGAACGCGATCACGACGAACGCGACGCTCGCAAGGAGAAGCCCTGCGGCCACCGAGAGCGGACCGCCGACGATCACCCAGAAGCGCGGCTTCGATCTGGGCCGGGACCCTCGGTGACTCTTTTCGCAGGCACACATTCGGGAGATCTTCGCGCGCACGTCGCCGGTTACCGGATTTTCATGAGGTCTTCACGGCGGGGTAACTGAGCGCGGACGCCGGGGGCCGAAGCTCGACCTCGTTCCCCCGCAATCGAAACGAAAGGTCGATTCATGCGTCATCCCTTCCGTATCGCGATGGTCGTCGCGGCGCTCGTCGCCACCGTCGGCGCAACCGTCGCGCTCGCCAACCCCGGCCATGGCCGTCCGGGCGGACCGCCCCCTGGCTTCCACGGCTCGTTCAGCGTCGGCCTGTTCGGCGACATGCCCTACGGAGCCGCCGGTCGCGAAGAGTATCCGCGGCTGATCCAGAACGTGAACGAATCGAACGTCGCCTTCTCGGTCTTCGACGGCGATCTCAAAGCCGGCGGCGACGGTCCCTGCACCGACCAGCTCTACACCCAGTCCAAGACCTGGTTCGACAGCTTCACCCGCCCCGTCGTGGTCACTCCCGGCGACAACGACTGGACCGACTGCTGGGGTCGTTACGGGCCCGGCTCCGGCGGCTACGACCCCGAGGAGCGCCTCGAATTCGAGCGCCAGACGTTCTTCTCGACCAACCAGAGCCTCGGTGGCCACACGATGACGCTGGAACGGGAGAGCGCCGAGCCCGCCTTCGCGGCGTACAGCGAGAACGCCCGCTGGTCGGTCGGCTCGGTCATGTTCCTCACCCTCAACGTGCAGGGATCGAATGACAACCTGCCGCACGCCGGGGTCGACGGCGAGACCCGGCCGGAAACGGAGATCGCCCGCCAGGCCGCCGAGCACCAAGCCCGTGAGGAAGCCAACATCCACTGGCTGCAGGAGTCCTACGCACTCGCCGGCCAGCGCCATATGAAGGGCGTGATGGTGGTCTGGCAGGCAGACCCTGACTTCAACAACGAATACAAGCTCGAACCCGGCCAGTACGACGGCTTTGCCCAGATCGTCCCCGCCTTGCGGGAAGCGGTGATCGCCTTTCCCGGCGAATCGGTACTGGTTCACGGGGACAGTCATTACTTCAAGATGGACATGCCGCTGAACTACGACGATGGCCAGACGGTGACGAAGTTCACCCGGGTGGAGACGTTCGGTGCCGCCAACACCCACTGGGTCGAAGCGACGATCGACCCCTTCGCCACCCCGATGTTCCAGTTCACCCCGCGCATCGTGCCCAGCAACGTCGACGATCGCTGAGCGTCGATCCGCCCCGCCCGCCCAGCCACCTCCGATCCGAGGGCGGGCGGCCGGGGCCGGGTGGCACTACCCGGAGTCGCTTGCTCCGTGGTCACCGAACCTCCGTCTGCGACCGCGAACAGGCACTCTCGGCCGTCGAGGTCGCCGTCGTCGTCAGCACCGTCTGGGCCGCCGGCTCGAACCGCCGGGCACCGTGTACCTCGTCTCGACCTGAGTGACTCGGCCTGACTAGGCGGAGCGTGGGGGGTCGTTCGACGTGAACAGCAAGTCGTTTGCCAGGGCGGTCACGGCCTCGGCGTCGCCGCCGGTGATCCGGCCGGTCATCGCCAGACGATGCAGGAGGGTGCCGACGACGAGGTCGAATGCGAGGTCGACCCGCGTCCGAGGAAGTTGCCAGTCCCCGGCCAGGCGCTCGACAAAGGGCTCGCGTATCCGCGCCCTCAGCTTCGCCCGCAGGGCCGGGTCGTCGGCCGCCTCGGCGACGAGCCCGAGCAGGAGTTTTCTGACCCCGGGCCGGCGGACCCGGCCGGCCAGCCAGGCGACCGCCGTCCGCATCCCGTCGGCGCGGCGCGGAAGTTGGTCGGGCGGGGAGCCGAGCGCCTCGGCGAGGGCGTCGATCGCGAGATCACCCTTCGACGGCCAGCGGCGATAGAGGGTGGTTTTCGCGGTGCCGACGGCCCGCGAGACATCGTCCAGCGTCGTCTTCGAATATCCGCGCTCGGCGACCAGTTCGTCCATGGCCGCGAGGATCCTCGCGGCGAGGTCGGCCTGTCGAGGGCGACCTCGTTTCACCTGTCCGCTCGACTCTGGCTGCGTGACCTTGCTCACCCACGGGCAGCCTATCAACGCTACTCTGAGTAGCGTAATGATCGCGGACCTGATCGCCAACGGAAAAGTCCCTGCGGCCGGAAGGATGGTGACCCGGTCGCCGGGCGTGTCGCGGCTTCTCGCGGGACCGACGGTGGCCGCCGACGAACCGGCCGGCGCGATGCGGGGGAGCGTCCATGGCGGTGAGCGGCGATGAGCCCGCGTCGTCGCGTAGCCGCCTTCGGCCTCGGCGCCCTGGTGATCGGGCTCGGCTTCATCTTCTCCTATGTCGCCGCCTTCCACGACCCCAAGCCGCACAGCGTCAAGCTCGCCGTCGTCGCCCCGGGCGCAGCCGCGACCGAAGTGGTCGAACGGCTGAACGCGCTGCCGGGGACGCCGCTCGAGGCGAGCGTCGCCACCGGCGAAGCGGCCGCCCGCCGCCAGGTCCGCGACGACAAGGTCAGCGGCGCGCTGGTCGTCGACCCGAGCGGCACCACCGACCGCCTGGTCCTCGCCGGGGCGGCCGGCGGCGCCCTCAGCAGTGCGCTCGAAGAAGTGGTCGAACTGGTCGAGGCGGGCGAGGAACGCTCGGTCAAGGTCGTCGACGTCGTCCCCCTGCAAGGCGGCGACTATCGCGGACTGACCTCCTTCTACGTCGTCGTCGGCTGGCTGGTCTGCGGCTACCTGCTGGCCGCGCTGTTGGGGATCCTCTCGGGCTCGCGGCCGGCGAGCGTCCGCGCTGTCGGCGAGCGTCTCGCCCTGCTGCTCGCCTACTCGGCGGCCGCGGGGATCGGCGGCGCTCTGATCATCGGCCCGCTGCTCGGCGCCCTGAGCGGGGACTTCGTCGCCATCGCCGCCCTCGGCGCCCTCCTCACCTTCGCCGCCGGCGCGGTCACCCTCGCCCTCGAGGAGCTGCTCGGGATCGCCGGGATCGGCGTCGCGATCCTGCTTTTCGTCGTGCTCGGCAACCCGAGCGCCGGCGGCGCTTACCAGGCCGAGCTGCTGCCGGGCTTCTGGCGCGCGATCGGCGACCTGATCCCCAACGGGGCCGGGGTCGAAGCGGCGCGCCGGATCGTCTACTTCGACGGCGACGGGGCGCTCGGCCACATCCTCGTCATCATCGTCTGGATCCTGGTGGCGGTGCTCGCTGCGGTTGCGACCGCCTCCCGCCGTCAGGTCGTCGGGCGCTCGGCCGGTGTCGATCGATAGGAGGAGACCATGCGTCATACGAGTGGCAACTACGAGGCGTTCGCCCGTCCCCGCAAGCCCCCCGGGGTCGACGACAAGTCGGCCTGGTTCGTCGGGGCCGGGCTGGCCTCGCTGGCCGGGGCCGCCTTCCTGATCCGCGACGGGCAGATGGCGGGGGAGCGGATCACGGTGCTGGAGCGGCTGAAGCTGCCGGGCGGGGCGCTCGACGGCATCAAGGAGCCCGAGAAGGGCTTCGTCGTCCGCGGCGGGCGCGAGATGGAGAACCACTTCGAGTGCCTCTGGGACCTCTTCCGCTCGATCCCTTCGTTGGAGATCGAGGGTGCCAGCGTGCTCGACGAGTTCTACTGGCTGAACCGCGACGACCCGAACTTCTCCTTGCGCCGGGCGACCGTCAAACGCGGCGAGGACGCCGGCACCGAAGGCCTCTTCGGCCTCAACGGCAAGGCGCAGAAGGAGATCGTCAAGGTCTTCCTCGCGACCCGCGAGGAGATGGAAGGCAAGCGGATCGACGAGGTCTTCTCGGAGGACTTCCTGGGCAGCAACTTCTGGCTCTACTGGCGCACGATGTTTGCCTTCCAGGAGTGGCACAGCGCTCTTGAGATGAAGCTCTACCTGCACCGCTTCATCCACCACATCGGCGGCCTGCCGGATTTCTCGGCGCTGAAGTTCACCAAATACAACCAGTACGAGTCGCTGGTCCTGCCGCTCTACCGCCGGCTGCTCGACCAGGGCGTCGTCTTCCGCTTCGAGACCGAGGTGACCGATGTCGACTTCGCGATCGAGGCGGGGCGCAAGCAGGCGACCGGGATCCACTGGGTGCGGCACGGCGAGGAGGGCGGCGTCGACCTCGGCACCGACGACCTGCTCTTCATCACGATCGGGTCGCTGACCGAGAACTCGGTCGACGGCGACCATGAGACGCCCGCCCGCCTCGACGAGGGCCCGGCCCCGGCCTGGGATCTGTGGCGCCGGATCGCCGCCAAGGACCCGGCCTTCGGCCGCCCCGACGTCTTCGGCGCCCATATCGCCGCGACCAAGTGGGAGTCGGCGACGGTGACCACGCTGGACGAGCGGATCCCCCGCTACATCGAGCGGATCTGCGAGCGCGACCCGTTCAGCGGCAGGGTGGTGACCGGCGGCATCGTCTCGGTCCGCGACTCGAGCTGGCTGCTGAGCTGGACGGTGAACCGCCAGCCCCACTTCAAGCAGCAGCCTGCCGATCAGATCGTCGTCTGGGTCTACTCCCTCTTTGTCGACCGGCCGGGGGACCGGGTGAAGAAGCCGATGTCCGAGTGCACCGGCCGGGAGGTCACCGAAGAGTGGCTGCACCACCTCGGCGTGCCGGACGGGGAGATCCCCGAGCTGGCCGCGACCGGGGCCAAATGCGTGCCGGTCATGATGCCCTACGTCACCTCGTTCTTCATGCCCCGCCACGCGGGCGACCGGCCCGACGTGGTGCCCCGGGGCGCCGTCAACTTCGCCTTCATCGGCCAGTTCGCCGAGAGCGGGCGCGACTGCATTTTCACCACCGAGTACTCGGTGCGGACGCCGATGGAAGCGGTCTATGCGCTGCTCGACATCGAGCGGGGAGTTCCGGAGGTGTTCGCCTCGACCTACGACATCCGCTCGCTGCTCGCCGCGACCGCCCACCTGCGCGATGGCGAGGAGGTCAACCTCCCCGGTCCGGACCTCCTGCGCCGCCGTCTGCTGGACAAGATCGACGAGAGTGAGATCGGCGAGCTGCTGAGGGAATCGGGCATGTTGCCTAATCCCAAATGACTTGTTGCTTGATAAGGAGAAGTTGTTTCAGATCCGTCTTTGTCCGTCCTACGCTCGCCGAAACCGCTGACGAGTGAAGGAGCTTCAATGGCAAGGATCGATTCGCCCGAGGGGAAAGTGGTACTCGTGGCAGGGGGCGCGAAAAACCTCGGGCATCTGATCAGCAAGACGTTCGGGTCGCAGGGCGCGAGCGTGGTGGTCCACTACCACACCGACGCAACTCGCAATCAGGCGGACGCCACGGTTGCCGACATTCAGGAAGCGGGTGGGCGGGCGCTCGCGGTGCAGGCCGATACGACCTGGCCGGGCGGTGTCACGAAGCTCTTCGACGCCGCTGTCAGTGAGTTCGGAGGCGTCGACATCGCGGTGAACACGGTCGGCATGGTGTTGAAGAAACCGATCGTCGAGACCACCGAGGATGAGTACGACGAGATGTTCGCGGTGAATTCCAAGGCTGCGTATTTCTTCATCCAGGAGGCCGGAAAACGGCTCAACGACGACGGCAAGATCATCACCGTCGTCACTTCGCTGCTTGCCGCGTTCACCGGGTTGTACGCGACCTACGCGGGGGCAAAGGCACCGGTCGAGCACTTCACCCGCGCGGCGGCAAAGGAGTTCGGCGAGCGGGGGATCTCGGTCACCGCGGTCGCGCCCGGGCCGATGGACACCTCGTTCTTCTACACGGCCGAGAACGATGAATCGATCGCGTACCACAAGTCCCAGAGCATGAACGGGGAGCTGACGAAGATCGAGGACATCGTCCCGATCATCCGGTTCCTGGCGACCGAAGGCTGGTGGATCACGGGACAGACCATCTTCGCCAACGGCGGCTACACCACTCGCTGACGGCGGGACGCGGGAGTGGACTCCGACGGGTCAGATGTCGATCGCGAGGTCGGCGGTGAGTGGCGGAGCCCCGTTCTCGAGCCACATCGCCTGCAGCGGTACTGTCGAGACGGGTCTGAAGTCGACGATCACGGCGCCGGCGTCGGGCGTCGTGCCGGCGGGCAGGGTGACGAACGCGAATTCGTCGGGGCTGCTCACCGCCGTGACCGGGGGCGTTCCCTGCATCGGGTTGACGCGGCGACGAGGTTCGAAACCGGCGCGTCGGCAGACGTCGAGGAGGAGCTGGGTGTACCCGGAGTTCTGGGCCCAGACGACCAGGGTCTCCTCTTCGAGCTCGGTCAGGTCGATCTCGCCGCGGCCCGCCAGGCGGTGCCGGGAAGAGAGGGCCACGCGCAGACGCTGACTGCCGATCGTCCTGACCGCGATCCCGTCGCCTCCCGAGAGCACCCGACCCATCGCCAGCTCGATCTCGCCCCGCAGGAGCTTCGGGGTCAATTCGGCGGGCCAGACCTGGTCGACCATGATCGCGAGATCGGGGTGGCGACGCCGGCCCGCGGCCAGAACTTGTGCGACTTCCTCGCCGGTCACCGCGGGCGTGCGTCCGACGCGAACCGTGCCGGTTGCTCCGCGACCGATCTCCCGGGTCCGCTCCCAGGTCGATTCGGCTGCCGCCAGCACCGGTTGGCCGCGCTCCAGCAACGACCGGCCCGCCGCGGTCAAGGTGACCTGGCGAGTGGTCCGTTCGAGCAGGGCGACCCCCAGTTCACGCTCGAGTTGCCGGATCGAGGTGCTGAGGGCCTGCTGGCTCAGGTGTTGTCGCTCCGCGGCGCGGGTGAAGTTCAACTCCTCGGCGACGGCGATGAAGTTGGCCAGCTTGTTGAGGTCGGGGCGCACGATCTTGCATCATTGCCGATGGGCGTGTCGGCGCCCGGCTCGACGCGGATCGTGACGTGAGCGACATGGTGAAGGCCGGCTTCCGTCGCCCTGAGGGTGAGGAGGAGCAGTCGGCGGCGTCGCTGGAGCTCTTCTATGACCTCGTCTTCGTCTTCGCGATCACCCAGATCTCGCACCTCCTCCTCGCCCATCTGACCTGGTCAGGGGTGGGACAGGCCGCGATCGTCCTGCTTGCCGTCTGGTGGTCCTGGAACTACACGACCTGGGCGACCAACGAGCTCGACCCTGAATCGGGGGTTGTTCGTCTACTGCTGCTGGCCTTGATGATGCTCAGCCTCCTGATGGCGATCGCCGTTCCCGAGGCCTTCGGCGACAACGCCCTCCTCTTCGCCTGTTGTTACGTGGCGATCCAGATCGGGCGCCACGCCTTCCTGGCTTTCGCGGCGGCGGCGAAAGGAACCGTCGAGCGCGAGCGCGCGGCGCGGATCCTCACCTGGTTTGCCGCTGCCGGCGTCCTCTGGATCGCCGGGGCGATCGTCGGCGGCGAGCTGCGAACCGGCTTGTGGGTCGCTGCCCTGGTCGTCGATTACGGCGGTCCTCTGATCCTCTTCCGCCTGCCGGGAAGGCGACCCCTCCCCGGCGATACCTGGCAGGTGAAGAGCAGCCACTTCAGCGAGCGCTTCGAGCTCTTCGTGATCATCGCGCTCGGTGAGTCGATCGTGATGATCGGCGCGACGACGGCCGGACTCGCCCTCGATGCGACGACCGTCGCCGCCCTGGCCGGCGCGTTCGTCGGCAGCGCCGCCCTCTGGTCGCTCTACTTCCGTGCCTTCGCCGAGATCGCCGAGAATGCCCTCTCCCACCAGGCTGACCGCACCTTGCTGGCCCGCGACGTCTATACCTACGGACACGTCCTCATCGTCGGGGCGATCATCCTCAGTGCGGTGGCCGATGAGCTGGTGATAACCCACCACGGTGAGGTGCTGGACACCGCACAGCTCCTTGTCGTGGTTGCCGCGCCGGCCCTCTACCTGCTGGTGCAGGCGGCGCTGGTGAAGCGGATGATCGGGGTGCTCAGGGTTCCGCTGGTGGCGGGCGCCGGCGCCTGCGCCCTCGTCGGCTTGAGCTGCTCGGCGCTGCCCGCTCTCGCGGTCGCCGCGCTCGTCCTGGCGATCACCGTGGCCGTCGCGGTCAGCGAGGAACGCGGCGAGCGCGGGTCGAGCACGGCGCGAAACTAGGCTCCATCGAATGCGGAAGCTTTCGCACTTTGTCACCGTCGCCGAACTGCTGAACTTCACCCGCGCGGCCGAGCGCCTCCACATGAGCCAGCAGGCTCTCAGTGCCTCGATCAACCGGCTGGAGCGGGAGCTCGGTGTGACCCTCTTCAACCGCAGCTCGCACGAGGTCACGCTGACCGAGGCGGGAGAGGTTCTGCTCAGCAGTGGCCGCCCGCTGCTGGCGACCTCCCAGGCGGTGTGGGATCGGACGCGGCAGGTCGGGAGGGATGAGATCGGGGTCGTCCGCATCGGCCGTACCCCGGCGATCACCGGAGAGGAGGCGGCGGCCCTGCTGCGCGGGCTCGGCACCGGTTCCCCGGTCGCCGCCGCGGTCGAGCAGCATTGGCCTTCCGAGCTCCCCGGTCTGTTGCTGGCCGGTGGGATCGACCTGGCTCTCGGCCGGGCGCTGGTACCCACCGCCGGGCTGGAGGCCCGGGCGATCGCCTACCAGCCGCTGCGCGTCGCGGTCTCCGCCGAAAGTCCGCTCGCCTCCCGGGGCTCGATCGACCTGCGGGAGCTCGCCGACGACACCCTGGTCGTCTGGTCGCGGAGCTCCCCCTACCGTCGCTTCCTCCTGAAGGTCTGCCACCGCGCCGGACTCGAGCCGAGGGAGGTCGTCGTCAACCCGGTGCAGGGCACTCCACCGGTGACCGCCGTCCGCGCCACGGACGAGTTCGCCTTCGTCACCGCGGAGGCCGGTCGTGACGCCATCGCAGGAGTCTCGGTCCTCGACCTCGACCCACCGGTGGAGGTCCCCGTGTGGGCGATGTGGGTTGCCGGAAGCGCCTCGCCGCTGGTCGCGGCGCTGATCTCCGAGGCCGACTGAATCCGAGCTTCCACGGACCCATCCGCGGAAGCTGTGGACCCACCAAGAGAATCTGTTTCGGTTGTCGCGATCCTGCCCGTATCTTCGCCTGCCCCCCATTTCCCCACCTCGAAGGAGAGGCAGCGTTGACCCGTTCTCGGATTTCCGGCCGTAATTTCCTGGCCCTGCTGGCCGCCATGTGTGTGCTCTTCGTAGCCCTGCCGACGATGGCGTCGGCCGCCGGTCTCAAGGCCGAACTTTCCGGATCCGAAGTCAAGAACGCCAAGGGCGGTGACGACGACGGGCTCGCCACCCTCAGCATCACCTCGATCGAGGCCACCAGGGGCAAACTCTGCTTCTCGGCCGAATGGACTCGCCTCGGCACCGTCAGCGGCATCTATGTCTACGAAGGCGCGAAAGGCCAGACCGGGCGGCAGGTCGCGAGGCTGATCGGGCCCGTCTCCGGGAACAAGGCGGAAGCCTGCGCGACCGGGATCCCCGCCGCGACGCTGACCAAGATCGAAGCAACCCCGGGGAGCTTCTTCGCCGCGATCATCACTGCCGAATTCCCCGCGGGAGCGGTCCGCGGACAGCTTGGCGGCAGCGCGGGCAGCGTCGCGGCGGGCGGGAAGTCGGTCAGGTCGAACGCGGTGCCGGTCTCCGGGGCTGCCGTGACCAGGGTCACGGCAGCGGCGGCGATCGCCGGCAGCAGGTTGACGGTGACGCTCGTCCCCGGTAAGTACCCCTTCGCCAGGCAGTCCGTGAGTCTGACCGGGCTGGTTTCCGACCCCTCGGCAGCAACGTTGAAACTGAGCCTCAAGGCCACCGGCGCCCGTCGGGGCACGGGCACCCTCACCGTCACCGGTCCGAACAACGCCCGCGAACCGGATGTCCTCGTCTACGCGCTCAACTGGACCGTCTCCGGCAGCGGCAACACGGGCACGCTGAAACTGACCCGCAAACCGGCCTGATCGCCGCATACCTGCCGACCGAACGAGAGGGAGCATCGAATGGCAACCGAGATGAAGATCCGCGGTACCGAGGATGAGGTGAAGGTGCGAAGTCCGTGGGCAGTCGCGCTCCTGCCGTTGATCACCTTCGGGATCTACCACCTGGTCTGGTGGTACAAGATCAACAAGGAGCTGAAGCTCTACGGCGACGCCAATGGTCGCGATTTCGGCCAGAGCCCGACCAACTCGGCGCTGGCGATCTTCCCCGGCTTCATCCTGATCATCCCGCCCTTGATCTCCTACTGGCGCGGCACCATGCGCATCCAACGCCTGGCCCGACTGACCGGCCAGGAGCCGCTCAACGGCTGGATCGCGCTGATCCTCTATCTGGTGCTCGCGCCAGCCTACTGCGCCTATCTGCAGGTCTCCCTCAACCATGTCTGGGAGCGGGAGGCTCAGCCACTCGCCGCTGCATAGGGTGGACGGTCGTCCTGCGCCGCCCCGGGATGGTCGCTGTCGATGGAGCCGGACCTCAGAAAGCTGCGGAACTTCGTCGCCGTAGCCGAGGACCTCAACTTCACCCGGGCGGCCGAGCGCCTGCGGATGAGCCAGCAGGCCCTCAGCACCTCGATCGGTCGGCTCGAGGAGGAACTCGGCGTTCTTCTCTTCGAACGCACTCCGCGCCGGGTTGAGCTGACGGCCGCGGGCCGCTCGCTACTCGACGGCGGCAGGCCGCTGCTGGCGGCATCGGAGGCCGCCTGGGAGCGGGTGGGTCGCGTCGGGCGTGGCCAGGCCGGCCTGATCCAGGTCGGTCGGACGCCGGCGGTGACCGGCGAGGAAGTGATCTCGATCCTGCGGCCGATCCAGGCGAGACATCCGGGGCTTCGCTTCTCGGTCGGCATGTCGTTGCCCGCCGAGATGCCGGAGCGCATCCTCGCCGGGGACTTCAGGTTCGGTTTCGGGCGTGTGCTGGAGCAGCCCGCGGCGATGGGGCTCAGGGTCGTCGCCAGGCAACGCCTCCGGGTGGCTCTGTCCCGCGCGCATCCGCTCGCGGACAGGAAGAATCTACGGCTCGAGGAACTGGCGGAGGACACGCTGGTGGTCTGGTCGACCGCATCCGGAGGGACCCACCTCCTTCTCGATGTCTGCCTCAGGGCGGGTATCGAACCCCGGTTCGTCGTCGATCCGCTCCTTGGAGGGCCGCCGGTGATCTCGATCAGCGGACCCGATCGGTTCACCTTCCTCACCGCTCCGGCGGGTCCCAGCGCCGTGCCGGGCGTCGTCGTCCTCGACTTCGAGCCGGTCACCGAGTTTCCGCTGCAACTGGCCTGGATCGAGGGCGACGAGCCCCCTCTGCTGTCGGAACTTGAAGCCAGCGCCCGTCGGTTCGCCGCCGAAGGCAAAGCCCGGCCGCCGGCGGTACCCGGGCTTTGAACACACGACTTCTAGATGACATGACAATCCGGGCGGGTTGCGATTCGGCATCCCGATGCGCCTGTGCTGCGCAATGGCACACCGTTGGCGAAACCTTTGGACGGCCTGTAATCGGCACTCTTTCCTACCGTCAGCGCCGATGAAGAAACTGACTCTTTACGGCCTGAGCGTGGCCGTTGCGCTGATCGTCCTCACCTTGCTCGCGCCGATCGCCATGGCGATGCCGGGTGACCCGCCGATCAAGGCCCTCTCGCCGAAAGACGGCGCGAGCATCCCGGCAACCGACCTCGGCATCAAGGTCACCTTCGCCTGCCCCGCCTATTCGACCGACATCGAAAACGAAGGGGAGGACGACGAAAAGAAGGTCGCCGGAAGCATCGATGACTACGAAGTCCATTTCTCGACCGGAACGACGCGAGGTCCGGACGGAGTGCTGACGACGGCGGGATTCGGCGAAGACGGTGAGGGGCTTGTCGATCCCGGCCCGGAGAAAGGAACCTGCAGCGCCGAACTCTCCCTGCCGGAAGGCCCCGTCCCGGTCGCCCTCTACTCCGGCGTCGTCCACTGGCAGGCCTTTCGCACCTGTGACGGATGCGATTCCGACCAATACGAAACCGGACCGGTCAGCGCCTTCACTGTCACTCCGGACGTCGAAGAACCGGAATTGAACGTCCAGGACCATGTCTATGCCGGCTATCTGACGAGGGTCGCGTTCTCGACGGGGTCAGACCTGGGTCGGGCCCAGGTCGTCCTGCAGCGTTGGAACGGGCAGGAATGGCTCGAAGTCGAAAAGCTCGACGCCGATTCCGGTGGGGAAACGGCGTTCTTCGTGAAATTCAAAGAACCCGCGAAGACGCCGATCCGGGCCGTCATCACGGCCCCCGGGATCACCTATCCGCTCGAACCGCAGACGCTGAACGTTCGCAAGGCCGGGAAGAAGCGTGCCGTCGACGCGGCGGATGACGGCAAGTACCTGGTCGACAAAAGCGAACGAGCGACCGCGCCCGCGCGTTTCACCGTGGCCAACGACGGGAAGCTTCTTCGCGGCCTCAGGGCCAGCGTCCCGGCTACCTGTCGCGCCGGCGCCGCGGCGGTCAATGTGCAGGCGTCGGTGGCGCTGAAGCGCGCTCGGATCGCACCGGACGGGACCGTGGTCGGGATGGCGGTGAGTCATGGAGAGACGCCGGCGATCGTCACCATCGTCGGCAGCCTCCATGATCGTCACTTCAGCGGCCAGCTCACCACCACGTACCTGAATTGCACCGGCAGTCGCGAAATCGACGCGGAACTCGGGTCATCGCGATGACGACGTCTCGACGCTCCCGCGGGCGCCATCTGCTCGCGATCGCCTTGGTGCTCCTGTTCGCAGCGCTGGCGGTCACCGGCTGCGGAAGCTCAGGATCGTCCTCGACCGGCGGCTCGAGCTCGGTCGCCGAAGAAGCCTCGACCGGCGGCTCGAGCTCAGTCGCCGAAGAAACCCCGACCGAAGAAGCAGAAGCGCCTGCCGCCGGGTCGGTTGAAGCGGTCTGGGAACAGCCCGCCTCAAAGGAGGACTCGGTCGGCTACGAACTGTTGAAGGCCGGCGACACCGAGGGGCTGGCCAAGTCGCTGGCGGAAACGTTCGAACTGCCCAACCCGCTCACGATCAAGGGTGTCAACGGCTTCGGCGGGGGGCCGTTCTACAACCCTGAAGACAACTCGATAACGCTTCCGTATCAGTTCGCGACGGTCGTCTTCGAGGTGATCGCCAAGGCGCAGCCGAACGAGAGCGAAACCGAAATCGGCGAAGCCGTTGGGGCCGTCAACAGCTTTGTCTTCGCCCACGAGTTCGGGCACGCCCTGATCCACAACTTCGAACTTCCGGTATTGGGCCGGGAAGAGGACGCGGCCGACGGCATCGCCACCGTGCTGCTGCTGCGGTCGGAAAACGGGGCGGTCTACGCGGCCGACGCGGCCGAATTCTGGACCAGCTTCTCGGGGCGCCAGAACCCACCCAAGCTGGCCGAATACGCCGACAACCACTCATTCGACCGGCAGCGGGCGGACAACATCCTCTGTTGGGTCGCCGGATCTGACGAACGGGTCCTGCAGGCGTTGGCCAAGGACGAAGTGCTGCCGGAAGACCGACTGGCGAGCTGCCCCGCCGAATGGCAACTCCTCCGCGGAAGCGTCGAACAGGTGTTGACGCCTCACGTCGTGCAGGGCGTGAACCTGGAACCGAGCGGCAACTGAGCCGCCCTCGCGTCGCCCGGTCCAATCTTCATCAAGAGCAGCGAGCCGCACGACGCGGCTTGCGAGGAAAGGAGTACCAGTGAAAAGGTGTCGTATTCGACTTACCTATGCCAACGTGATGTCGACGGTGGCCGCATTTCTGGCGCTCGGCGGGGCGACCGCCGTCGCTGCCGGGCAGGTAGGGGTGAACAGTGTCGGGACCGCCCAGCTGCAGCGCAACGCGGTCACGGCGGGCAAGATCGGGGCCGAAGCCGTGAAGGCGGGCAAGCTGGCGAAGAACGCCGTCGTCACCGATCGCCTACGCGACGGCTCGGTCACCTCGGTGAAACTGGCGGCCGGCGCCGTCGGCGCCAACCAACTTGCCAAAGCGGCGGTCACCGCCGAAAAGCTCGGCCCCGGGTCGGTCACCGGTGAAGTGATCGCGGCCGGCTCCGTGACCGCCGCCAACATCGGCGCTGTCAACGTACGTCCCCAGCCCAACGGCATCGGCGCGGGTACGACCGAACTGGCAAGTTCGGAATGCGGGCAAGGCGAAAAGCTGATCGGTGTCGGCGCCTTCTGGGCCCCGACCGCGAGCCTCGAACACTTCATCGAAGCGGAGTACATCTCGGGCAACGTTGCCTACGTGCGGGCGGCAAACAAAGCATCCACGCCATCGACCCTGACGGTACAGGCGATCTGTCTGGGCTGAGACCGAGCGGTGACGGTCGGGCGGGCGGCTTCCACACCCGACCGTCACCACGATGATCCAGCGGAGTTGTGGAGCCACGCCGGAATTGTGTTTCTCTCGACACAGTTCGCTTCTTACACTCCGCGCGCCAATCGAACCGATGTAAGAGGAGTCTCGCCACCGTGCCTTCCACCAGCAATAACCAAACCGACCGACGAATGCCCACCACCGCTCTCAAGGGCATGCTCGTCTTGGCGAGCGTGATCGTCTCGATGTGCATCGTCCTCGTTGCTGCCGCCGGCGCCGCGGTTGACACCCTCGCGCCCGAACTGCAGAAGCTCTCCCAGCCGTCGGTCGCGGCGAAGTCACCGCAGGGTCAGGCCCGGGCGGTCGGCGTTCCGGTGGAAGGGCCCGGCGGCCTGGTCCGCGATGGCGAACGCGTGGTGGTCGAAGCGCGGGTGGACGGTGACGTGTCGGCGGCGGTCGCCGGACTGAAGGCGGCCGGTGCCGAGATTCTCCTGGTGAGCAACGGCTATCAGACGGTTTCTCTCGCGGTGGCGCCGGACGATCTGGCCGCCGTCGGCGCGGTTCCTGGCGTCGTCTACGTGTCCGCGTCGATCCAGCCTGTCGTCTATGGCGCGAGCGGATCGAGCACCGCGGCGGCTTCCTCTAACGGGCTTTGCGAAGGGGGCTCGGTGATCAGCCAGGGCCTCGGACAGCTCAATGTCGCGGCAGCCCGGGCCGCGTTCGGAGCCCGCGGAGCGGGCCAGACGATCGGCGTCCTCTCGAATTCCTTCGACTCGGCGGTCGCGCCGGCCACCAACGCCAAGGCGGACGAAATCAGCAATGACCTCCCGGGCACGCTGAGCACCTGCAGCGGGCAGCAGATCCCGGTCGACGTGGTGGAAGAAGCTCCCCCCGCCGCACCGCATGAACACTGGACCGACGAGGGTCGGGCGATGCTGCAGGTCATCCACGACCTCGCGCCGCACGCGGACCTCGCCTTTGCCACGGCCTACCCCACCGAACTTCAGTTCGCGCGCAACATCGAACTGCTTGCCAAGCCGACCTGGGCCGGGGGCGCGGGCGCCGATGTGATCGTCGACGACATCGGCTACTTCGAAGAGCCCTTCTACCAGGACGGCCCCGTGTCGGTCGCGATCAGGAGGGTCACCGAAGCCGGCGTCACCTTCCTCACCGCGGCGGGCAACGACAACCTCTTCGATCAGCAGGGGAACGAGATCGGTTCCTGGGAAGCCCCCGAATACCGGGATATGGCTTGTCCGGCGCCGATCAGCGCGGGCGGCGCGGAAGCCCCGTCCAAATGCATGAACTTCAAACCGACGGGCGGGGAAGACAACACCCTGGGCCTCACCGTGGCACCGGAAAAGACCCTGACGGTCGACCTTCAGTGGGCGCAGGCCTGGTTCGGGGTGGACGCCGACCTCGATGCGTTCCTGCTCGACGCCGCCGGGACGAAAGTCCTCGAGCCGGAAAAGACGATCGACAACCTGACCTCGGGCAAGCCGGTCGAATTGCTCACCTGGGAAAACGAATCCGACGAAGCGGTCGAAGTCCAGCTGGTGGTCGGGCGTTGTTTCGAAACCTGCAACGCGAAAGCGAATGCCGCGAGCAAACCCAGGCTCACGGTGCTGTTCCCCGGAGCCGCCGTGACCAAAATCGAGTACCCGAAATCAGAAGGGGGTGACGTGGTCGGGCCGACGCTCTACGGGCACACGGCGTCTCCGCAGGTCATCTCCGTCGGTGCCGTGAAGTACACCGAATCGGCAACCGCGCCTGAACAGCCGGAGACCTACTCCTCGCGCGGCCCGGCGTTCCACTACTACGGCCCGGTTCTGGGCACCACCGCTGCCGCGAAACTCGCGACCCCGGAAGAATTCAAAGGTCCGGACTTCACGGCTACCGATTGCGCCTCGACCACCTTCTTCGGCGAAGCCGAAGGAGGCAGTCCCAACCACTTCTGCGGCACTTCCCAGGCGGCTCCTCATGCCGCCGCGGTCGCGGTCCTGATGAAGCAGACGGAACCGCTTGCCTCGCCGTCGGCGATTCTCACGGCGATGGTCAAATCGGCGACTCCGTTCACCGTCGTCAACTCGAAAGCGGCGGTCGGAGCCGGTCTGCTCGACGCGAGGCGCGCGATCGAAAGCCTCGGTGGCGCCGCCGTCGACGACCCACCCAGTACGGTCGTCCTGCCGACGGAAGAAGTCGTGCCGACGCAAGAGCAGCCGTCCGCGGCACCCACGGTGACGATCACCAAGGCGCCTCGGTCGCCCGGCAACGAAACCCGTCCGAAGATCGAATTTACGGCCAATCAGCCGCTGAGCTTCACCTGCCAGGTCGATCACGGGACCCCGCAGCCCTGCAGCTCGCCGTTCGTCGTCCCCAGTCCGCTCGCCGACGGCGCCCATGGCATCGTCGTGATCGGGACCAACAAGGCCGGCCGCGCGGCGTCGAGCGGCGTGGTCAGCTTTGTCGTCGACACCGTCCGCCCACGGACCCAGATCGCCGTGCGGCCGAAGAAGGTGCTCAAGATTCGCGGGCGCGCGGCCAAGGTGAAATTCAAATTCACCTCGAACGAGCCAGGCTCGACCTTCCAGTGCCGGATCGACCGGGCGAAGAAATTCCGGCGCTGCCCGTCCAGGCTGACCAGGCACTTCAAGCTGGGGCCGCATTCCGTGACCGTACGGGCCGTGGACCCCGCCGGAAACATCGGCAGGTCGGTCGTCTACAAATTCCGCATCACCAGGGCCCGCTCCTAGACGGGGCATGACGGCGCGGCAGATCGACCGCCAGCGGCGCCCGGCGGTCGGTCTGCTATCTCTTCCGCGGCTTTGGTGCCCCCGGTCGATCCCCATCGTCCCGATCCACCTGTAGGCGAGGCAGAGTCGGCGCGCGCGCTGATGGTGACCGGCGGCCACGCGTTCGACGATGACGCCTTCTTCGCGATGCTCGATTCACTCGACGGCATCGAGTTCGAGTGCGTCGAGGCGGCCGCCGTATGGCAGTACCTCGGAGCCGAGCGGGCGGGTGAGTTCGACGCGATCGTCTTCTATGACATGCAGGGCATCGAGATGCGCAAGCCGCTGCCGCCGGCCTTGACGGTGCCGACGCCGGCCCAGGCCGAGGCTCTGCGCTCGATGCTCGAAGCCGGCCAGGGGCTGGTCGTGCTGCACCACGCGATCTGCTCGTGGCCCGCCTGGCCGACCTGGGCCCACCTCGTCGGAGGGAGGATGAGCTACGTCTCGACCGAGCTCGGCGGCCGCGTCTGGCCGAGCTCCGGGTACACGAGCCCAGACACCCGCCATCACGTCTCCTGCCTGGAACCGTCCCATCCCCTCGGCGCGGGCCTCGGGAGTGGGTTCGACCTGGAAGACGAGTTGTTCCTCTTCCCCGTCCTCGAGGACGAGATCGTCCCGCTGTTCAGGACCGACCACGACCAGGCGGCGACGGCCTACTTCTCTGCCGGGTCGGCAGCCCAGGGCAACCCCCTCCAGCCGATGGACGCCGGTGAGCATCCGACCGGAACCGGTCTGGTCGGATGGGTCAAGGCGAGTGGGCGCAGTCCGGTCGCCTACCTACAGGGCGGTCACGGTCCGAGCGCCTACGCGAACCCGTCTTATCGACGGCTGCTCGCGAACGCGGTGCGCTGGGCGGCCTCGGGCCAAGCCCGTGCCTGGGCCGCGGACCACGCTTCGCCGATCCCTTGACCGCGGCGCCGTGGGAAGCGCGGTCATGAGCTAATATGAAAAAAATTCGCATTCGGCCCCCCGAGGCCGTGTGCGGCCAAATGACACGACACACACCTGACCTCCGCTGCCCGGCGATCCGTCGATCGCGCTTGTTCTTCGGATTTGGGATCAGCGGACTCTGGGAGGAGACGCGATGAAGACCTACCGGTACGAGAAGAGCGAGGCCCTGCGGGAGCGCGCATTGGCGGTCATCCCCAGCGGCACCCCTGGTCACCTGCGTCACACGGAGATGGAGCCGGACGGCGCGTACCCGTGGTACGCCGTCAGCGGTAAGGGCTCAAGGTTCACCGATCTCGACGGCAACGAATTCATCGACTACGTCTGCGCCTTCGGGCCGTCGGTCCTCGGCTACTGCCACCCGGGGGTGACCGAGGCGGTCGAAAAGCAATTGCGACTCGGCAACGCGCTGTCGCAGCCGACGCCGAACGTGGTCGAGCTGGCCGAGGAGCTCACCGATCTCGTCACCGCCGCCGACTGGGCCTTCTTCTGCAAGAACGGCACCGACGTCACCCGCATGGCCGCGCTGGTCTCGCGCGCGGCGACCGGCCGCAGCAAGGTCATCCTGATCTCCGGCGGCTACCACGGCACCGCGACGTGGATGCAGCAGGCGGATAATCCTGGCGTCAGGAAGTCAGATCTCGAGGACGTCATCTACGTCGAGTGGAACGACCTCGACCAGTTGCGGTCGGTGATCGCCGAGAACGAGGGCGAAATCGCGGCCTTCATGGCCGCCCCGTATTGGCAGCCCTTGTTCGGCGATGACGTGATGCCTGCCGAGGGCTATTGGCAGACCGTGCGCGACCTCTGCACCCGCAACGGGATCGTCCTCGTCGTCGACGATGTCCGCTGCGGCTTCCGTCTGGACCTGCGGGGTTCGAGCGAGTACTTCGGCTTCACCCCCGATCTCACTTGCTTCAGCAAGGCGATCGCCAACGGACACTCGCTATCCGCGCTCGTCGGCCTCGAGTCCCTCAAGGAGACGGCTGCCTCGGTCAACTCGATCGGCACGTTCTGGTACGAGGCGACGTCATTCGCGGCGGCCCTCGCCACGATCCGCGAGCTGCGGCGCCTGGACGCGGTCAAGCTGATGATGGATGCCGGGACCGAACTCAGCAAAGGCCTGACGGCCGCCGCCGCTGAGCACGGCTTCGAGTTCGTCAGCTCCGGCGCCCCCTCGCTGGCCTCATTCCGCATCGTCACCGAGGACGGCGACTTCGGCCTCTCATCGCAATGGTCGGGGGAGTGCACGCGCCGGGGTGCCTACATCTTCGCCCCGCACAACCATTTCATGACCACTGCCCACACTCCCGAGGACATCGCCCGCACCGTGGAGATCGCCTCGGAGGCCTTTGCGGTGGTCGCCGAGCGCCAGACGGGCCGGCCGGCCGCGGCGGCGGAATAGCCGCTCGGGGAAGGCTGGAAACATGAACAAGCAGTTTGACCGCGCGGAGATCCTCCGCCGGCTTCAGACACAGATCGACGCCGGGATCCCGATCCTCGGCGCCGGCTGCAGCGCCGGAATCGTTGCCAAGTGCGCGGAGGCTGGCGGGGCGGACCTGATCATCTGTTACAGCACCGGCCGCACCAGGCTGATGGGCCTGCCGACGTCGGCGATCTCCGGACCGCCCTCCAACCACGTGACGCTGACGATGGCGGATGAATTGCTCAATGTCGTGCAGGACACGCCGCTCATCGCCGGCGTCGAGGCCAGCGATTTCGAGGTGCTCGACCTGGATCGGTCGTTGGATCGCTTTCTCGCCGCCGGGTTTCATGGCGTGATCAATTTCCCGACCGCGGGCCTGCGCGACAACCTTGTCAGCGGTGGCCTGGCCGAGCGGCGGCAATTCGAAGCGATGGCGGCCGGCTACCGCGAGTCGACCTGGGGCTGGTCGCGGGAGGTGGAGATGGTCCGACGCCTGCGCGAGCGCGATGTGCTGACGATGGTCTATGTCTGCTCCCCGGCCGATGCGGCCGAGATGGCGGGGGCCGGCGCTGACGTTGTCTGCGCGCACGTTGGCGGCACGGTCGGCGGGATGGCGGGCTTCGAGCCACGCGGGGATACCGCCGGGCTGCTCGCGTACTCGGAGAAGATCCTGGCCGCCGCGAAGGCCGTCAACGACGAGGTCATCCCGATCGTCCACGGTGGCCCCTTCTACGATCCCGCAAGCACCGCGGTGATCTACGAGCAGACCTGCGCCGTCGGCTTCGTCGGTGCGTCGTCGGTCGAGCGGATCCCGATCGAGGAGGCGGTGAAAGGCGCCTGCGAAGGTTTCAAGGCTCCGCGGTTGAAGTAATATGAAGATTATTCGCATTTCTGCCATAGAGGAGACGCGATGAGATCGTCCCGACGGATCGCGGTGATCGGTGCGCTCGACACCCGAGGCGACGAGGTCGCCCATCTGTCGGGTGCGATCGAATCGATGGGCGCGGAGGCGACCGTGATCGACATCGGCGTGCTCGGCACCCCCGGTTGTCAAGCGTCGCTCACCCGCGACGAGGTGGCTCGCGCCGGTGGGGGCGAGCTGACGGAGCTGCGGCGCGCGGCCGAGGCCGGGGCCGACCGGGAGCTCGCCACCCGCACGATGATCGAGGGCGGAGCCACCGTGCTCCGCCGGCTCGTCGATGAAGATGAGGTCGATGCCGTCGTCGGCCTCGGGGGCAGCTCGGGCACGGCCGCCTGCGTGGCGATCCTGCGCCGGCTGCGCCTCGGTCTGCCCAAGGTGATGATCACCACGGTCGCCTCGCAGGCCGACGTGGTCAACACCGACATCGTGCTGATGCAGTCGCCGGTCGACCTGGTCTGGCGCAACGCGATCGTCGACCGGACCCTCGACCAGGCGGCCCACGCGATCCTCGCCATGTGCGAGGTCCCATCGCGCCCGCAGGGGGAGCGGCCGATGGTGGGGGTGACGGCGCTGGGCGTGACAACGCCGGCGGTGCTCGCCGTCCTGGAGCGATTGCGGGACCGCGGTGCCGACGGCGTGGTCTTTCACGCTCGCACGGAGCTGCTCGACGAGCTTGTCGGCGCCGGCGTCATCGCGGCGGTCGCGGACATCAC
>JAFDWD010000557.1 GCA_018268695.1 Actinomycetota bacterium
ATCTTCGTCGCGGCCGGACCCGCCAACCTGCCGGGGAAGTTCCAGGACGCGGAATCGAACGAGGCCGCCTCCTATCTGCCGTCGTCGGCGGAATCGACGAAGGCGCTGGCCGCCACCGAAGAGCTCCAGGACGGTGAAATCGCGCCCGCCGTGGTGGTCTTCCGGCGCGAGGAGGGCCTGACGCCGGCCGACTTCGAGGAGATCGAAGCCGACGTCGTCCAGATGACCTCGAAGCGCTTCGAAGGCGTGGTCGCCGACGGCGAAACGGCGGCCTCGGGCGGCAAACCGGGCGGCGAGGAGAAAGAAGCCGCGGCGGGCGGAGCGCCCGGATGCGGCAGCCCCACCACCGCCGTCGCCGGCCAACCGTCCGGCTACGCGCCCTTCGTTGGGCCGATCTGCTCCGAGGACGGCAAGGCGGCGATCGTGATCGCCTACATCAACGCCGAAGGCGAGGGCGACCGGATCGTCGACGCGGTGAAGTTCTGGCGCGAGGCGATCGCCGACCCGAGCGCAGACCTGACGGCCAAGGTGACCGGCGGGGCGGGCTTCTCGGCCGACGCGATCGAAGTCTTCGAAGGGATCAACGGGACCCTGCTGCTGGCGGCGCTGGCCCTGGTGGTCTTCCTGCTGATCGTCATCTACCGCTCGCCGATGTTCCTCTTCATCCCGCTGGTCGCGGTCGTCTTCGCCGAGGTGCTGTCGCGTTCGATCGGCTACGGCGTCACCGAGCTGGGGGTCACCGTCAACGGCCAGGCGAGCTCGATCATGTCGGTCCTCGTACTCGGCGCCGGCACCGACTACGCACTGCTCCTGGTCGCCCGTTACCGCGAGGAGCTCCACCACACCACCGACAAGCACAAGGCGATGAGCACCGCGCTCGAATCGGCCGGGCCGGCGATCCTCGCCTCGGCGGCGACGGTGGTCGCGGCGCTGCTCTGCCTGATGATCGCCAAGGTCAACGGCACGTCGGGCCTCGGGCCGATCGCGGCGATCGGCATCGCCTGCGCGGCACTCTCGGGGCTGACCCTCCTCGCCGCCCTGCTGACGATCTTCGGCCGCCGCGCCTTCTGGCCGTTCGTCCCCCACACCGAGGAGACCGCGCCGAGCGCGGCGCCGATCTCCGACCGGGCGCGCC
>JAFDWD010000558.1 GCA_018268695.1 Actinomycetota bacterium
CGACTACGTCGACCGGATCCGCCTGATCAAGCGCCTGCAGGAGGAGCGCTTCATGCCGCTGAAGGCGATCAAGGGAGTGCTGGACGACGGCACCGACCGGGCCGAGGCGCTGCTCGAGCTGGAGGATCAGATCCTCGACCGCGCCCTCGCCGGAGAGAAGACCCGCACGAGCGCCGCCGACGTCCGCAAGCGCTACGGCGTGCCCAAGGAGGTCCTCGACCGGCTCGCGGAGATCGGCGTCTTGACGCCCAACTCGCGCGGGTACTCACCCTCCGATGTCACGATCATCGAGGCGATCAGCCGCTTCCGCGCGGGCGGGTACGACGAGCAGATCGGCTTCACCGTCTACGACACCCTGCGCTACAAGAAGGCGCTCGAGGCGCTGGTCCGCGAGGAGGTCGACATGGTGATGGACCGTCTCGCCGGCGAGGTGCCGCCGGAGCGGGTGGTCGAGATGCTGGAAGACGGTGCCCAGCCCTTGAAGGATCTGATCGCCTCCCTTCACACCAAGCTCCTCGTCGCCGAGCTCGAAAACCGGCGCGGATGAGGACCGCTCTCGTCACCGGCGCCTCATCGGGGATCGGGCGCGCGACGGTGCGGCGGTTGGACGCGGCCGGCTGGAAGGTCTTCGCCGGGGTCCGCAAGGAGGGGGACGCGGCGGCGCTGCGGGCCGAGGGGTCGGAGCGGCTCGAGCCGCTGATGCTGGACGTGCTCGACCCGGAGGCGATCGCCGCGGCGGCGGACCGGATCGCGGCCAGGCCGGGCGGCCTCGACGGCCTCGTCGACAACGCGGGCGCCGCCGTCGCCGGGCCGCTGGAGGCACTGCCGATCGAGGACTTCCGTCGGCAGGTTGAGCTCAACCTGACCGCACAGCTCGCGGTCACCCAGGCGATGCTGCCGTCGATCCGCACCGCGCGCGGACGCATCGTCCTGATCAGCTCGATGGGTGGACGGGTGGCGCTGCCACTGACCGGCGCCTACCACGCCGCCAAGTTCGGACTCGAGGGGATGGGGGACAGCCTGCGCCAGGAGCTGGCGCCCTGGGGGATCAAGGTGGTCCTGATCGAGCCCGGTTCGATCGACACGCCGATCTGGTCGAGCGGCGAGAAAGACGCCGAACGGATCTTCGAGAATGCCCCGCCGCGGATGCGCGAGCTCTACGAGGCGACGGTCGAGCGCTACCGCCAGGTCGTCAAAGACACGGCCGACCGCGGCGTCCCCCCGGAGAAGGTGGCGGCGCGGATCGAGCACGCGCTGACCGCGAGCCGCCCCCGCGCCCGCTACCTGGTCGGGATGGATGCTCAGGTGATGGCACGGCTGAAGCCATTGCTCCCGACGCCGATCTTCGACCGGCTGATCGCCGGCGCGATGAAGTTCCCGAAGCCACCGGGGGCGGACCGGTAGGCGAGGGTTCGGAGGCGGGGCCGCCTATACTGACGCCTGATTGACCCGTCAATCGGTTTTCCCTCACACCGGAGGGAGGACCGGAAAGCGCCGTAAAACCCAAAGATGCGCGTCGCCGCCGTACAGCTCAACTCTACCGCCGACAAGGCCGGCAACTTGGCGCGCGCCGAGACGCTGGTCCGTGCCGCGGCGGCCGACGGCGCCGAGCTCGTCGCCCTGCCGGAGAAGTGGAACCTGCTGGCCGCCGGGGAGGACCTCGCGGCGGGCGCCGAGCCGCTCGACGGCCCGAGCCTGAGCGCCGCCCGGGGCTGGGCGCGCACGCTCGGCATCCATCTGCTCGCGGGCTCGATCTCCGAGCGCGTCGACGACGGGAAGCCGTTCAACGCCTCGGTCCTGATCGGCCCCGCCGGGGAGGACCTCGCGGTCTACCGCAAGATCCACATGTTCGACGTCGATGCGGGCGGGGTCTCCTACCGCGAGTCGGCCCACGAGCAGCCGGGCGCCGACATCGTCACGGCGGCCGTCGGCGACCTTCCGATCGGCCTCACCGTCTGTTACGACCTACGCTTCCCCGAGCTGCACCGGATCCTCGCCGTCCGCGGCGCCCGTCTGATCACCGTCCCCGCCGCCTTCACCAGCGCCACCGGCCGCGATCACTGGGAAGTCCTGCTGCGTGCTCGCGCGATCGAGAACTCGGTCTTCGTCCTCGCCCCTGGCCAGATCGGCAAGGCACCGCCGCATTACGACAGCTACGGGCGCTCGATGATCGTCGACCCCTGGGGCGTGGTCCTCGCGACCGCCCCCGACGAGGAGTGCTTCGTCGCGGCCGACCTCGACCTCGCCGCCCAGGAGCGGGTGCGCGAGTCCCTTCCTGCCCTCGCCAACCGCCGCCCGGAGGTATACGCCTGATGGAGCAGCGCGCCGCCCAGCGATCCGGAGCCGTCGACAAACGCCGGCAGATCCTCGACGCCGCAGTCACGGTCTTCGCCCGTCAGGGCTTCCACGCCACCCGCGTCTCCGACATCGCCGACGAGGCGGGAGTTGCCTACGGCCTCGTCTACCACTACTTCAACTCCAAGGACCAGGTCCTGAACGAACTGTTCCTGGAGCGCTGGTCGCTGCTGCTCGCCGCGATCGAGGAGACGGAAAAGACCGAGGCGTCCCATCGCGACAAGCTCGGCGCCTGCGCGGGCTTCATCTTCGAGTCCTACCGACACGACCCGGAGCTGATGAAGGTGATCATCGTCGAGGTGACCCGGGCGGCGAATTCGTTCGGCCGCACCCACCTGGAGGAGATCCGCCGCGCTTACGAAGGGATCGCGAAGATCGTCGCCGACGGCCAGGAGGCGGGGGAGTTCCGCTCCGACATCGACCCGCGCTTCGTCTCGCAGGCCTTCTACGGAGCGATCGAGCAGCTCCTCACCGAGTGGATCTTCGACGACGCCCGGGTCGCCGAGGACCGCTTCGAGGAAGCAAGGAACCTTCTCGTCACCACCATTTGCGACGGCCTGGAGCCTCGGTAACTAGGGTTTGACCCTCATCCCAAGGGGAAAGGTCGTACGAGTGGACAACGAGTTGGCAAAGAGGCTGGTCTGGAGCGGGCTGTTGGCGGCCACCGGTGCATTGGCGAGCATCGTCGCGGCGCGCCTCGCCGCCGTCGTCTTCCGCCGCATCTACGGTGAGGACCCGCCGGAGTAGTCCGCCGGATCGAGAGAGGGAGACCCGATGCCTGACAGCCAGACGCCACCCACCCAGCCACAGACGCC
>JAFDWD010000559.1 GCA_018268695.1 Actinomycetota bacterium
CCTGGCCTCCATATATGAGGACCGCGCCGTCGTCGGACATACGCGGCGCCAGTTGGTGGACGACCTCGGTGTAGCCGACGAGCTTCAGGGTGGTGAGGCGGATCGCGTCGTCGACCGAGTAGTCGCGCACCGTGTTCTCGTCGCGCTCGATCGCCACCAGGGCGAGGTGACGGACGCTGTCGATGCTCGCCAGGGCCGCGGCGATCCCGTGCGGGTCGGAGAGGTCGAGGGCGACGCTCTCGCAGTTGCCGCCCAGCTCTCCGGCGATGTCGGCGCAGCGGGCCTCGTCGCGGCCGGCGATGATCACTCGCTCGCCGCGCTCCAGGCACAGGGCGGCCAGGTCGCGCCCCAATCCGGCGGTGCCCCCGACGATGACGGTCGCTGCTCCCTCCATACCGGCGCGTACAGTAACACTTGACGAAGCTGTTTAGTATGGGCGCACAGGGTTCACCGTTGAAGGAGGGAGTGCTGTGAGCGAGATCGGGAACACGCAGTCAACCGGCACGCCGGGTCGTCTCAAGGGCCGGGTCGCGTTGGTGTCGGGAGCCGCCCAGGGGATCGGCCAGGCGCTGGCGATCAGGCTGGCGCAGGACGGCGCCGACGTCGTCATCGCCGCGCACAAGCAGCCGCCGGACGAAACCGAGGCCGCCGTCAAGGCCGCGGGCGTCGAATCGCTCGTCCACCACGTCGACGTCTCGCTCGAGCAGGACGTCGCCGACCTCGCCGCCGCCGTCGCCGACCGCTTCGGCCGCGTCGACGTCCTCGTCAACAACGCCGGTGCCTACCCGATGCAGGGCTTCCTCGAGATGACCTACGAGCAGTGGCGGGAGATGTTCACCATCAACACCGACTCGGTCTTCCACATGTGCCGCGCCTTCGTCCCCGGCATGGTCGAGCGCCGCTGGGGCCGCGTGATCAACGTCTCCTCGACCTCCTATATGGAGGGGATGGCGAACTACACCCACTACAACGCGGCCAAGGCGGCGATCGTCGGCTTCACCCGCTCGCTGGCGATCGAGGTCGGCCCCGCCGAGGTGACCGCCAACGTGCTCGCCCCGGGACTCGTCCGCACCCCGACTACCGACTCCGGCCCG
This sequence comes from Actinomycetota bacterium, assembly GCA_018268695.1. The sequence continues at coordinate 1,095 of JAFDWD010000559.1, forward strand.
CAGGCCGACGGCATGTTCGAGGGCTTCCTCGCCGAACAGGCACTGAAGCGCACCGAGACCCCCCAGGACCTGGCCGGCGCCGTCTCCTGGCTCGCCTCCGAAGACGCCTCGTTCGTCACCGGGCAGACGGTGGTTGTCGACGGCGGCTGGCACTTCAACTGATGGCGACCGATACGCGCCA
>JAFDWD010000055.1 GCA_018268695.1 Actinomycetota bacterium
CCGCGATCGGCGGGACTCCGCTGCCGGTCGTGCAGGTCGGTCCGGGCGCGTAGCCCTCGTCCGGCCGGATCATTCCTAAAAGCGCGCGAGGGCGACCGCAACTATGCTGTCGCTCGCGCGTTAGCGCTTACAAATAAATGCCTAATCCCAGCCTTAGATAGGCCGGGAGCGGGGGAACCAGGTTTTTGGGGCTAATCCACCGACCAGGTGGAGGCGCAGGACTCCTTCAGCGCCAGCCCGACAGCTAACCCCGGCGGCATCCGAAGGAGGTAGTCGATGCAGTTGACCCCCTGGGTGGCGAGCAGTGCCGCCCGTCGCAGTTTCATCGCAGCGCTCTCCCTGGCCGCCCTGGCCATGCTCGGCCTGGCTCTTGTCGCCACGCCGTCAGCCTCGGCGAAGAAGGTGATCCAAGGCGGCATCTCGAGCTCCGGCCTTGAATCCGAAATCCCCGAATCGACCGAAGCCGAAACCGCCGAAACGGAAACCGGCGAACTCGAAACCGGCGAAACCGGCCCGGTCGGGAAGGCGCGCCTGGTCGGTACCCGCGCGATCGCCCCGGCCAGCGCCCCGCTCGCGGTCAAGCGGGTGATCGCCGCCGCGAACCGCATCCGCACCCTCCCTTATGTCTGGGGCGGCGGCCACGGCCGTTGGCAGGACAGCGGCTACGACTGCTCCGGCTCGGTCTCCTACGCGCTCCACGGCGCGCGGATGCTGAACACCCCGCTCGTCTCCGGCTCCTTCGAGACCTGGGGCGAAGCGGGCCCCGGACGCTGGATCACGATCTACGCCAACGCCTCGCACGTCTACATGGTCGTCGCCGGGCTGCGGTTCGACACCGCGGGCGACGTCAGCTAAAGCGGCCCCCGCTGGCACCCGACGACCGCCGCGGCGGCCAGTGGCCGCTTCATCGTCCGCCACCCGGTCGGGTTCTAGGACCCCGGCACCCGGTGCTCGCCCCGGCGGCGGGCACCGGGCCCACGAAAAAGGGCCGCCCGGAGGCGGCCCTTCGCGAAGCTCGGTGCGGATCGGATCAGGCGGCTTTTTTGTAGTAGTTCGCGTTGATCTCCGCGTATTTCGCCCACTCGGACGGCA
>JAFDWD010000560.1 GCA_018268695.1 Actinomycetota bacterium
CGTCGACATCGGCGGCGGCACCACCGAGGTCGCGGTGATCAGCCTCGGCGGCATCGTCGTCTCCCAGTCGATCCGGGTCGGCGGCGACGAGCTCGACGAGGCGATCGTCGCCCACTGTAAAAACAACTACAAACTGGCGATCGGGGCGCAGACCGCCGAGGAGGTCAAGCTCGAGGCGGGCTCGGCGGCGCCGCTGCCGACCGAGATCCGCACCGAGATCCGCGGACGCGACCTCGTCAGCGGGTTGCCGAAGACGGTCGAACTGACCTCCGAGGAGGTCCGCGAGGCCCTCTCGGAGCCGGTCGGCCACATCGTCGCGGCGGTCAAGGAGACGCTCGACCAGACCCCGCCGGAGCTCGCCGGCGACATCATGGATCGCGGCATCACCCTGGCGGGCGGCGGCGCGCTGCTGCAAGGACTGGAACAGCGACTCCACGACGAGTGCCAGATGCCTTGCCAACTGGCAGAGTCGCCGCTCACCTGCGTCGCGGTCGGTTCGGGCATCTCCCTCGAGGAGTTCGAGACGATCCACCGCAGCGGACCGAGGAGGTAGGACGGCCGCGTGTATCGCAAGCAAGTACGCCGCCGTAGGGCGGTGTTGGCACTCTTGATCGTCGGCAGCTTCGCCCTGCTGACGCTGACCTACGGGCAAGGCTCGAACGGCCTGCAGCGCGGCGTCACCGCTGTCTTCGCCCCGGTCTCCACGGTCCTCGACCGGGCGCTGAAGCCCGCCCGCGACCTGATCAACTGGGTCGACGAAACCTTCGACGCGCGGGGCAAGAACCACAAGCTCGAAGAAGAACTCCAGGTCGCCCGCAAAGAGGCGGTCGGCGGCAAGGCCGCGCTGGCCGAAAACAAGGAACTGAGCGCCCTGCTGAAACTCGACCGATCCGCCGCGATCCCGGCCGGGACCGAACCGGTGACCGGCCGCGTGATCGCGCTGTCGCCGACCGTCTGGTTCAGCGACGTGACGATCGACGTCGGCTCGGGCGACGGGGTGACCGTCAACGACCCGGTCGTGAACGGCGACGGCCTGATCGGCCGGATCAGCGCGGTGACCGGATCCACCTCCAAGGTCCTGCTGCTTTCCGATCACTCCTCGAAAGTCTCGGTGCGAATCGTCCCGGCCGGGGTCCAGGGCATCGTCAAGGCGAGCGTCGGCGAACCGGAACGCCTCGTCCTCGGCTTCCTCAACTCCGACAAGAACATCCACAAAGGCGAATCGGTTGTGACCGCCGGCTGGCACGGGGAAGGGATCGAATCGCGGTTCCCGCCAAACATCCCGGTCGGCGAAGTGACCAAGGCGACGCTGATCGAACAGGAGGCGCAGGAACGCTCGATCGTCCGTCCCTACGCCGACCTCCGCAACCTCAACAGCGTTCAGGTGCTGACGAGGGGAACCCCCTAGTGATCCTGACGCCCAAAATCACCATCCGCCTGATCGTCATCGGGCTGTTCGGCGTGCTCCTGCAGCTGACCTTCTTCTCCCAGGTGGAACTCTTCCACGTCGCCCCCAACGTGCTGCCGGCCCTGGTCGTCTGCTTCGGTCTCCTCGGCGGCTCGCTGACCGGCGCCGTGTCCGGCTTCGCGATCGGATTCCTGCTCGACTGCCTGCTGATCCAGCCGATCGGCGGCGCCTCGCTGGTCCTGATCGCGATCGGCTACGCGGCGGGGACCTTTCGCGAGCGCTTCGAGATCCACAGCCGCCTCGTGGTGCCGCTGATGTGCGCGGTGATGACGCTGCTGGGCGAACTCGGCTTCGGCGCGGTCGAGGCGATGTTCGGCATCGACACCTCGGTCAGCGTGATGGTGGTGCGCGACATCCTCATCAAGAGCCTCTTCGCCTTCTTCCTCGGCTGGGCGATCTACGTCGGCATGCGGCGCCTGGTGCGCCCGGCGCTGGTCGACGAGGCGACGGTCCGGCGCACGCGGCGACCGACGGTGCTGGGAGCGTAGGGCGATGTACCTGCGACCCGAGGACAGGGCACGGCCGAACCGCATGGCGCTGCGGATCGCCGTCGTCGGCGGCGTTGCCGTGGTCCTCTTCGCGATCCTCTTCTTCCGCCTCTGGTCCCTGCAGATCCTCGACGGCGCCGAAAATCTGGCCGAAGCGAAGAACAACCGCACCCGCTCGACCAAAATCGTCGCGCCGCGGGGGAAGATCGTCGCCCGCAACGGGGAAGTCCTGGTCGACAACCGGACCAGCCTGGCGCTTCAGGTCGACACCTCGAAGCTGCCGACCGAAGAAGCGGCGCGCAACGCGGAGCTGCGTGAAATCGGTGCCCTCGTCCACATGAAACTGCCGCGGGTCCTCGAACGGATCGAAGAAGAAGAAGGCGTGGTGGCCGCCGGGGCGCCGATCACGATCCGCAACGATGTCGGCTACCAGCTCATCTACTACATCGAAGAACACCCTGGGAAGTTCCCCGGCGTGACCGTGGAAAAGGTCTTCGTCCGCAATTACCCGGAGGAACAGGAGGCGGCCCAGATCCTCGGGCACTCGGGTGAGGTGGACGAAGAAGAGCTGAAAGAAGGCCCGTACAAAGGCCTCGAACCGGGCGAAATCGTCGGCAAGGAAGGACTGGAGTACACCTACGACAACGTCCTGCGTGGGACGCCGGGGACGTCCCGCTACCAGGTGAACGCGATGGGGGAGCCGACCCCTGGTGGCAACCTCACCTCGACCCCGCCGGTCCCGGGGAAGAACCTGAAACTCTCGATCAACCCGGCGATGCAGAAGGCCGGAGAACAGGCACTTTCCGAACGCGGGGCCGGCGCCTTCGTCTCGATGAACATCCACACCGGCGAAATCCTCGCGATGGGCTCCTACCCGACCTACGATCCGGGCGTCTGGACCAACCTCAGCACCAAGAAGTACGAAGAACTGTCATCGGAAGCGAACGGAACCCCGATCTTCAACCGCGCGGTCGAATCGGCGTACCCCACGGGCTCGACCTACAAGCTCATGACCGCGCTGGCGGGGCTCGAAAACGGCTACGTCACCGGCTCGACCGTGGTCGACGACAACGGCTACATCGAACTCGCCGGGCAGAAATTCGAAAACTCCGAAGGCGCGATCAACGGCCCGATTTCCCTTACCCACGCCATCGAAGTGTCCTCGGACGTCTACTTCTACAAGCTCGGCGCGCGGATGTGGGACAACAACGACCTGCAGAACTGGTCCCACAAGATGGGGATCGGCGACCCGACCGGGATCGACCTGCCGACCGGGCCGTCGGCGGAAGGCCTCGTCCCGAGCAAGCAGTGGCGTGACGAACTCTTCGAAGAAGAACTGACCGAACGCCCGTGGTCACAGGGCGACGACGTGCAGCTCGCCGTCGGCCAGGGCGACCTGCAGACGAACCCGCTGCAGATGGCGATCGCCTACGCAACGCTCGGCAACGGGGGCACGGTCGTCACCCCGCATCTCGCCATGGAAGTGATGGATCCGGCGGGACGGGTTCTGCGCGAAATCGATCCGGGCCCGCGACGGCACGTCGACATCAAGCCCGAAACGCGGCAGCTGATCATGGAAGGGCTGCACCTGGCGACGTCGGGGCCGGGGGGGACGGCTACGCCGGTGTTCGGTGAATTCCCGGTCCCGATCGCGGGCAAGACCGGCACCGCGGAACGCGCGGGCCACGCCTACAACCAGTCCTGGTTCATCTCGCTGGCGCCCTACCCCAACCCGAACATCGTCACCGTGGTGACGGTCGAGGAAGGCGGCTTCGGTGCCGAATCGGCGGCGCCCGCCAACAAGCAGATCCTCGAAGCGTATTTCCAGAAGACGCTGAACAAGGAAACCGAAGAAGAAACCAAGGAAGCCGAAGAAGGCTACGAAGGCGAATTCGGCGAATCGACCGGCGAAACCGAAGTGACCGGCGAAGAAACCACCGTCGAAGAAGAAGGCTACGAAGAAGTCCCTTACGTGGAAGAAGGCGCCGAAGGGACCGGTGAAGGCGGATGATGTACGCGACGCGGGCGCGGCAGGCGCGGCCCGAGCTCTTCGACGACCGCCCGACGATCGGCGAACGCCTCGGCCTCGCCCGGATGGACTGGGTGCTGGCCTTCGCCGCCTTCGGCCTGATCGCCTTCAGCGTCTTCACCCTCGGCCAGGCCACCACCCACGACGTCCCTGGCAGCCCGAACTACTACGTCGAGCGGCAGGCGATCTACGGCATCGTCGGCATCGTCGCCATGTTCGTCGTCTCCCGTATCGACTACTCGCGCTTCCGCGAGCTGCGGGTCGGCATCTACACCTTCGTCTGCGTCTCGATCGCGCTGGTCTTCGTATTCGGCTTCGCGGCGCTCGGTTCGCGGCGCTCTTTCGAACTCCCGTTTTTCTCGTTCCAGCCCTCCGAGCTGGCGAAGCTCCTGCTTGTCCTCGCCCTCGCGGGGTTTGTCATCGACGGTGCGAGACGCGGCTCGCCGATCCGCCGAACGATCCGTTATCTGGCTCTGGGACTGGCTCCGGCGGCAATGGTCTTCCTCCAGCCAGACCTCGGCACCTCACTGGTGCTCGTCGTCGGGACGCTCGCCGTGATGTACTTCGGGGGAGTCCCATGGCCCCACTTTGCGGCAATCGGCGGTGTAATGACCGTCCTCATAGCTTCAGTCCTCGTCGTCGCCCCCGACGTCGGGCACCCCGTGCTCAAGGAATATCAGGAGCAGAGGCTCACCTCTTTCCTGCATCCCAGCTCGGATCCGGCGGGAGCGGGCTACCAACAGGACCAATCGATGGTTGCCATCGGCGCCGGTCAGAAGACCGGGCGCGGCAACCAAGCCACCCAGACGCGGCTCGACTTCGTGCCCGAGCGCTCGACCGACTTC
>JAFDWD010000561.1 GCA_018268695.1 Actinomycetota bacterium
CGCGGTGCCCCGGTGATCCCGGAGCCGCGACAACCGGCCCGGCGGAGGCGATCCCGAAGCGGGGCCAGAACCGAGAGGCGAGAGATATGACGCTCAGCGACGCGAGCGCGGTGATGGGTGCCGCGATTCCGCTCGACCCTGCACTGCTGACCCGGTCCGACCGGGCCGAGCTGCTCAGGTACATGACGATGATGAGGGCCGCCGAGGAGAGGGCCCTCAACCTCTACAAACAGGGCAAGGTGCCGGGGTCGTTCTACGACGGCCGCGGGCAGGAGGCGATCTCGGTGGGGGCGGCGTTCGCGCTGGCGCCGCGGGACCGGCTCTGCATCCTGCACCGGGACCTCGGCGCGCACTTCGTGCGCGGGGTGACCCCGGATCGCTACCTCGCCAACTACATGGGCCGGTCCGGCGGAGTGACCGGCGGCAAGGACGGCAACCTGCACTTCGGCGACCGCTCGCTGGGGTGCGTGGGGATGGTGTCGATGCTGCCCGACATGGCGCTGGTCGCCAACGGGATGGCGCTGGCGATGAAGATGCGCGGCGAAGACCGGGTGGCGCTGACCTTCTTCGGCGAGGGCTCGACCGCCAACGGCCAGTGGCACGAGGCGATGAACTTCGCCGGGATCCAGCGGCTGCCGGTCGTCTTCGTGCTGGAGAACAACCGCTTCGCCTACTCGACGCCGAACGAGCTCGAGTTCGCCGCCGATCCGGTCGAACGGGCGGAGGGCTACGGGCTGCCCGGCGTCGAAGTCGACGGCAACGACGTCGAGGCGGTGTTCGCCGCCGTCCACGCGGCGGTCGAGCGGGCGCGCGGCGGTGGCGGGCCGACCTTGGTCGAGTGCCAGACGATGCGCATGCACGGCCACGGTGCCCACGACGACATGGGCTACGTGCCGCCGGAGCTGCTCGCCGAGTGGGAGGAGCGCGACCCGATCGCGAGCTACGCGTCGCGGCTGGTCGACGACTTCGGCTTCGACGCCGAGGAGGTCGGGCGGATCGGCGAGGAAGTGCGCCAGTACGTCGCCGAGTGCGCCGAGCGAGCTCTGGCGTCGCCGATGCCGGAGCCTGCGAGCGCCCTGGAGGGCGTCTTCGCCGACCGCTGGGAGCCGCTCGGCGACGGCGTCGCGCCGTGGTCGGGGTGGGCGGAGCCGACGCCCGAGAGGAGGGCCGCCTGATGGCCGAGCTGACCTACCTGGAGGCGATCTCCGACGGCCTCCGCACGGAGATGCGGCGCGACGAATCGGTGTTCTGCCTGGGCGAGGACATCGGCGCGTTCGGCGGCGCCTTCAAGGTGACCGACGGCTTCGCCGCCGAGTTCGGCCCCGAACGGGTGCTCGACACGCCGCTGGCCGAGAACGCCATCGTCGGCGCCGCGACCGGCGCGGCGATCGAGGGCATGAGGCCGGTCTGCGAGATGCAGTTCGCCGACTTCATCGCCTGCGGGTTCGACCAGCTGGTGAACGTGGCGGCGAAGCTCCACTACCGACAGGGTCAGAGCGTGCCGCTGGTCGTCCGGCTGCCCTCCGGCGGCGGCTTCTCCGGCGGCCCCTTCCACTCGCAGAACCCGGAGGCCTGGTTCCTCCAGGCGCCGGGGCTGAAGGTGGTGGCGCCGGCCACCGCGGCCGACGCCAAGGGCCTGCTCGTGAGCGCGATCCGCGATCCCAACCCCGTCTGCTTCCTCGAGCACAAGGGCCTCTACCGCCGCGTGCGCGGCGAGGTGCCGGACGGCGAGTACACGGTGCCGATCGGCGAGGCGCGGGTGGCCCGCGAGGGTGGCGAGCTGACCGTGATCGCCTACGGGTCCTCGGTGCCGCTGGCGCTGGCCGCGGCCGAGGCGCTCGACGAGGACATCGAGGTGCTCGACCTGCGGACGCTCTGTCCGCTCGACACCGAGGCGATCCTGGCGAGCGCGCGGAAGACCGGCAAGGTGCTGATCGCCCACGAGGCGACCCGCTCCTGCGGGGTCGGGGCGGAGGTGGCGGCGCTGATCGGCGCCGAGGCCTTCGAGGACCTCGATGCCCCGATCCGGCGGCTGACCGCTGCC
>JAFDWD010000562.1 GCA_018268695.1 Actinomycetota bacterium
AGACCCTTGCGTCCCTTACCTTCGGAGGCCCCTATCCGGCCGGCCCGAACGCGTCGATGATGCGGTTCTGGAACTCGCTCAGCTCCTCGGGGGAGATGAAGTAGGTCGGCGGGGTGAGGAAGAGGGCGTCGGCTCGCTTCGCGGTCGCCTCGACTCGTTCGCGGACCTTGTCGAGGGGGCCCGCGGCGCAGTAGGCCTCGACCATCTCGTCCGGGATCGCGGCGGGGACCGCGGCGAGGTCGCCGCGGCGGAAGGCCTCGGCGGCCTCGGCGGCGGCCGACTCGAAGCCGTGCATCTCCCACAAGGGGGCGTAGGTCTTGACCGTGGCGTAGAAGGCGATCGTGCGGCGGGCCATGTCGAGGGCGCGGCCCTCGTCGTCGTCGATCGCACAGCAGACCGTCGGGATGTAGTCGAAGTCCTTCCGATCTCTGCCGGAGCGCCAGAGGCCACCTTCGAAGCCGGGTCGGACCACCTCGTCGATCCACATCAGGCTCTGGATCGGATGGCCGATCAGGCCATCGCCGACATCGCCGGCCATCCGCGACATACCCGCCTGCAGGGCGGCGACGTAGATCGGCGGGGGCGTCTCACGGGCGAGCGGGTGCGGGCGGACCCAGCCCTTGATGTCGATGTCGTAGTAGTCGCCTTGAAAACGGATCGGTTCGCCCTTGCCCGCCTGGCGCATGATCAGCCGGGTGGCCTCGATCGCCTCGCGCAGGTGCGGCGCGGGCCGACCGTAGTCGGCGTTGTGCCAGGTCTCGTTGAGGCGTTTGACCCCGGAGCCGAGGCCGAGGCGGAAGCGCCCACCCGACATCTCGTCGATGTCCAGGGCGGTGATCGCGTGGACGAAGGGGCTGCGGGTGAAGGCCCAGGTGATGCCGGTGCCGACGCCGATCCGCTCGGTCTTCGCTGCCAGATAGGCGGCCTGGGTGTCGGCCGCGCGGAAGAGTTCCGGCGCCCAGACGCACTCGATCCCGGCCGCCTCGGCGCGCAGCGTCTCCGCCTCGAGATCGGCGATCGAGTTGCCGATCGCGGCGACCGAGATCCGCTCGAGCGCGCTCAAGCGGGAGCGAGGACTCGCTTGGCGACCTGCTCGCGATGCCAGCGCGCGTCGCCATACATCGAGGCGTTCGCCCGGCCGCGCTTGAGGAAGAAGTGCAGGTCGTGCTCCCAGGTGAACCCGATGCCGCCGTGGACCTGGATCGATGCGTCCGGGACGCGCCAGCCGGCGTCGGAGGCATACGCCTTGGCCATCGAGGCCGAGAGCGGGAAGGCGTCCGGGTCGGCGTCGGCCGCCCAGGCGGCGCCGTAGACCGCCGAGCGCGAGTTCTCGGTCTCCAGCAGCATCTGCGCGCAACGGTGCGAGACCGCCTGGTAGGCACCGATGGGCCGGCCGAACTGTTCGCGGTCTTTGGCGTAGGCGACCGCCATGTCGAGGGTGCGCTGCGCGATCCCGGTCGACTCGGCGGCAAGCGCCACCGCCCCGAGCAGGTAGACGCGCTGGAACTCGGCGCCATGGCCGGGCAGCGTGTTCTCGGCAGGGACGCGGACGCCCTCGAAGGTGACCGTGGAGAGGCGGCGGGTGGTGTCGATCGAGATCTCCGGGGTGACGCTCAGCCCGTCGGCGTCGGCGGGGACGACGTGGCGACGGCCGTCGGCGGTGGCGACGAGGAAGAACGAGGCGCCCGCGGCGTCGGCGACCAGCTGCTTCTTCCCGTCGAGGACGACGCCGTCGCCGTCGGGCTCGTCCTTCATCGGGTAGGCGCCGGGCGTGCCGGTCGAGCCCGCGTCGACCATCGCCTGCGTCCCGCGCGCGGTCCCCTCGGCAAGCGGGCGCAGCCAGCGCTCCTTCTGCTCGTCCGACGCGCTGCCCGCGAGCGCCAGGCCGACGACGGTGTTGGAGAAGAGCGGCGAGGGAGCGAGGGCGTAGCCCATCTCCTCGAAGAGGACGGCGAGGTCGACGCTGCCGAGGCCCTGTCCGCCCCACTCCTCCGGCAGCGCCAGCCCGGCCCAGCCGAGCTCGGCCATCTCCTTCCAGCCGGACTCGTCGGTGCCGTCCTCGCTTCCCGCGATCTCCCGCATCCGCTCCGATTTGAAGCGCGAGGCGAGGAAGTCATGCGCGGTCTGACGGATCGCTTCCTGCTCGTCGGTGAGATCGAAATACAAGGCCGCTCCCTCTCCTAACGCATCCGCGGCAGACCGAGCACCCGCTCGGCGATGATGTTCTTGAGGATGTCGGTGGTGCCGCCCTCGATCGAGTTCGCCCGCGAGCGGAGGAAGTTGTACTGCCAGGTGCCGTTGGCGATCGCCCCGTCGGAGCCACGCGCGAGCGCCGCCCAGGTCCCCTCGATCTCGAGCGCCAGCTCGGTCAGATCCTGGTTGATGTCGGCCCACTGCCACTTGCCCAGCGACCCCTCCGGGCCGGGGATGCCGGACTCCATCGTCTTGGTCAGCCCGCGGTAGGCGTTCAGCCGCATCGTCTCCGCCTCGATGAATAGCTGGGCGATGCGCTGGCGGAAGTAGGCATCCTCGGCGGCGGTCGAGCCGCCCTCCTCGCGCACCTCCTGCGCGAGCGCCGCCAACCGGCCGAGGCTGTTCTGGATCCCGGCGATCGCCCCGAAGGCGAGCCCGGCGCGCTCGTTCATCAGCGTCGTGATCGCCACCGTCCAACCGTTGCCGACCCCGCCGACGACGTTCTCGTCGGGGATCCGCGCCTCGTTGATGAAGACCTCGTTGAACTCGCCCTCGCCGGTGATCTGTACCAGCGGTTTGGCTTCGACCCCCTCCTGCTCCATGTCCATCAGGAAGTAGGTGAGGCCCTGGTGTTTGGGTGCGTCGGGATCGGTGCGGGCGACGAGCATGCACCACTTCGCGTACTGCGCGAACGTGGTCCAGACCTTCTGCCCGGTGACGACCCATTCGTCACCGTCCTTCACCGCGCGCGTCTTCAGCGAGGCCAGGTCGGAGCCGGACTCGGGCTCCGAGAACCCCTGGCACCAGATCTCCTCGCCGGTCAGGATCGGCTCCAGGTAGCGCGACTTCTGCGCCTCGGTGCCGTGGGCGATGACGACCGGGCCGCCCATCGCCAGGCCCAGCACGTTGGCCGGGCTCGGCGCTTCCTGCGCCGCCGCCTCGCCGACGAAGATCGCCTGCTCGATCATCGTCGCGCCGCGGCCGCCGTACTCCTTCGGCCAGGAGATCCCGGCCCAGCCCGCGGCGTGCAGCTTCAGCTGCCACTCGCGCCGGAACGCCAT
>JAFDWD010000563.1 GCA_018268695.1 Actinomycetota bacterium
CCTCGCAAGGACGCAGGGAAGCGAACCGAGGGGAGCGCACTCAGGTGCGTGACCCGAGGCGAGCGACCGAGGACACCGCGAGGCGCCCTCACGCCGCCCCAGAGCATAAAAAAGCCCGCCGGGACAGTGTCTGGGGAGAATCCCGGCGGGCTAGTGTCTCGTCCACCGGGGAATCTAGGACCGAGAACTAAAGCCGTCCTAAAAGATCGAAGTTGAATGCTTCTTGCCGGAGGGGGCCTCTGTGGCGATCGGAATGCGGGCGCGGAAGAGGGCTCCGCCGGAGGCCGATTCGGTCGCTTCGACGGTGCCTCCGTGGGACGCGGCGACGGCGCTGACGATCGCCAGGCCAAGTCCGGTGCCGGTGCCGCGGGCGGTGTCGGCGGGGCCTTCGCCGCGGACGAAGCGGTCGAAGATCTGGGTCCGCATCGCCGGCGGGATGCCGGGGCCATCGTCGGCGACTTCGACCACGGCGTCGCTGCCCTGCTCGGAGAGGCGAAGTTCGATCGTCGCCCCGTCGGGCGTGTGGCGCGCGGCGTTGTCGAGCAGGTTGAGGATCATCCGGTGAAGCTCGTCGGAACTGCCCTCGACCCGCAGCGGGCGGTCGTTGTCGATCTCGAACACGCGGTTGCCCATCAGCGGCATCGCCTCAAGGGCGGCATCACCCGCGACTTCGGCCAGATCGACGCGCTTGTGGGCGGCGAGGCGACCGGCGTCGGCGCGCGCCAACAGCAGCAGGTCGGAGACCAGGCGGCTCATCCGGCGCGAGGAGCGCAGCGCCGAGTCGACGACCTCGCGGTCTTCGGCCTGGCCCGGTCCCGCCAGCGAGGCCTGCAGAAGCTCCAGGTTCGCGAGCACGCTCGTCAGCGGCGTGCGCAACTCGTGGGAGGCGTCGGCGACGAACTCGCGCTGCTGCTGCAGCGCCTGCTCGCGCTCCGCGCGCGCGCCGTCCAGCGAGCGCAGCATCTGCTCCAGGGTGTCGGCAAGTTCGCCGACCTCGTCTTCGGCCGGGGAGCGGGGCATGTGATGGGAGGGATCCCGCGTCTCGGAGACTTCCTTGGCGCTCGCGGTGAGCGCCGCGATCGGCCGCATCGCCCGCGCCGCGATCGCCACCCCCGCCAGCGAGGCCAGTGCCGTGCCGCCGAGGATCCCGGCGGCGATGAGGAACCAGATGCGGTCGATCGTGTCGTCCACGTGGGCGGTGCTGCGGCCGTATTGGACGTAACCGGTTGCCACGCCTTCCTTGGAGAGTGGCACGGTCACGATCCGCAGTCCGTTTTCTTCCTTGATCCCGGGCTTCGGTTTGGGCAGCTCTCGATACCCCTTCGAATGCAGGCGTTCGCGGCCCCCGCGGTCGAAGATCCGCACGGCGGCGTCGTCGGGGAGGACGTAGGGACCGACGTTGGGGCCTCGCACTTCCGGTTCGCCCACCAATGGGTACTGGACGGTGAATTCGCTGGCGAGGATTTCCACCGCGTTGTTGACCTCGCCGTTGAAGTCGTCGCGGATCCGGCTGGTGGCGATCTGGCCGATCACCCCACCGAAGATCATCAGGATCACCAGGGTGAGGCCGGAGGAGACCGCGGCGATGCGCCAGCGGACCGGCCAGGCGGCAGGATGCAGAACTCGCCACAGCCAGGCCGCGGTCCCGCTGCGCGCCTTGGCGACCATCAGTCTTTGAGGACGTACCCCGCGCCGCGTTTGGTGTGCAGGAGGCGGGGCTCGCCGCCGGCCTCGAGCTTGCGTCGCAGGTTGGAGATGAAGACGTCGATGGTGTTCGTGGCCGCCATCGGGTCGTATCCCCAGACTTCGTCGAGCAGGCGCTCACGAGAGACGACCAGGCGCTCGTTGCGCATCAGGAACTCGAGCAGCTCGAACTCGCGGTTGGTCAGCTCGATTTCGCGGTCGCCCCGGTGCACCTCACGGGTATCGGGATTGAGCTGCAGGTCACCGACCTCCAATGAGGCGGCACCGCGCGGCGGCCGGCGGCGCAGCAGGGCGCGGATGCGGGCCAGGAGCTCCTTGCGCTCGAAAGGCTTGACCAGATAGTCGTCGGCGCCGCTGTCGAGGCCGGTGACCCGGTCCTCGGTCTCGGCGCGCGCGGTCAGCATCAGGATCGGCACGTCGCCCTCCTGACGGAGGCGGCGGCAGACCTCGATCCCGTCCAGGCCCGGCAGGCCCAGATCCAGCACGACGAGGTCGGGGACGAACCCGACGGCCACGTCGAGCGCCTCGACGCCGTCGGCGGACGTGGGGACCTCGTATCCCTCGTTGCGAAGGGAACGGCGCAGAACGTCGGCGATGTCGGCGTCGTCCTCGACGACGAGGACGCGACCGCCTTGCTGGACCTCGGGATCGGTGCTGAGCATGAAGGCGATGTTAAACCCGTTGACCGGCGTTTTGCGCCGGTTTTACGCCGAATTTAAAGCGGTCGCACCGTCTGGACGAGAAGGCCGCAGGGGTTGAGGGCCCGGCGTCGAAATCGGTCGCGTGTTCGTAAGAGAG
>JAFDWD010000564.1 GCA_018268695.1 Actinomycetota bacterium
CTCGACTCGCGCTGCCCCGGCCACCCCGAGTACCGCTGGACCTCCGGGGTCGAGACGACCACCGGCCCGCTTGGCCAGGGCGTCGCCACCTCGGTCGGCATGGCGATCGCCTCCAAGTGGCTGCACGCCACCTACGACGCGGGCGGCTCCGACCTCTTCGACTTCGACACCTACGCGCTGGCGGGCGACGGCTGCCTGATGGAGGGCGTCTCGAGCGAAGCCGCCTCGCTGGCGGGCCACCTCCAGCTCGACAACCTCTGCTGGATCTACGACAACAACCACATCACGATCGATGGGAAAACCCGCCTCACCTATGACGACGACGTCGCCGCCCGCTTCATGGGGTACGGCTGGAACGTCACCCGGGTCGGCGACGCCAACGACCTGACGCTGCTCGACCGCGCCTTCGAGGAGTTCAACCGCGAGGAAGACCGCCCGACCCTGATCATCGTCGACTCGCACATCGGCTGGGGGTCCCCGCATAAGCAGGACACGAGCGCCGCCCACGGCGAGCCCCTCGGGGTAGAGGAGGTCAAGGAGACCAAGCGTGTCTACGGCTGGCCGGAAGACGCCCAGTTCCTCGTCCCCGACGGCGTCCGCGAGCACTTCGCCGCGGGCGTCGGCAAGCGCGGCGCCGAAGCCCACGCCGCCTGGATGCTCCGCTTCGAGTCCCTCAAAGCCGAGTCCCCGGCCCACGCCGCGCAGATCGACGCGATGCAGCGGCGTGAGCTCCCCGACGGCTGGGACGCCGCGATCCCCTCCTTCGAGGCCGACGAAGCCAAGGGCATGGCGACCCGCAAGGCCTCCAACCAGGTCGAGAACGCGATCGGCGCGCACCTGGCCTGGCTGATCGCCGGCTCCGCCGACCTCACCGACTCGACCTCGGTCCGCCTCACCTTCGACGGCGACCTCGACCTCGAGCCCGGCAACTACGCCGGCCGCCAGCTCCACCTCGGGATCCGCGAGCACGAGTCGGCGGCGATCGCCAACGGCATGTCCCTGACCAAGCTGCGCCCGCTCTGGTCCACCTACCTCACCTTCTC
>JAFDWD010000565.1 GCA_018268695.1 Actinomycetota bacterium
AGTCGGCGCAGCAGCGAGTTCTGCTGGACGATCTCGGCGTAGTGTTTCGCGTTGCCCGCGGCGGGCACCTTCGCGGCCAGCTCCGAGACGTAGTGTTTGCCGCCCGCCTCGTCGATCTTGTTCGTCTGCGTCAGCGACTCGGCGACGGAGAGCTCGTCGACCGGCTTCGAGGCGGCGTAAAGGTTGTGGATCGCTTCGAAGATCGCCCGGTGGCGGTCGAGGTAGAAGTCGGCGGCGTTGAGCTTGACCTCGTCGATCACCCGGGTCAGCGTCGGCTCGGCGACCAGCATCGCGCCGAGGACGGACTCCTCGGCCTCGATGTTCTGCGGGGGGACGTGGCTGGCCGGAGACGGAGACATTCAGGGGATTAGGGATAGAGGGTGGGTCGGCGGAACAGGGGGAAAGGCGGGAGAGGCGAGACGTTGACGATCAAACCAGAGCCGCTATCCCGGCCGAAACGGCGAGGGCGCAATTACGTCGGAAAAGAATTCCCACCTCACCCCAGCGCCGACCTGAGGTGGCGTGGGCCAGCCTCGCAAGGACGCAGGGAAGCGAGCTGAGGGGAGCGCACTCCAGTGCGTGACCCGAAGGGAGCGACCGAGGACACCGCGAGGCGCCCCCACGCCACCTCAGGCCCTATTTGGACTCGGAGATGATCGTCTTGACCGCAGCGATGTTGCCGTCGCCGAGGTCGATCTCGACCATGAAGGTGCCGATCTGGCGGATCGGCTGGTCGAGCATGACTTTGCGTTTGTCGATGCGGAGGTCGCGGGCCTCGCGGAGGGCATCGACGATCTGCTGGGGGCCGACGGAGCCGAAGAGGTGTCCGTCCTCGCCCGCGCGCTCGTGGATCGTGAGCACGGTTTTGGAGAGGAGGCCGGCGGCTTCGGCTTCGCGGGCGACGCGGGCCTGGGCGGCGCGTTCGGCGGCCTCCATGCGGCGCTGAGCTTCCTCGAGCGCGCCAGGGGTGGCGGGCTGGGCCAGCTTGCGCGGCATCAGGTAGTTGCGCAGGTAGCCGGGGGCGACGTCGACGGCGGTGCCGCGCTCGCCGAGATTCTCGACGTCGGCCAGGAGGATCGCCTGTGCCATCAACGCTCTCCGACGTACGGGAGCAGCGCGATCTCGCGCGCCCGTTTCACGGCCACCGACAGCTGACGCTGGTGGGCGCGGGAAAGGCCGGTGACTCGACGGCCGCGCGTCTTCCCCTTGTCGGAGAGGAAACGGCGCAGAAGGTTAAGGTCCTTGTAATCGACTACTTCGGAGTTGACCCGCGTGTATTTGCGGGGACGGGCGCGGTCGGCGCCACGGCGGCCCCGACGGGCGCCTCCGGTCGATGAAGTCTCACGTGCTCTAGGCATAGGCGACGGCGAAGC
>JAFDWD010000566.1 GCA_018268695.1 Actinomycetota bacterium
ACGAAGTTCCGGTCCTTCGCTTCCCTTCTCGCCATCGTCGCCTTCGGCGCGATGGTGCTCGCCGGCTGCGGCGGCGGGGGCTCGGGCTCCTCGGGGGGCGGTAGCAGCGACTTCGCCTCCGGTGCCGAAGCGGCCTGTCGGAAGGCCAACGGGGCGATCAGCGCCCTCGGCATCCCCCAGCAGGAACAGGTCGTCCGGTACCTGCAGGACACCGAACAACTGATCGAAAGGCTGCACAAGGAAGTCGCCGCCCTCGGTCCCTCGGGCGCCGCCGAGACGGCCTACGTCGATGGCCTCGAAGAAGCGATCCCGGTCCTCACCTCGATGAGCAACGCGGCGCTGAGCGAAAACTTCGACGCCGTCCGCGAACTCTCGGCGGGTCTGGTGGAAATCAAGCTCGGCGAACGCGCCGAAGCGGCAGGCCTCAAAGCCTGCGCGGAAGTCCCGGTGAGCGAATCGTGAGGCGGCTGAAGCTGATCGTCGTCCTCGCCGGCGTCCTCGCCCTTCTGGCGAGCGTCGGCGTCGCCTGGGCGACCACCGGCGCGACCACCGGGTATCCGCAGCCGAAGGTCGTCGTTCCGGTGCAGGTGCAGGCCCCCTTCGAAAACCGCTACGTGCTGACCGCAGTCGGCAGCGGCGCGAGCATCCGCAGCGGGGAGATGAAGTTCGAATTCGAGGAGGGCTCCTCGCCGCAGTTCCTGGTCGGGATCTCGCAGTTCTATTCCTACGGCCCGACCGGGGAAATCGAAACCGGCCTCTTCACCTTCTATCCGCCGAAGGAGCTGGCGAACGGCAAGGGGCTCGGGTTCACCGCGCTGAAGGTCGGCGCCTCCGCCCAGTACGGGCAGGTCACCCCGGACGGCGAACTGCAGCTCTTCAACCCGGAAGGCGATCGGGTCAAGGGCCAGCTTCGCCTGCATGGCGGCGGCCCCTGGCCGGTCGAATTCAAAGTGCTCGGCGACGCGGAGCGCTACACCGCCAGTCCGCCGGCGGCGAAGCAGATCCAGGAAGCCGAACCGAACAATCCCGGCTGGGGCGGCGAAGCCTCCGAATACGAGGGCGAATACGAACTCACCAACGGCGGCAACGACCCGACCGAAAAAGCCGGCACGCTTGGCGCCGTGATCGGCGTCGCGCAGGGCCTCGGCACCCAGGGCGCACTGGTCAGCTCCGGCTCGATGACGGTCGAAGGCGATCCGGCGGTCGCCACGGTCAAGCTGGATACGGGCGGCACCGAGCGCACCTTCACGTTGACCAAGCTGGCCTGGCAGGGCGACGCGCGCGTCGCCCAGGTCCACAACGAAGGGCCGGACAGCCCGCCGGTGGGCCGCTTCGAAGGGA
>JAFDWD010000567.1 GCA_018268695.1 Actinomycetota bacterium
AGGTCGTCCTTGCCTATCAGTGCCATGGATCATCCTCCGAACTTCTCGGTGCTCCGCATTTCAACGCGGACTTATCCCGAAAACCGTAGCCGCGCCGTAGGTCGTTCCCCCGGCACAGCGGGTTTTGGTGGGGGTTTCAGCAGCCTTCCGGGCCGGCCGGACGGAGGTCGAGGACGCCCTGGCGGCGGAAGTCGGCGGGCAGCGCTCCTTCGAGCTTGTAGCGCAGCTTCGAGTAGATCGTCTTGGTGCCGCACTGCGCCTGTGATTCGAAGCGCAGGGTCGCGGCGGGCCGGTAGACCTTGCCCTGCGCGCAGTTCGGGGTGCAGCCGCGGACGTAGGCGCGCGCCGTCGCGGTGGCGGCCGGCCCGCCGTAGCTCGCGTACTTGATCCCGGTCATGGCGAAGGTGCCGTCGGCGGGGAGCCCGATCGCATGCGGCCGGTACGCGAGTTCCTGGCTGACGATGTCGGTCTCGACGTAGACCTTGGTCGGCGCGGCGGCGATCGCCGCGGCGGCGCCGGTCACCGCGATGCCCAGGAGGGCGAGCGCGACGAAGGCGGAGGCGGCGCGGCGGAGCACGGCGTGAGCCTACGACTCCGCGCCCGCTCGGTCAATCGCCTCGCCGCCGGCCGCGGAGGCGTGCCCAGCGGTTCCGCAGCTTCAGGCCGAGGACCCCGCCGCTCGCCAGCAGCACCGGGCCGAAGCTGAGCGCCGTCTCCTCGACCGGGATGCCCGCGATGTGCCCGAGCGGGAGCATCAGCCCACCGCGCCTTCGGCCTCGGCGAGCGTCCGCTCGAGGTTGTCGAAGCAGCCGTTCCAGCCGTCTTCGTGATCGCGGGCGGTGGCCTCGTCGAGCAGGTTCGAGTGGGTGAAGGTGACGGTCGTCGCGCCGCCGGACTCGGCGAAGGCGATCTCGATCAGCGTCTCCCGCGCTTCCTCGGAGCGGTCCCAGATCCAGGTGAAGGCGAGCCGGTGAGGGCGGTCGACGACGGTGTAGTGACCGCCGCCGCCGTGGGTGTCGCCGTCGGTGTCGCGCATGACGACGCGGACGGCGCCGCCGACCCGGAGGTCGACACTCGCCTCGGGCGTGGTCCAGGCGCTCCGCGCGTGCCACCAGCGGCGCAGCACGTCCTCATGGGTGAAGGCGTCGAAGACGGCGGTCGCGGGCGCCTGGAAGGTGCGCTCGATGACGAGGATCTCCGAGGAGGTCGCGTCAGACACTGTTCGCGCCCCTTTGGTCCGCGGTCGCGTCGGAGAGGGCGTGCGTGAATGGTTCGCCTCCCTCATATGCGTCGTGGTAGTTCCACCACACATATGCCGGAGTCTGCGGATAGCCCTCGGGCGAGTCCTCCCACTTCTCCTGGCGCCCGAGCGGGGTGATGTCGAGGTAGCTCCAGGTGGTGCCGAGGGCTTCGTCGCCGCGCTTGTCGACGAAGTAGGTGCGGAAGACGTCGTCGCCCTCGCGGATGAAGACGTTGTGGCCGTGCCATTCGTCGACCCCGAAGTCGAGGTCCCAATCGTCGGTGAGCGTGTACCAGGGCACTTCCCATCCCATTTCCTCGCGCAGCCGGGCGATCTCCGCCTGCGGCGCGCGCGAGGCGTAGGCGAGGGTGGTGTCGCGCTCGTTCAGGTGGGCGAGGTGGGCGACCTGGTCGGCGCCGAAGGAGCAGCCGCGGCAGCCGCGCTCCGGCCAGCCGTTGACGTCGGGGTCGAAGAAGAAGCGGTAGACGATCAGCTGACGGCGGCCTTCGAACAGGTCGAGCAGGGAAACCTCACCGCCCGGCCCCTCGAACGTGTACTCCTTCGTCACCGCTTCGCGCGGCATCCGCCGGCGTTCGGCGGCAAGCGCGTCACGCGCGCGCGTCAATTCCTTCTCCTTGACCAGAAGCTCCTCGCGGGCGGCGGCCCACTCCTCGGGCGACACGACTGGCGGCAGGTTCATCGCTGCTCCTCCTTCAGGTGATCCTCGACGACATCGAACAGGCGGGTCCAGATCTCGCGCTGGCGGACCATCCAGTCGGTCGCCTCGTCGAGCGTCTCGGTCCGCAGCGACAGCACGTGGTTGCGACCGTCGACGACG
>JAFDWD010000568.1 GCA_018268695.1 Actinomycetota bacterium
GATCGCGGCGCAGGGCCTGGCGACGGCGCGGCCGCGGGGGCGGGTCGACGTGCGCCACCTGCGCCGGGCGCTCGACGCGATCGGGATCGTCCAGCTCGACTCGGTCAACGTCTTCAGCCGCTCCCACTACATGCCGCTGTTCTCGCGCCTGGGGCCGTATCCGCGCGAGACCCTCGACGGGCTGACCGCCCATCAGGACGGGCAGGGCCGCTGGTCACCGATGGACCGGCGGGAGCTCTTCGAGTACTGGGGCCACGAGGCCTCGCTGATCCCGGTCGACATGCAGCCGCTGCTGCGCTGGCGCATGGACCGCGCCGACGAGCTCGCCTGGACCGGCGTGGCGCGGGTCGCCAAGGACCAGCCGAAGCTGGTCAAGCGGGTGCTGGAGCAGGTCCACGAGGAGGGGCCGATCCGGGCGGCCGCGGTCGGCACGCCGAAACGGGAGCGGCGCGCGGGCGAGATGTGGAACTGGAACGAGGGCAAGAAAGCGCTCGAGTACCTCTTCTTCTCCGGCCAGGTGACGGCGGAGCGGCGGGTCAACTTCGAGCGCCTCTACGACCTGCCGGAGCGGGTCCTCCCCGCCCCGATCCTGGAGATGCCGACGCCGCCCGAGGACGAGGCGCAGCGCGAGCTCCTGCTCTTCGCCGCGCGCCGGCTCGGGGTGGCGACCGAGCCCGACCTCGGCGACTACTTCCGCCTGCCCCGCAAAGAGTCGAAAGCCCGGCTGGCCGAGCTGGTCGAGGCGGGCGCGCTGCGGACCGTCGCGGTGAAGGGCTGGGACGTCCCCGCCTACGCGCCGCACGACCTGGCGGTGCCGCGGCGGATCCGGGCGCGGGCGCTGTTGACCCCGTTCGACTCGATGGTCTGGGCGCGCGAGCGCACCGAGCGGCTCTTCGACTTCCGCTACCGGATCGAGATCTACGTCCCGGCGCCGAAACGCGTGCACGGCTACTACGTCCTGCCGTTCCTGCTCGGCGACCGGCTGGTCGCGCGGGTGGACCTGAAAAGCGACCGTCAGGCGGGCGTGCTGCGGGTGGTCGGGGCGTTCGCCGAGCCGGGGGTCGAGGAGGCGGAGGTCGCGCACGAGCTCGCCGACGAACTGCGGCTGGTGTCGGAGTGGCAGGGCCTCGGCGGCGTCGAGGTCGGACGCAAAGGGGACCTGGCGCAGGCGCTGCGCCGGGCACTCCGATGAGCGACTACACCTTCGGCGACTCCGACCTCGCCGCACGGCGGCTCGCCCTCCTCGCGGCGACCTTCGCCAAGTCCACCCGCCAGTTCCTGGTCACCCGGGCGCGGCCGGCGCCGGCGTTCGCGATCGACCTCGGCTGCGGGCCCGGCTTCACCACCGAGCTGATTCGGGCGACGGTCGGCCCGGCGCGCCTCCTCGGCGTCGACTCCTCCCCCGCCTTCGTCGCCGCCGCGGCGAAGCGGATCGCCGACGACCGCACCCGCCTGCTCTGCGCCGACGCGC
>JAFDWD010000569.1 GCA_018268695.1 Actinomycetota bacterium
CGGTGTTGTGCAACACGCACCGGATCCAGGACTTCCCACGCTCTCACGCACGGAAGCGTGGACTTCGCGACATCTCCCGCACGTCTCCCGGGACGGCGTCGCACTTCCTCCACACCTTTCATACCCCGGCCGTCTCGGCCACGGCCACAGCCAGCCCCCTGCACGCTTGTCTCGCTATGCGAGACAAGCGTGCAGGGGGCGCGGGCGAGACGGCCGGGCTCGCCGCCATGCCTTGCGTCCTGCGGCCCCGGGCGCCGGCCTCAGGCCGCCAACGGCAGCCGCGGCCCATCGGACACCATCCGGTGCAGGCCCGCCAGGGACAACGACCCGACCAGACCCCGGTACGGCTCGTACGGCGCGTAGAACTCTTCGACCTCGGGGACGGTCGCGCGGCGGCCGAGGTTCGCGAGGTGGCCGACCAGCTTGATGTAGCCGAGGTCGCCGGCGGGGAGGGAGTCCATGTCGCCGCGACCGAAGAGAGCGAGGCACTGGATCGTCCAGGGGCCGATTTCGGGAATCGCGAGGAGACGGGCGTCGGAGTCGGGCGAGGCGATGTCGCAGCGGCCGGAAGCGGCGAGCACCGCGAGCTTGCGCAACGCCACCGAGCGTCCGCCGGAGAGATCCATCGACTGGAGTTCGGCCGGCGCGCGGCCGGCGATCAGGGCGGCGGGCGGGGTGTCGCGGAGGGCTCCCCTCCCCTCGCCGAGCCGGGGCCCCCAGCGCCCGACGATGCGGCGCTCGATGACCGCCGCGCGACTGGCCTCGATCAGCTGCCCGCAGACCGCCTGGGCGAGCGCCTCCCAAGGCCACGGCCGACGGTGGGGTCGGAAGTCCGGACGGCGGCGGATGATCGGGCCGACCAGGGGGTCGCGGCGGAAGCGCTGGTGGAAGGCCGACAGGTCCTCGTCGACGCCCGTTGCGAAACGCATCCGCTCGATCGCCGTCGCCAACTCTTCGCCACCTGCCCACCGCGGCTCCTCGCAGGGCACCGGGATCGTGAGCCGCCCCGGGTCGACCGCGTCGGCGCGGAAGGCGACCCGTCCCGGCCCGCGCATCCAGGCGCGCGCCAAGATCGGCGCGCGGTCGACGGTCAGTAGCCGCGTCGCGATCCCGCCCTGGACGCGCAGGGTCCGATCGGCGCTGCCTCGTCCCAGGCGGAACGGCGATGGCGGCCGGACCTCGACCTCGAGGTGCGCGGGCGCTACCACGGGGCTAGCGCCGCTCAGCGGTCCAGCAGGTGGACGTCGACCAGGAAGGAGCGGCTGGCGATCACCTTGCCGGGCCGGCGGCGACGGGCCAGGCGGCGGGTGACGCCCCCCCGTGAGCCGGCCGCCGAGACGGCGCGGACGGCGGCGACGGTCGCGGCCCCCGCCAGCACCCCGCCGGCAGCGGCCAGCGCGGCGCTCTTCACCTCGCCGCGCAGCACCAGCGAGCCCGACTCGGGCTCGACGCTGGGGAGC
>JAFDWD010000056.1 GCA_018268695.1 Actinomycetota bacterium
GGGCGATGCGCCTCGGCATCTTCGAGTCCGACGCGGGCAGCTACGGCCAGTACTTCTCGAATCTGGTGTTCGTGAACGGCGACATGCGGGCGCTCTCGACCTGGATCACGCCCGCGATCGTGCTGCGGGCAGCGTCCGACGACCGCTTCACGCTCGACCAATGCAAGGATGTCTTCGCCTGGACGAACCTCGTCAACGTGGACTTCCTCGCCTACTGTGTATTCGTCAAGTTCGGGGAATTTATTCATCGGATCGTCGATGGGTTTGACGAAATCTCCTCCAAGGAGGAGTTCGACCGTGTGCTTGCCGAGTGGTACGCCTACGCGAACCGGATGTACCTCTGGGTGCACCACAGCTTCCCCTGGGGTCTCGGCACGGCCTATCCCAAGCCGACCGCCGAGGATCTGGAGTTCATGCAGGAGGCACGCACGGCGACGAGCGTCGCGGGCTACTTCGAGAAATACGGCACCGGCCTGGTCTCCTTCGCGGACACCGAGGTCGAGTAGCGAGTCCGGATGGGCATCGGCGTGTTCGATGACGGCGTGCACGCCGGTGCCCGCGCGACGCTGATGGCGGAGTCGCTCACCGGGTTCTTCGCCGGATTCCGCCTCACCCCCGCCCAGCGGCGGATCGCGCAGACGTTCGTCGAGAACGCCTCCGAGGCCGCCTACCTCTCGAGCAACCAGGTCGCCGCGCTGGCCGGCGTCAGCCAGCCTTCGGTGGCGCGGCTCGCGGTGGCGCTCGGCTTCTCCGGCTACCCCGAGTTCCGCCAGCACCTCCGCCTGCTCGTCGACGCCAACGCGACGGTCGAGCCGAAGGAGGACCTCAACGAGTACGAGTCCGCGGTCGCGGGCGAGATCGACAACCTGCAGGTACTGATGCACGAAGTCGCCGACCGTGAACCGCTACGCGAGGCCGGCAGGCGGCTGCTCGGCTCCGAGCCGCTGCTCGTGGTCGGCCTGCGCTCGTGCAGCGGCCTCGCCAACTACTTCGCCGCCCTCGCCCGCCGCATCCACGACGACGTGCGGGTCCTCGACTGCGCCGGCTCGGTCCTCTCCGAGCGGGTCGAGGTGGCGGCCGACGCCGGCGCCTCGGCCGCCCTGGTCCTCGCCCTCCCGCGCTACCCGCGGGAGCTCCTGCAGGCGATGAAATGGATCCGCTCGCGCGGGATCCACCTGGTCGCGATCACCGATCCGCCCCGCTCGCCGGTGGCCGAGCAGGCCGACTACGTGCTGCCGGTCGCGGTGGGGACGCGCTTCATCTTCGATTCGCACGCCGCGCCGACGGTCGCGATCAACCTGCTCCTGCAGGCGATGTGCGACGCCGACCCGGTCCGCACCCAGCGCCGCCTCGACCGCTTCGAGGAGCACGCGCGCGCCCACCGCTTCTTCGTCAAATAGCGGTCCGCCCACGCGCGCCGGCGACCGTCGCGGCGGAGGCGCAGGTGGCCACCGCGAGCGGTAGATCCTCGGTCCGGACCCCGGCCAGGTCCGGGTGGTCGAGATCGATCTCGATCGTCTCGCCGCGGGCGATCTCTGGATCGAGGCCGAGGCTGGCGGCGCCGCGATCGACGAGGTCCCGCCACAGGTCGCCGCTGTCGGCCAGCAGGCCGAAGCGCGTCTGCCGCTCGCGGCGGGCCCCGGTCTCCAGCTCGCGCGCCTCCTCGAAAGGATCGATCCGAACCTGCGAGTCCGACCCGATCGCCGTCTTCACGCCGGCGTCGCGGTAGCGAAGCGCCGGAAACCAGCCGTCGCCGAGGCTCCCCTCGGTGGTCGGGCACGACACCACCGTGGTGCCGCTCGCGGCGAGAAGGCCGATGTCACCATCGGTGACGTGGATGCCGTGGACGATGCTGGTCCGCGGGCCGAGGAAGCCGGTCTCGGCGAGCAGTTCGACCGGCGTGCGCGCGTGCTCCTCGGCGCATTCCTCCAGCTCCCGCCGCTGCTCGTGGGCGTGAACGTGGAGGACGAGATCGTTGCTTCGCGCGTACTCGGCGATCGCGCCCAGCCAGGCGGAGGGAACCGCCCGCACCGAGTGCGCGGCGACGCCGACCATGACGTCGGGGCGCCCGTCGGCCCACGCCCGCAGGGCCTCGACCCGGGCGAGGAAGACCTCGACATCGGGGTCGCAGAAACGTCGCTGGCCTCCCTCGGCCGGACGGTCGCCGCCGTCCCAGCCGTTGCGATGGTAGGCGGCGGGAAGCAGCACGATCCGAAGTCCGGCGTCCACCGCCGCTTCGGCGACGGCGATCGCCATCGCGTTGGGCTCCGCGTATGGACGACCGTCGGGCTGATGATGGACGTAGTGGAACTCGCCGACGGTCCCGTATCCCGCCGCGGCCATCTCGACGTAGGTGCGCCGGGCGGACTCGCGCATCGTCTCCGGGTCGAGGCGGTCGGCGAGGCGGAACATCTCGGTGCGCCAGCTCCAGAAGTCGTCCTCCTTGTGCAGCTCGGGCGCCGGCCGCTCGGCCGCGCCGCGCAGGCCGCGCTGAAACGCGTGCGAATGCGCGTTGACCATCGCCGGGATGCGGGCCCGGCTCAACCGAGGGCCTCCACCGCGGCCAGCAGGGCGTTGGCGCCGACCGCGGCGTCCTCGAGCTCGACGTGCTCGGCGGCGGTGTGCGAGACGCCGGTCGCGTTGCGGACCAGGACCATGCCGGCGGAGCGCATCGCGCCGATGATCCCGGCGTCGTGGCCGGCGAAGCAGACGACCTCCGGCGTGCCGGCGGGAGCGGCGCGCAGAAGCTCCTCGCGCACCCCGGGGTGGAACTCGATGCCGGGGCTGCGGGCGGCGACGCTGAACCGGAACTCGCACGGGGACCCGTCCGCGTGGTCGAGGAGCGCGCCCTCGAACGCGGACAGCGCCGCTTCGTCGGCGCTGCGGGCATCGATCCAGAGGCGCGCGTGGGAGGGCACCGTGGTCAAGGCGTTCGGCTCGACCAGGAGGCGGGTGGCGGTCGCCCGCACGACCTCGAGGTCGGCGGAGACGGAGTCCACCGCGGCGATCAGTCGCGCCGCCGCCAACAGCGCGTCGGCCCGCTCCTCGCGCGGGGTCGTCCCGGCGTGGTCGCCGCGCCCGCGGATCTCGACCTGCAGGCGCAGTCGGGCGGCCAGCGCGCGGACGACGCCGACCGACGCGCCGGCGGCGTGGACGTCGAGGCTCTGATCGATGTGGAGCTCGAGGAATCCGGCGAGGCGATCCAGCCAGGCGGGAGCCTCGCCGAGCCTGCCCGGATCGACCCCGGCCCCGGCGAGCGCCGAGCTGAGGCTGACGCCGCTGTCGTCGACCCGGGCGAGGGCGTCGTCGAGGTCCAGCCGGCCGACGAGAGCCCGGCTGCCGAAGGTCGGGGTGTTGAAGCGCGCTCCCTCCTCGTCGGCGAAGCAGATGACCGCGATCGGGCGCTCGCAATGCTCGGCCACCGCCAGCGCGGTGGCGACGCCGAGTGGGCCATCGAAACGCCCGCCGTCGCGGACGCTGTCGAGGTGGGAGCCGACCCCCCACCACGGCGCCGGGTCGGACGGCACCGCCCAGCGGTTGCCGGCGGTGTCCGACACCGGCTCCAGGCCGACGCGTTCGGCTCGCGCGTCGAACCAGTCCCGCAGGGCCGCGTCCTCCTGGGTCCAGGCCAGGCGGTTGACGCCCTGGGCGCCGACGCCGATCTCGTCCAGCTCCGCCAGCATCGCCTCGAGGTGGCCCGCCTCGATCGGACCGGTGGCCTGGTGCCGAACGGCCATCAGTCGGCGGTCGAGCCGGCGAGCGTGGCCCGCAGGACCTCGCCGACGCGGCCGCTCCGCAACGTCTCCGTGACCAGGGCGACGTCGGTGGCCGGAGGACGGTCGTGCTCGAGCGGCGGCACCGTCTCGCGGACGATCTCCCGAGCCCGGGCGACGGCGGGAGACGGCGCCGGCTCGGGGTCGCAGTCGAGCGCCTGACAGGCACACATCAGCTCGAACGCGACCACCGTACGGAGCCGCTCGATCGCCTGCAGGGTCAGCAGCGCAGAGGTCATACCCATGCTCACGTGGTCCTCTTGATTGTCGGAGGTCGGCACGTTGTCGATGCTCACCGGGGTGGCGAGGGCGCGAATCTCGGCGACGACCGCGGCGGCCGAGTACTGGGCGATCATGTAGCCGCTCGACTCGCCCGAGGTCGGGCTGAGGAAGGCCGGTAGGTCGGGGCCGTTCAGGGACGGGGAGACCAGCCTGAAGACCCGCCGCTCGGAGATCTGCGCGAGGTCGGCGAGGGCGAGCCGGAGAACGTCGAAGGCCAGGGAGAGAGGCTGGCCGTGGAAGTTGCCCGCGGAGATGATCTGGTCAGGCCCGGAGAAGACCAGCGGGTTGTCGGTGACGGCGCCGATGTCGGCGCCGATCAGCTTCTCGAAGAAGCCGAAGGCCTCGCGGGCCGAGCCGTGGACCTGGGGCGAGCAGCGCAGCGAGTACGCGTCTTGCAGACGCTTACCGCCCGGTCCGCTGACCCGCTCGGAGCCCTCCAGCATGGCGAGCATGTGGGCGGCCACGGCGGCCTGGCCGGCGATCGGGCGCAGCTCGTGCACGCGCGGGTCGAAGGCTGGGGTGGCCCCGCGGAGCGCATCGATGCTGACGGCGGTGGTGGCATCGACAGCGTCGAGCAGCTCGCGCGCCTCGAACAGGATCAGCACCCCGATCGCGGCCATGAAGTGGGTCCCGTTGATCAGCGCCAGCCCCTCCTTGACGTCGAGCGCCAGAGGCTCCCGACCGAGTCGCGCGAGGGCCTCGGCGCCGCTCAGCTCGACCCCGTCGGCATCGAGGACCTCGCCCTCGCCGAGCAAGGGGAGGAAGGCGTGCGCGGAGGGGGCAAGATCGCCGCTGGCGCCGAGCGATCCGGTCCGCGGCACCACCGGGCAGTGGCCGGCGTTGAGCATCTCGACCGTCCGCTCGAGCACCACTCGCCGGATCCCGGAGTGGCCCTGGAGCAGCCCGTTGAGGCGGATCGCGATCGCCGCCCGGACCACCTCGCGGGGCAGCGGGTCACCGGTTCCGGCGGCGTGGCTGCGCAGGAGGTTGACCTGGAGGCGGCGCTGGAACTCGGGCGCGACGCTCTCCTCGACGAGGGCGCCGAAGCCGGTCGTCACGCCGTAGATCGGCGCGCCGGAATCGACGATGTTGCGCAGGGCGGCGTGGCTCCGATCGACGACCTCGAGCGCGCCGGCGTCGAGGGAGACGGTCGCGCCCCGCGCGATGGCGTGGATCTCGGCCGGGCCGGCGCGGCCGTCGAGGACCACGGCGCGGTCGCCGCCCTCCGGGCCCACGCCGCTGGAGTTGAAGGTCTGCTGCATCGTCGTCAGGTCCGTCATATTCACCGATCTATTCGTGTTCCAACCGACTGAATAGCAACATACACACGGAGTTTCGGCCCGCAAGCGGCTCGCCGCCGAAGTCCCAGATGCGAGACACGGAGGGGCTTCCGGAGCCCTCGGACGCTGTTAGGTTCGCGGCGGATGAGCTCCTCATCGGGTCCACTGGACGGTCAAGCGGCACTGGTCTGCGGCGCCACCGGATTCGTCGGCGCGGAGATCGTCCGCGGGCTGGCGGAGCGCGGCGCGGCGGTCGCCGTCCACACCCACAGCCGTCCCGAGCGTGCCGAGGAGCTCGTCGCCGGACTCCCCGCGCGGACGCGGGGGACGGTGGTCGTCGGCGATCTGGGCGACCGCGACGACGTGGACCGGATCTTCACCGCCGCCGCGCGCGAGCTCGGCGCCGCGCCGACCATCGTCGTCAACTGCGCCTATCCGAACCCGGTCGCGCGACGGGTCGAGGACCTCGGCGCCGACGACCTCTCCCCACACTTCGACGGCTTCCGCATGCACGTCGAGGTGTGCCGCCGTGCGATCCCCTGGATGCGTGAGGCCGGCACCGGCCGGATCGTGGTGATCTCCGGCGCGATGGCGCAACGGCCCTTTCCCGGGTTCGCGCTGTTCTCCGCGACCAAGGCGGCGCTCAACGCCTTCACCCGGGCCTTGGCGCTCGAGGTCGGCGACGCGGGCATCACCGTCAACTCGGTCGCTCCCGGGCGGGTCGAGAGCGCCGACGGCGACGCCGCCCCGGCCACCGACGAGGGCTTCGACGAGCTGGAGCGGGTAACGCGCCTGCGGATGGCGCTGCCGTCCCCGCCGACCCCTCAGGACCTGGCCTCGCTGGTCGGCTTCCTCGCCTCGCCGGACGCCGCTGCGGTCACCGGCCAGGTCATCTTCGTCGCCGCCGGCGAGCCCGTCTGAGCGCCGCGGGGCCGGCCCGGCCCCGCGGCGCACCCGCGCTCAGAGTTTCGACTTGCCGCCGTCGAGCGGGATCAACGCACCGCTCAGGTAAGGGCCGGCGGCGCAGACGTCGATCAGCATCGCGGCGAGGTCATCGGCGGTCCCGGTCGGGAAGCGGGTCCCGTCGGGCATCGCCACGAAGCCGTCTTCGGGAGTCTCGCCGCGCGCCGTGCGGAGCGCGTCGTTCTCGCCGGCCGTGCTGCCCATGATCTGGCCCGGACAGAGGCCGATGCACTGGACGTCCGGGGCGAGGACCACCGAGAGCACTTCCATCATCCGCGCCAGACCCGCTTTGGCGACCGCGTGGGAGACGAATTCGGGCCAGCCCTCCCAGAGAGCGTTGCCGAGGATCGCGACGATCTTGCCGCCGCCGTCCTCTTTCAG
This sequence comes from Actinomycetota bacterium, assembly GCA_018268695.1. The sequence continues at coordinate 6,680 of JAFDWD010000056.1, forward strand.
CAACGGCGCCGCCGCCTGGCTGAGGAAGAACGGGCCGCGGACGATCACGCCGAGGCTGCGCTCGAGGTCGTCCGGGGTCAGCTCGAGGAACGGTCCGCGCACGAACGAGCTGGCGTTGTGCACGACGATGTCGAGCCTGCCGAACTCCTCCCGCGCGGCGTCCACCAACCGGCCGCAGTCGGTAGGCGAGCTGACGTCAGCCTCGACCACCACCGCGCGGCGGCCGCGGGCCTCGATCGCGCCGACGGTCTCGGCGGCCGCAGCGGCGGTCCCGAACGAATTCACGACGACGTCGGCCCCGGCCTCGGCCAGCGCCGACGAGAGCGTCGCACCGACGCGCTCCGCGCCACCGGTGACGATCGCGACCTTCCCGGTCAGATCCTGCTTCCACTCCATCCCTCTCCTCTCAGTCCGGGCCGATCGGCCCGGCGTTCGATCACAGCGTCTTGGCCAGAAAGGACCTGGTCCGCTCGTGCCGCGGGTTACCGAGCACCTCGCTCGGCGGCCCCTGCTCCACGATCAGCCCGTCGGCCATGAAGATGACCATGTCCCCGACCTCCCTGGCGAAGGCCATCTCATGGGTGACGACGACCATCGTCATGCCGTCCTTGGCGAGCTGTTTCATCACGTCGAGCACCTCCCCGACCAACTCGGGGTCGAGGGCGCTGGTCGGCTCGTCGAACAGCATCAGCTTGGGGTTCATCGCCAGCGCCCGCGCGATCGCGACCCGCTGCTGCTGGCCGCCCGAGAGGAAGGCCGGATAGCTGTCCAGCTTGTCCGCGAGGCCGACGCGGGTCAGCAGCTCGCGGGCGCGCGTGTGCGCCGCGTCGCGCTTCTCCCCCTTGACCAGTACCGGCGCCATCGTCACGTTCTCCATCGCGGTCATGTGCGGGAAGAGGTTGAAGCGCTGGAAGACCATGCCGATCGAGGCGCGCTTCTCCGCCACCTCCCGCTCGCCCACCTCGCGCAGCCGGTCTCCCTCAGGGCGGAAGCCGACCAGGTCGCCATCGATGTGGATGCGACCCGAGTCCATCTTCTCCAGGTGGTTGATGCACCGCAGGAAGGTGGACTTGCCGGAGCCCGAGGGCCCGATCAGGCAGACCACCTCGCCGCGCTTGACGCGCAGGTCGACCCCGCGGAGGACCTCCAGGCCGTGGAAGCTTTTCTGGACCTCTTCGGCGACCAGCATGTCCCCGTTCGTCGTCATTTGTCGTCCTCCCCGGCGCCGCCGCGTAGTTCGAACAGGCCCCGCAGCGTTCGCCTCTTGGTCGAGCTCGACGCGGCGGCGCCACCGTAGAAGGCGGAGACCGCGCCCCGGTTGAACCGCGCCTCGATCCTGCCCTGGAACAGGGTCAGCACGCTGGTGATCGCGAGGTACCAGAGCGAGGCGACGATCAGGAGCGGGATCGTCTCGAAGTTCTGTGCGTAGATCTGCTGCGCCGAATACAAGATGTCGGAGAGCGCGATGACGCTGACCAACGCGGTCGTCTTCAACATCCCGATCGTCTCGTTTCCGGTCGGCGGGATGATGAAGCGCATCGCCTGCGGCATCACGATGCGACGCATGATCTGCAGGCGTCGCAGCCCCAACGCCCGGCCCGCTTCGACCTGGCCTTCGTCGACCGAGTTCATCCCGGCGCGGACGATCTCGGCCATGTAGGCACCCTCGTTGAGCCCGAGGCCGAGCACCGCCGCCGTGAACGGCTTGATCAGGGTGTTGGCGGAGACGCTGACGAAGGCCTCGCCGCCGAACGGGACGCCGAGCGAGATGTTCGGGAAGAGGGCGGCGAGGTTGTACCAGAAGATCAGCTGCACCAAGATCGGGGTGCCGCGGAAGAACCAGATGTAGAGCGCCGCGCCACGGGCGACGATCGGGTTCGGGGAGAGCCTCATCCCGGCGAGCAGCATCCCGATCAGGCACCCGATCACCATCGCGATCGCGGTCAGCTCGAGCGTCACGACCACGCCCGCGAGGATCTTTTCCGAGAACAGGTATTCCCAGACGACCGGCCAGTTGAAGTTCGGGTTGGTGACGAGGATGTAGACCCCGACCGAGGCGAGGAACAAGACGAACGCCGCAGCCACCCAGCGCCATGGATGGCGTTGGGGGACGACCACCGGTCCGTGACTCGCCGGCGGTCGCTGCCCCCCTGGCGGAAGGTCAGTGGCGATTCGCTCGGTCGTGGGATGAAACTCTGTCATGGTTTCTTTTCTTTCGCTCACGCTGACGGGGTCCGGCGAGGGCACCGAGAGCCCACCTCCACGTCCGACCCTCCAACCGCAAGCGGAGAGCCGGACGCGGGGGTGGACACCCGACCCCGAACCGTCAGGCGGACGGCGTCGGGATCGGGCGAGCGGTAGCCAGGTTGAGTCCGGGCGGTTCCAGGGCCAACTGAGGAAGCTTCCACTTTTCCAGGATCTTCTTGTACGTTCCGTCAGCCTGGAGCGATTTGAATCCCGCGAGCATTGCGTTCGCGAGTTCTGGTTCAGACTTGTTCACCACTGCACCGATGTACTGTTTCGGCATCAGTTCGTTGGTAAGGATCTTGACCGGCTGCGGCGCGTTCTTCTTCAGGTAGGTGGCGGCGGCGACGTCGTTGACCGAAAAGTCCGCACGGCCGGAGTAGACGGCGAGCAGGACCTGCGTCTCTGCCGGGAATTCGAGCAACTTGATGCTCTCTTCACCGTTCTTTTCACAGTGTGGAGAGAGCACATCGGTGACGAGTTCCCCGTACACGGTGCCGCTCTGGGTGGCCGCGGTCTTCCCGCAGAGGCTCAGCGGGTCTTCGGTGATGGCGGAGTTTGATTCGAGCGCCACCAAGGCAAGCTCCGCGTACATGAAGTCGACGAAAGTGACCTGCTTCTCGCGTTCTTCGGTGTCAGAGATGCACTCCATGGCGGTGTCGAAGCGGTGACTCTGGACACCTGGGATGAGGCCATCGAAGTTGATGCTCGAGGCGTCGACCTTGAGTCCCAGCTTTTCGCCGAGTGCGTTCCAGAGATCGGGCTCGAAGCCGACCATTTCGGAGCTTCCGGATGGCACCCACTCGCAAGGAGGGTAGGTGGCGTCGGTCGCCAGGGTGAGGGTGCCCGCTTCTTTGATATTGGCGGGCACCATCTTTTCGAGACTCGCGTCGGCGCCCGCCTTGATGTTGCCAGCCGGTTCCGATTCCGCGCCTCCGGAACTACTGCTGCTTGCTGAACCACTTCCACCGCAGGCGGCAAGCCCAAGGGCCGCCACCACGGACGCCACTGCGATCGACAGGCGAAGCACGTATCGCCTACCGATTGGATTGAGTTGCATATCCGATCTCCTCCGTCCCGTTTGCCCGTGATCCCTCCAGGCATTCGTCGGTTCCTAATGAAGCAGGATCACGACATTTCTTGTCCCAGACAATGATGAATGGATCGGTTCAGCATAAATTCATTCTGAAGCAGAGTCAACATCCCAAATGTCTCCGAATTGAGACAGGTCGCCGGTCGACGCCAAGAACCGGCGGTCAGCGGCGAGCGGAACGTGGGAGGTTGGGTCGACCCGGCGGCCGCGCTACCGCGGGTAGGCGTGCTTGCTCTTGTAGAGGAAGAGGCGGTGGAGGTGGACCGTCGCGGTGGCTTTGACCCCGTCGGTGCACGATTCCATTTCTTCGCTGCTGAGCGGGCAGGAGGTGGTGCCCGAGACGGGCGCGTTCAGGTTCACCTTGAAGCTGACTCGTTCGGCGTGCTGGAGCCGATGGAAATCGGCGGCGACGCCGCGGCTGATCGTCACTTCGGGGAAGTTTTCTCCGGGTTCCGGATAGAGCGTCCCGGCTTCGTTGAGCATCGCCGAGAGCTGACCGGTGCCGTCGGCGACCGGACAGCTGCCGTCGGGAGTGTTCACGCCGAGCACGCTGATGCCCCAGGAGACGGGGAGGAAGCCGTTGTCGTGGGCGGTGACCGACTCGATCGTCGAGCTCGGGAGCGGGATCAGCTCCCAGTGGCAGGTTCCCGAGACGTCGTGGCAGAGATCGTTTTCGCCTTCCCCGACGGTGTAGGCGATGTCCATCGTCGAATGGTCGTCTTCGATCTTCCCTTTGGTCGTGACCGTCGGCTTGACGCCGAGCAGGCCGGCCGCCGCACCCAGTTCCTTCGCCGTCGCGACCGGGACGGTGATGTGACTGAAGTTGAGCGTGCGCTTGAAGTGGAGCGTCTCGTCGGCGCTCGAAGGCACGTTCATGTCCTGGCCGTCCTGGGTCACGCCACAACGTTCGAAACCCGTGACGGCGTAGCTGAAGGTCCCGTCGTATTCGATCGTCGCGCTGATCTCGGCGGCGTAGGGGAATTCGGCGGGCAGGGTCGAGGAGTGCTTCGCCGTGGCCGAGCCGGCCGCGACCAGGAGTGCCGTCAAGCAGCAGGCGATGACCGCGAGAGACCTCATCCCGGCGAGTCTCCTCTGCCGATCCCCTCCAGGTCAATCGACAATTGGGTACGAGCGGGCCGCCGCGCTTCCGACGTCAGCGCATCACCCCATTCCCACTACCAATTTATACCGATTCCGAAGGCCTCATGAGGGCCTGAGATGTGCTCCATACTCGCCCGCCGGACGCAACTGGCGAGGAGGCATATGGGTTCTTTCACGATGGGTTTCGAGGACGTCGACCGGACGGGGACGGCGGCCGTCGGTGGCAAGGGCGTGGGCCTGGGCGAGCTTTCGCGGGTCCCGGACGTGGTGGTGCCGGACGGGTTCTGCGTGACCACGGACGCCTTTCGGCGCGCGCTCGACGGCCTCGATCTTGAGGGGAGCGCGGATGAGGTCCGCGCGGCGATCGAGGCGGTCGCGATCCCGGAGGAGGTCGCCGCGGCGATCGTCGCTTCGCTCGCGCGACTGGGCGATGAGACGCCGTGTGCGGTCCGCTCCAGCGCGACCGCGGAGGACCTGCCCAGCACCTCCTTCGCAGGCCAGGGGGACACCTACCTCGACCTCCGCGGCACCGAGGCGATCCTCGACGGCGTGCGGCGCTGCTGGGCCTCGCTCTTCGCCGAGCGGGCCGTCGCCTACCGCCGGCGCAACCGGTTCGACGACCGTGCCGTCGCGATGGCGGTGGTGGTCCAGCGCATGGTCTCCCCGACCACCGCCGGGACGCTCTTCACCGCCGACCCACTGACCGGCAACCGCAAGGTGTCCTCGATCGAGGCCGTGCGCGGGCTCGGCGAGGCCCTGGTGTCAGGGCAGGTGAACGCCGACGGCTACAAGGTCCGCGGCGGGCGAGTCGTGGAGGCGACGGCGGTCGAGGAGCCCGTCCTCACCGAAGCCCGGGCGATCGAGCTGGCCGCCCTCGGCCGCCGGATCGAGGCCCATCTCGGCCGGCCCCAGGACATCGAGTGGTGCCTGGACGACGACGGCTTCCAGATCGTCCAGAGCCGGTCGATCACGACGCTCTTCCCGATCCCCGCAGCAGCCGACGACGCCAACCGAGTCTACGTCTCGGTCGGCCACCAGCAGATGATGACCGACCCGATGAAGCCGCTCGGGCTCTCCCTCTGGCAGATGACCGCGGCGCGGCCGATGCACGAGGCGGGCGGGCGGCTTTTCGTCGAGGTGACCCGGGAACTGGGCTCGATGGCGGGCCGCGCCGGCCACCTGGCGACGTTGGGCAGATCCGACCCGCTGATCCGCGATGCCCTGGGGACCATCTTGGAGCGCGGGTTCGTCCCAGAGATCCCTGACGAGGACCCGACGAAGGTGCCGCTGGCGGGAGGCGCGGCGGCCACGATCGAGACCGATCCCGCGATCGTGGCCGAGCTGATCGAGCGTAACCAAGCCTCCCTCGCGACCCTGAAGCGCGAGATCGAGGGCAGGTCGGGGGCGGCGCTCTTCGACTTCATCCGCGCGGACATCGAGGTCGGCAAGGAGCGCCTCTTCGATCCCCGCGGGCTGCAGGTGATCATGGCCGGGATGCAGGCAGCCTGGTGGCTGAACGAGCGGCTCGAGGAGTGGCTCGGCGAGCGCAACGCGGCCGACACGCTCGCCCAGTCGGCTCCCGGCAACGTCACCGCGGAGATGGGACTGGCGCTGCTCGACGTGGCCGACGCGATCCGGCCGCACCCGGAGGTCGTGATGTTCCTGGAACGGGTCGAGGAGGACGAGGGCGACCGCGACGGCTTCCTCGACGAGCTGCCGACGCTCGCCGGCGGCGAGGCGGCGCGGGCGGTGATCGAGGAGTTCCTCGCCACCTACGGCATGCGCTGCGTCGGTGAGATCGACATCACCCGCCCGCGCTGGGCCGAGCGCCCGACGACGCTGGTGCCGATCATCCTCGGCAACGTGCGGAACTTCGAGGCTGGGGCCGGGCCGCGGCGTTTCGAGCGGGGACGCGAGGAGGCCGCGCGGAAGGAGCGGGACGTGGTCGCGCGCCTGCGGGCGTTGCCTGACGGCGAGGAGAAGGCCGCGCAGACCGAGCGGATGGTGGAGCGGCTGCGCGCCTTCGCCGGCTACCGCGAGTATCCGAAGTACGGCAAGGTCAGCCGTGACTTCGTCTACAAGCGGGCGGTGATGCGGGAAGCCGAGCGCCTCGCGGAAGCCGGCGTCCTCACCGCCCCCGAGGACGCCTTCTTCCTGCGCTTCGAGGAGCTCGCCGCCGCGGTCCGCGACGGGCGCGCCGACGCCGACCTGATCCGCCGCCGCAAGGAGGAGTTCCGCGCCTACGAGGCCCTCACCCCTCCCCGGGTCCTCACCTCCGAGGGAGAGACGCTCTTCGGCTCCTACCGGCGCGAGGGCGCCCCCGCCGGGGCGCTCCTCGGCCAGCCGGTGTCCACCGGGACGATCGAGGGCCGCGCGCGCGTCGTCCGCGACATCTCGCGAGCCGACCTCGAGCCCGGCGACATCCTCGTCACCCGCTTCACCGACCCGAGCTGGACGCCGCTCTTCGTCGCGATCTCCGGCCTGATCACCGAGGTCGGTGGACTGATGACGCACGGCGCCGTGATCGCCCGCGAGTACGGGCTCCCGGCCATCGTCGGGGTGGAGAACGCGACGGAGCTGATCGAGGACGGTCGCCGAATCCGGCTCGACGGCACCGACGGCTACGTGGAGCTGCTCGACTGACGCACGGCGAGGGTGCCCTCGAGGATCGCCTCCTCGAGGCCGCGCGGCGACCGACAGTCGCCCGCCGTCTCGTGAGGGATGCCGGCGGCGCGCAGGCCGCGCGCCAGCGCGTCGTCGGGGACCCGGCCGAGCGCCGTGACGACGGCGTCGGCGGGGAAGATCGTCCGGCGCTCCGGGGCGAAGATGCTGCGGCAACGGACCTCGCCGGGGCCCGAGGAGTCGAGCTCGAGGCCGGAGGCGATCGTCACCCCGGCGCGCTCAAGGCGCGCCAGATACTGGTGGCGGGCGTACTGGTGGACGAAGAAGCCCGGCATCGGGGCGGCGGTGACGAGCGTCACCTCGTGGTCCTCGGCGGCGAGGAGCTCCGCCGTGTCGAGGCCGGTCGGCTCGCCGCCCCAGTCGGCGACCAGGACGCGTCGCGGCGGCCGGGCGCCGGCGAGGACGTCCCAGGCGCCGAGGACCGGGAGGTCGCCGAGGTCGAGGGCGGGCGCGTAGGGACGCGCGCCGGTGGCGAGGACGACGAGGTCCGGCGACAGGGCGGCGATGCTCTCTGCGTCGGCCTCCTCCCCCAGGCGCAGCTCGACGCCCGCGCGGCCGAGCAGCATCTCGTAGTTGGCGACCAGGGTCTGGGACGTCTCCGCGTGCCCCGGGGCGGCGCCGAAGAGCCGGGCCTGGCCGCCGATCGCCGCGCCCCGCTCGAGGACGATCACCTCGTCGCCCGCGGCACCGGCCGCGGCCGCCGCGGCGAGGCCCGCCGGGCCGGCTCCCACCACGACCACGCGGCGAGGCGATCCCTTCACGATCGCCGCGGGGAACGTCAGCTCGCGTCCCGCACGCTGGTTCATCGAGCAGCGGATCGGCGTCTCGGCGTGGTAGTGGGCGATGCAGGCGTTGCAGCCGATGCAGCGCACCACCTCCTCGACCGCGCCCGCACGGACCTTGGCCGGGAGGTCGGGGTCGGTGATCAGCGCCCGGGTCATCCCGACCGCGTCGGCGGCGCCGCTCGCGATCAGGGCGTCGGCCTCGGCCGGGTCGACGATCCGCGTCGTCGCCAGCACCGGCACGCCCAGCTTGAAGGGCCCGGTCAGCTCGGCGGCCGCGTTGCGCGGGGTCGGCGGCGGGGGCGCGATGCCGGTGCTGCGCAGGAAGGTCGCCGAGTGGCCGATCGCCAGGTGGATGAAGTCGACCAGGCCGACGACCTGGGGGGCGATCGCCCGCGCCGCCGGCGAGTCGGCGCTGAGGCGCAGCCCGAGCGCGAGCCCCGGCGCCGCCGCCCGCACCGCCTCGAGCACCTCGGTCACGAACGCGGCCGGGTCGCCGTAGCGGTCGTCGCGATCGTTCAGCTCCGGGTCGAAGAACTGCTCCAGCAGGTAGCCGTGGGCGCCGGTGACCTCGATCCCGTCGAGCCCGGCCTCGGCGGCGATCGCCGCGCAGCGCCCGTAGGAGGCGACCAGGTCCTCGACCTCGTCGGTGCGAAGCGCCCGCGGCTCGGTCTGGAAGCGCTGGCTCGGCCGCGCGCTCGCCGAGACGACCTCGGGCCGCGGCGCCGAGGAGATCACCTCCCTCCCGCCGTGGAAGAGCTGGACGAAGAGCTTGGTCCCGTGCGGCTGCACCGCCGCGGCGACCCGCCGGTAGCCACCGGCGGTGGAGTCGAAGTAGCCCGCGAGGGTGTGCGAGGTCAGAAGCCCCGAGGGAGCGACCGCGACCGCCTCCATCACGATCAACCCCGCCCCGCCCGCCGCCCGCGCCCCCTGATAGGCGACGAAGTCCTCGGTCGGCAGATGGTCGGCGACCAGCGTCGTCTGGTGGGAGGTGGAGACGATGCGGTTCCGCAGCGTCGCCGGGCCGACGTCGAGGGGCGCGAGCAGATGATCGAGCAACGGCACGCGCTCACGCTATCCGACGGTCGAGGGCTGGCTCCGGGGAAAAGGGACGCAAGGGCTTGCGGCAAACACGGCCGTCCCGGCCACGACCCTGCACGCTTGTCTCGCTATGCGAGACAAGCGTGCAGGGGGCTGGCTGTTGCCGTGGCCGAGACGGCCGGGTCTTCGGGAGGGGATGAGGGATCGTGGCGTCCGGGTGACGCGGGGCGCACGGGAGGGACACGGATCCGTCACCGATGTGTCCCGACGTCACAGAGAGCGTGAGAAGCGCTGAGTTCGGTGCGTGTTGCACAACAGCGAATTCAGCGCTGCGTGGATTGACCACACCCTGGTGTGGTCAAAGTCGACAGCGGGTTCTGGGCCGCGGCGGGACCGCACGGACCCCCGGGGAAACACCGCACTCCCTCCGTCCTGGGCGTCTCATGGAGGTCACAGCCTGCCAGGACCTCCATGAGACGCCCAGGACCACAAACTAGGACTGCCGCAACGCCTAGAACAACCCCCCGAGCGCCCCCCGCACCCCTGCCCCGAGCCAGGTGAAGTCGGACCCCAGGATCACGAGGCGCGCGCCGGCGTCGCGCCAGCGCCTCGCCGCCTCGGGGTCGCCGGCGAAGATCCCGGTGAGGCGGCCGGCGGCGGCGGTGCGGGCGAGGATCGACTCGATGGCCCGGATCAGCTCCGGGTCGCGGGGGTCGGCGATGCCGAGGGAGCAGCCGAGGTCCCCAGGGCCGACGAAGAACATGTCGACGCCATCGACCTCGAGCAGGGCGTCGAGATCGTCGACCGCCGCGCGCGTCTCGACCTGCACGGCGAGCAGGAGGTCGGCATTGGCGCGCTCCAGATAGGCGGGGATGTCCGCGCCGTAGGCGGCGGCGCGACCCGGGCCGAGGCCGCGCCCACCGACCGGCGGATAACGGGTCGAGGCCACCGCGGCCGCCGCCTCCGCAGCGGAGTCGACCCGGGGGACGACGATGCCCTGGGCGCCCGCGTCGAGAGCGCCGGCGATCGCGGTCGCGTCGTTGCCGCTGACCCGGACCAACGCCGGAGCGCCGGCGAGCTCGGCCGCCGCGACCAGGCCGCGGATCGTCTCCGGGCCCATCGCCGAATGCTCCGCCTCGACGCACAGCAGGTCCAGCCCGAGGCCACCGAGAAGCTCCATCGCCGCCGGGTCGTGCCCCTGCACGAAGGTCCCGACCAGCTGCTCGCCGGCCTCCATGCGACGGCGCACCGTCGTCCCGTCACCGCTCACGCGGCCACCTCCTCCCAGATCCCCGCCAGCCGGTCGCCGAAGAGCTCCCGCGCGTTCTCCGAGGCCACCCGGTCGCGGATGTCGGCGGGCATCTTGCCGAGCACGAAGGCCGGCGTGTCGTTGTCCCAATGCGGATAGTCGGTGCTGAAGAGCAGCGTGCGGCGCGCCTCGATCATCTCCAGCATCGCGTGGAGATGGCGGACGTCGGCGGGCTCGTCGAGCGGCTCGGTGGTGAAGCGGATGTGGTCGAAGACGTACTCGCTTGGCGGCCGCCGCACCCACGGCGTCTCCATCCGCAGCCCGCGCCAGGCCTTGTCCATCCGCCAGAGCAGCGGCGCGAGCCAGCTGAAGCCCCACTCGACGAAGGCGACGCGGAGGGTCGGATGGCGCTCGAAGGTGCCCTCGAAGACGAGACTCGAGACGCTCGCCTGGGCGATCTGCGGCATCGCCACGTAGCGCTCCACGTAGGTCGACGGCACACCGCCGGCGACCGGCGGTGCACCGGGGAACATGCCCTCGGCACCGGAGCCGTGGACGACGATCGGCAGGTCGTTGCGCACCGCGGCCGCGTAGATCGGCTCGTAGAAGCGGTGGCCCATCAGCCGGTCGACCAGCGGCAGGAAGACGCCGACGACCCGCTCGGCGTCCCCCCAGCGATCGATCTCCCGCGCCGCCTGCTCGGGATCGTGCGGGGAGACGACGATCGTCAGGTTGAAGCGCGGGTCGCGCGGCAGCCACTCGGCGGCGAAGTAGTCGTTGTAGGCGCGGGCGAGGATCGCGGCCTCGTCGATGTTGACCCAGCTCGCGAGCGCGCCGGCCTGCAGCGAGAGGAGGACCAGCGAGGCGATCCGGTTGGGCTCGACGTGCTGGCGGATCAGGTGCTCGGGCGACGACCCTGGCGCGCCGCCCTCCGGCGGCTCGGCGTCGCGGCGGAGGATCCCGACCGGGTGCGAGTATCGCGACGCCGAGAAGGGACTGGACGCGACCACGTCGCGGCCGTCGAAGCGCCGGCGCCGGCTCTCCTCCATATAAGGGAGCAGGTCGGCGATCCCGGCGACCAGCGGGTGCACGTCGCAGTCGACGATCGGGGCGCTCACGCCGCCGCCCCCGGGCGGATCGGGCCGTCGAGATAGAGGACGCCCTCGCGGGCCTCGACCCGATAGGTGGTAAGCCGCCGGGTCCCGGTCCCGAAGACCATCTCGCCACCCTCGAGATCGAACTGCCAGCCGTGCCAGGGACAGGTCAGGACGCGGCCCTCGAGGCCGTACTCGAAGTGGCCCGGCGCGCTTGGCAGCATCGTTCCGGCCGGTGCCTCGACGCAGAGCGGCGCGCCCTCGTGGGGGCACTTGTTGCGGACCGCGAAGAAGCGCTCGCCGGCGTTGAAGATGCCGACCTCGCGGCCGTCGACCTCGACCATCGTCCAGTGGCCGGCGGGAAAGTCCCCGACCTTGCCGACCGGACGGGCGGTGTCGGTGGCGGCGCTCATGCGGCGGCGGCCTCGTTGACCGGGAAGCGGGGCGCGCGGCCGTCGAGGACGGCGGCGACGTCCTCGATCGCGGAGCGGCGCAGGTCGTCCATCGACTCCTGAGAGTAGTGGGCGGCATGCGGGGTGAGGATGACGTTCGGGAGCCGGCGCAAGGGCTCGTCGGCGGGCGGCGGCTCCTCCTCCTGGACATCGATCCCGGCGCCGCGGAGGTGCCCCGAGGCGAGCGCCTCGGCGAGCGCCGCCTGGTCGACGACCCCGCCGCGGGCGACGTTGACGAGCGTCGCCGTCGGCTTCATCAGGGCGATCTCCCGCGCGCCGATCAGGTGGCGGGTCTCCGGCGTCAGCGGCGTGTGGACCGAGACGTGGTCGGCGCGGGCAAGCAGGTCATCGAGGGGAAGCGTCTCGATGCCTGCCTCGGCAAGGCTCGCGGGGCTCGCGTAGGGGTCGAAGGCGACCGCCTCGAGGCCGAGCGCCCGGGCCTTGCGCGCGACCGCGCGGCCGATTCGCCCGACCCCGACGATCCCGAGCGTCTGCCCACGCAGCCGCCGTAGCGGGGGCACCTCGGCCGGGATCGCCCACCCGCCCGCGCGGACCGAGGCGTCGAGGACGGGCAGGCCGCGGGCGAGGGAGAAGATCATCGCGATCGTGTGGTCGGATACCTCCTCGACCGAGGCGCCCGGGACGTAGGTGACCTGGACCCCGGCGCGGGCGGCCGCCTCGACGTCGAGGTTGTCGAGCCCCGCGCCGAAGCGGGTGATGACCCGGAGGCCGTCGAGCTCGGAGATCACCCGCGCGGTGACCGGCTCGGCGACGACCATCAGCGCGTCGACCCCGCGGCCGTACTCGATCAGCTCCTCCTCGGTGGCGCAGGGGCGCTCGATCAGCTCCAGCCCGCGGTCGGCCAGGAGGTCGCGCTGGGGCTCGTCGAAGGGGACGAGGGCGGCGTCGGTCTTCAGCACGGTGGGCATTCGCGCACCCTAGATAATTGTTTGACAATCTGTCAACTGCCCGATAGGACTGCGACGAGATGCGAAACGAAATCGTCGACTCCGACGTCCACAACACGCTCGCGACCAACGATCTGCTGCTGCCCTATCTGCCTCAGCGCTGGGCGCGGGAGCTCGAGACCTACGGCCTGCGCCGGCCCGACTCGATCGGCTTCTTCGCCACCCGGCCGCGCCGCTTCGCCGCCCGCACCGACTCCTGGCCCGTGGGCGGCGGCGTCCCCGGCGGCGACCTGGAGCTGATGCGGGAGCAGCTCCTCGACCGCTATCCGATCGCCGCGGCGATCCTCAACCCGATCAACCAGACGACGATCGGCGCCCAGCAGCCGCTCTTCTCGGAGGCGCTCTGCCGCGCCCTCAACGACTTCACCATGGCCGAGTGGATCGAGCGCGACGAGCGCCTCTTCGGCGCGATCTGCGTCCCCGTCTCGGATGCCGGGCTGGCTGCCGCGGAGACGCGACGCCTCGGGTCCCACCCGCGCATGGTCCAGGTGCTGCTGAACGTGCGGACCCGCGAGCCGCTCGGCGCCCGCCGCTACTGGCCGCTGTACGAGGCGGCGGTCGAACACGGCCTCCCGGTCGCGGTCCACGTCGGCGGCCACGGCGGCAACCTGATCACCGGGGCGGGGTGGCCGTCCTACTACTTCGAGGACCACGCGGGGTACCCGCAGTCGTTCCAGTCGCAGATGATCAGCCTCGTCTTCGAGGGCGTCTTCGAACGGTTCGGAGACCTGAAGATCGTGCTGCAGGAGGGCGGCTTCGCCTGGATCACCTGGCTGATGTGGCGGATGGACTCGGCCTGGGAGCGCTTCCGCGACGAGGTCCCCCACCTCGAGCGCAAACCGTCGGAGATCGTCCGCGAGCACTTCTGGTTCACCACGCAGCCGATCGAGGAGCCGGAGAAGCCGGGCCAGTTCGCGCGGATGTGGGACGACCTCGCGATGCCGAGCAAGGCGCTCTTCGCCAGCGACTATCCGCACTGGGACTTCGACGATCCCGACCGGGCGTTGCCCTCGGCGCTCGACGCCGAGACCAAGGCCGCGGTCCTCGGCGGCAACGCACGGGCGCTCTACCCGCGGCTCGGCGCGGCGCGGGTGCCGGAGGGGGCGGGCCGATGACGATCGACTGCGACGTCCACGGGCGCGTCCCGACGATCGAGGAGCTGGTGCCGCACCTCAGCTCCTACTGGGCGGCCTACGTCGAGGAGGCGGGGCCGGGGATGCCGGCCGGGATCGCCGCGGTCTACCCGCCGGGGGCGCCCGCGACCGGCTCGCCGCACGGCGGCGCGACGCGGCAGGAGCTCGGGGCGCACCTCGACCGGCTCGGGGCGAGCGCCGCGATCCTCAACTGCGTCTACGGGATCGAGGGGTTGCGCAACCTCGATTACGCGAGCGCCCTCGCCGGGGCGGTGAACGACTGGCTCGCCGCCGAATGGCTCGACGCGGACCCGCGTCTGCGGGCGAGCCTGCTGGTCAAGGCCGAGGACCCTGCCGGGGCAGCGCGGGAGATCGAGCGGCGCGCCGGGGACCCGCGCTTCGTCCAGGTCCTCCTCCCCGCCCGCTCCGAACGCCCCTACGGCGACCCGAGCTACCTGCCGGTCCTGGAGGCGGCAGCCGCCGCCGGGCTGCCGGTCGCGATCCACTTCGGCGGCTACACCGGCAACCCGCCGACGCCGGTCGGCTGGCCCACCTACTACGTCGAGGAGTACGTCGGGATGGCGCACGCCTTCGAGGCGCAGCTGACCAGCCTTGTCGCGAGCGGAGTGATGGAGCGGCTGGCGGACCTGCGGATCGTCTTCGTCGAGAGCGGCTTCGCCTGGCTGCCCTCGGCGATGTGGCGGCTGGACAAGGAGTGGCGCGGGCTCTGGCGTGAGATCCCCTGGGTGAAGACGCTCCCCTCGGAGACGATCCGCGAGCGGGTCAGCGTCACGATCCAGCCGATCGACCCGCCGCCGGAGCGGGCGGCGCTCGCCGGCGTGATCGAGGCGATCGACTGCGAGCGGATGCTGCTCTACTCCTCCGACTTCCCCCACGTCCACGCGGCGAGCTTCAGCGAGGCCTTCGAAGGGATCGTCGACGCCGACTTCGAACGGGCCGTGGTCGGTGGCAACGCGCGAGCCCTCTACGGCCTGTGAGCGGGGAGGCATCGTGAGCGACGCGACCGCCCGCCGCCACGTCGTCGCGCGGGTCCACGAGATCCCGCCGGGGGCGCGCAAGATCGTCACGGTCGAGCGCCGCGAGATCGGCATCTTCAACGTCGACGGCGAGTTCTTCGCCCTGCGCAACCGCTGTCCGCACCAGGGCGCGGCGCTCTGCGACGGACGGCTGGTGCCGGTGGTCTCCTCGAGCGGGCCGGGGGACTTCGAGCTCGGCGAGAAGACGCTGCTGCAGTGCCCCTGGCACGGCTGGGAGTTCGACCTGCGCGACGGCCAATCGTGGTCGGATCCGGGGCGGTTGCGGGTAGCGTCCTACAAGGTGACGGTGGAGCGCGACGACGCGGGCCGGGTCAAGGGGCCCTACAAGGCCGAGGCCTACCCGGTGAGCATCGAGGACGGCGACGTGGTCGTCGAGATCGGCTGAATGGCGGCGTTCGACTACCGGCTGCGGGCGGCGCCGCGCCCGACCAGCGTCGACGACTACCGTCGCCGCGCCCGGCGACGGGTGCCGCGGATGGCCTGGGCCTACATCGACCGCGGCGCCGAGACGGAGGCGACGCTGGCCGCCAACCGGAGCGCCTTCGGGCGCTGGTCCCTGCGCCAGCGGGTCCTCACCGGGGTCGAGGAGCCGCGCCTCGCGACCGCGGTCGGCGGCGTGACGCTGTCGATGCCGATCCTCCTCGCCCCGACCGGGCTCTCCGGCCTCGCGCACGCGAGCGGCGAGCCGGCGCTCGCCCGCGCGGCGGAGCGCGCCGGGACGCGGGCCGTCGTCTCGACCGCGGCGAGCTACTCGATCGAGGAGGTCGCCGAGCGCTCCGGCGCGCGCCACTTCTTCCAGCTCTACCCCGGGCCCGCCGGCACCGACCTGACCGAGCGCTTCATCGACCGCGCCCGGGACGCGGGCTACGCCGGCCTGATGGTGACCGTCGACACCCCCGCGATCGGCAACCGCGAGGCCGAACGGCGCGCCGGCATGGGCGCGCGACCGGTCCTCACGCCGGCCGCGGTCCTCGACGCCGCGCTGCGTCCCGCCTGGACCCTCGGCTACCTGCGCGAGGGCCGCATCGTCGCCCGCAACTTCGTCGAGGCGACGGGCGCCCGGGCCGGAGTCGAGGCGGTGAAGGAGCATCGGAAAGTCGTCCGTCCCGACATCGTGTGGGACGACCTCGCCCACATGCGCGAGCGCTGGGACGGCCCCTTCATGGTCAAGGGGATCCTCGACCCCGACGACGCCGAGCGGGCGGTCGCGATCGGCGCCGACGCCATCGTCGTCTCCAACCACGGCGGGCGCCAGCTGGACGGGGCCCCCGCCACCCTCGATGCCCTCCCGGCGATCGCCGCGCGGGTCGGCGGGCGCGCCACCGTCCTGCTCGACGGCGGCGTCCGCCGCGGCACCGACGTGGTCAAGTCCCTGGCCCTCGGCGCCGACGCGGTGATGATCGGCCGCCCGGCGCTCTACGGCCTGGCGACCGCCGGCCAGTCGGGAGTCGAAGGCATCCTCGAGATCCTCCGCACCGAGCTGGAGACGACCCTGACCCTGATGGGGGTGGCGGCGGTCACGGACCTCGGCCGCGACCACCTGCTCCCCGCCGAGACGGTCTAGGCCCCTAGGACCGCGGCCTCACCTCGACTACCGGGATCTTGCGATCGGTGTTCGCCTCGTATTCGGCGAACTGCGGCTGCTGCTCCTTCTGGGTCTCGTAGATCCGGTCGCGCTCGGGGCCGGTGACCTCCTCGGCCACCACCTCGACCGTGTCGCCGCCGATCTCCATCGAGACATCGGGGTTGGCCTTCAGGTTGTGGAACCACCCGGGATGGTTAGGCGCGCCGCCTTTGGAGGCGAAGATGAAGGTGCGCCCGTCCTCGCCGAGGTAGACCAGCGGGGTCACGTACTCGGTGCCCGACTTGGCGCCGACGTTGTGGAGCAGGAGCAGCGGCTTGCCCTCGAAGATGCCGCCCGCGGTCCCGCCGTTGGCGCGGAACTCCTCGATCACCTGTGCGTTGAAGTCGTTCATGTCGCTCATCGGCGGGACTCTAGCCGGCGGGGTTCGTCGGCTCAGAAAAATATCGCCATCCGATATTTTCCCTTCGTGCCCTCCGCCGACCTCCGTCACCTCGGCGACTTCGACGTCAGCCGGCGCCTGCTGGTGATCACCGCGTTCGCGCTACCGATCGGGGCGCTCGCCGCCGGGGTCGCCTGGTGCCTCCTGCGGCTGATCGGCCTGATCACGAACCTCGTCTTCTACCAACGGATCGGCACCGCGCTGGTGGCTCCCGGCGAAGTCCACCACTCGCCGTTCCTGATCCTCCTGGCGCCGGTCGCGGGTGGGCTGGTGGTCGGCCTCGTCGCCCGGTTCGGCTCGGAGAAGATCCGTGGCCACGGCATCCCCGAGGCGATGGACGCGGTCCTCAGCTCCGGCAGCAAGGTGCAGCCGCGGGTGGCGCTGCTGAAGCCGCTCGCCTCGGCGATCGCGATCGGCACCGGCGGTCCGTTCGGGGCGGAGGGGCCGATCATCATGACCGGCGGTGCCTGCGGCTCGATCTGCGCGCAGCTCCTCCACCTGAGCGCCGACGAGCGCAAGACCCTTCTCGTCGCGGGCGCCGCGGCGGGCATGACGGCGGTCTTCGACGCGCCCCTCGCCGCGGTCCTCTTGGCGGTGGAGCTGCTGCTCTTCGAGTGGCGGCCGCGCAGCCTGGTCCCGGTGGCGGCGGCCGTCGCGGTGGCGGCGATCGTGCGCGTCCCGCTCCTCGGCAGCGGCCCGGTCTTCCCGGTCCCCACCGGGGCCCTGCACCTCGACGCCGCCCCCTACGCCCTCTGCGTCGTCGCCGGCGGGCTCGCCGCCCTCCTCGCGCTGATCGCGACGACCCTCGTCTACGCCTCCGAGGACACCTTCGCCCGCCTGCCGATCCACTGGATGTGGTGGCCCGCGATCGGCGGGCTGATCATCGGCGTCGGCGGCCTGATCGTGCCCCAGGCGCTCGGCGTCGGCTACAACGTGATCGAAGAAGAGCTGAACGGCGAGATCGCCCTCCACCTCGTGGTCGGCATCCTGATCGTGAAGACGCTGATCTGGTCGCTGTCGCTTGGCTCGGGCACCTCGGGCGGCGTGCTCGCCCCGCTGATGATGATCGGCGCCGCCCTCGGCGCGCTCGAGGCGCAGGTCTTCCCCGTCGTCGCGGCGGGCTTCTGGCCGCTGGTCGGGCTCGCTGCGATCCTCGCCGCGGCGATGCGCTCGCCGCTCACCGGCGTCGTCTTCGCGGTCGAGCTGACCCACCGCTACGAAGCCCTGCTGCCACTGCTGATCGCCGCCGCCACCGCCTACGCGATCTCGATCCTGATCCTCCGCCGCTCGATCCTCACCGAGAAGATCGCCCGCCGCGGCGTCCACGTGAACCACGAATACAGCGTCGACCCGTTGGAGGTGCTATTCGTCGGCGACGTGATGGACGACACCGGACCAGGCGCGAGCGAGGGCCCGACCGTCTTCGTCGACGACACCCTGCGCCACGTCGCCTACGCCATGGCGGCGTCGGGACGGACCGAGCTGCCGGTCGCCGAGCGCTCCCTCCCCGAGGTGCCGATCGGGACGGTGCGCCTTGAGCAGCTCCTTGAGGGACGCCTGCGCGACCTCGACGAGGAGCGCCATCGCGACCGCGTCCTGCGCCCGCTCGACCTGCTCCGCGCCGGCCGCGAGCCGACCGTGACCGGCAAACCATGAGCCCCGCGCGCCGCCCGGCCCAGCGCGACTACGAAGAACTGCTCCGCTTCCGCACGGCCCTGCGCCGCTTCCTGCGCTGGAGCGAGGAACAGGCCCGCGCCGCCGACCTCACCCCCGCCCAGCACCAGCTCCTCCTGGCGATCAAGGGCCACCCCGGCAACACCCCGCCCACCGTCGGCGAGCTCGCCGACTACCTGGTCACCAAGCATCACAGCGTGGTCGAGCTGATCGACCGCGCCGTCGACGCCGGCGTGGTCGAGCGCCACCGTGACGACAAGGACGGCCGCGTCGTCCACCTGGTCCTCACGCCCCTCGGCGAGGAACGGATCGAGAAGCTTTCCGCCCTGGCCCTGGACGAGCTCCGCGACCTGCCCCAGTTCCTGCCGCGGTTCGGGGAGTCGGAGTAGGCGAAGAGGAGGAGCGCAGAAGAGGAGGTGCGTTCGTACTTAGGGGTCATATGCCGGACCAAGTACGAACGCACCCGAAGATCACGGCCGGGTGACGCCTCCCACCAACCATCTACCCTCCCCTCCGTGCCCTCCCCCGAGCCGCAGGACATCCTCACCCCGATCACCGAGTCCGCGGTCTTTCTGACCGCCTGCGTCGACCCCGGCGGCGAGGCGGCGGTCGCCGACCTGCTGCCGGATGTGGCCGGGCTGCGCCGCTCGGTCGGCTTCCGTTCACCCGATGCGCGGCTCAGTTGCGTGGTCGGGATCGGGGCGGCGCTCTGGGACCGGTTGTTCGACGCGCCGCGGCCGGCGGGCCTCCATCCGTTCCGGGAGCTGCGCGGGCCGGTGCACACGGCGCCGTCCACCCCGGGCGACCTCTTCTTCCACATCCGCGCCGACCGGCTCGACATGTGCTTCGAGCTGGCGCGGCTGATCGTCGACCGGCTCGGCTCCGAGGTGCGGGTCGTCGACGAGGTCCATGGCTTCAAATCCTTCGACGAGCGCGACCTGCTCGGCTTCGTCGACGGCACCGAGAACCCGGAGGGGCGGGCTGCCGCGGCGGCGGTGCTGATCGGCGACGAGGACCCCGAGCACGCCGGCGGCAGCTACCTGATCGTGCAGAGGTACCTCCACGACCTGGAGGCCTGGAACGCGCTCACGGTCGAGCAGCAGGAGGCCGCGGTCGGCCGGACCAAGCTCGACGACGTCGAGTTCGCCGACTCCGACAAGGCGCCCGACGCCCACCTCACCCTCAACGTGATCGAGGACGACGAGGGCCAACAGCTCCAGATCATGCGCTTCAACATGCCGTTCGGCCGTGCCGGAGCGGGCGAGTTCGGCACCTATTACGTCGCCTACGCGGCGACCCCGGCGGTGACCGAGGAGATGCTCGACAACATGTTCCTCGGCAAGGGCGAGGCCACCCACGACCGCCTCCTCGACTTCTCCACCGCCCTCACCGGCAACCTCTACTTCGTGCCGAGCGCCGATTTCCTCGACGACCCGCCGCTGGGCGACGATGAGGCGAGCGATGCCGAGGCAGAGAACGAGCCCGAGGCCGAAGGCGCGCCGGTTCCCCCCGCCGACGGCTCGCTCGGCATCGGCGGCCGCGGACGTGGCGCCTGATTCGGCAACTCGGCTTGCCGGTCACCCCTTGAGAGCAACTTCCGCGGACGAGATCCGTTTAATCCCCTGAGCCCGTGATCCCCGGACCCGGCAAACGTCTCTCCGCCCTGCTGCTGGTCGCCCTCGCAGCGGTCGTCTCGGCCTGCGCTCTCGCGCCCGCGGCGGGCGCGCGCACCGTCCGCTACGCCGGCCAGGCGGTCAAGGTCCCCGCCGGCTACAAGGTGATCCGGGTGAAGCCGGGCTCCCACACCTGCACCCGCCTCGACCGTCGCGTCGTCTACCTCGGGGCGCCCTCGAAGGAACAGCGCTGTCCCGCCGGCCCGCTGCTCGGCAAGCACCGGGCTATCGTCGTCGCCCCGAACGGCGAGCGCGCGAGCGCGCAGTCGCTGCTGCGGGCGAACCCCTTCGCCGCCGCCCGTCCCGGCGCCGCCACGGCGAGCAAGGCGCCCGCGGCCGCCACCGCCTCGGTCGGCGGCGCCGTCTTCACCGGGCTCGGCTTCGATGCCTGCAGCGCCCCCTCGACCAAGGCGATGGCGGCCTGGGCAGAATCCCCCTTCCGCGGCGTCGGGATCTACATCGGCGGCGAAAACAGCGCCTGCTCGCAGCCGAACCTGAGCGCCAGCTGGGTCAGCGCCCAGACCACCGCCGGCTGGCACCTGATCCCCACCTACGTCGGCCTCCAGGCGCCGACCTCGGCCTGCAGCAGCTGCGCCAAGCTGACCTCCACCGCGGCAGTCACCCAGGGCATCGCGGCGGCCGAAGACGCGGTCACCCAGGCGGCCACGATCGGGATCGGCGCCGGCAGCCCGATCTACTTCGACATGGAGGCCTACACGCCGACCACGAGCGCCACCGCCGCCGTCCTCGCCTTCCTCGGGGCCTGGACCGAAAAGCTGCACGCGCTCGGCTACCAGTCCGGCGTCTACTCGTCCAGCAGCTCCGGGATCGCCGACCTGGCCAAGGCCTACGGCACCACCTACGCCTCGCCCGACAACATCTGGACGGCGAACTGGAACAACGCCGAAAACACGCTCGACCCGGTCATCCCCTCGACCGCCTGGCCGAACCACCAGCGCATCCACCAGTTCCGCGGCGGGCACAAC
>JAFDWD010000570.1 GCA_018268695.1 Actinomycetota bacterium
CAGATCCGCCACCCCGTCTGCGCCATCCGCCCACCGTACCGCGTGTCGACGGGCCGAAAACCCGTCAGATGGTCCGGTTTTCGGCCCGTCGACCTCGGGATGTCGGAGAACCGACGTAGACTTGCAGCCGATGAGTGATCTGCGCGGTGGCATCGATCTCGGCGGCACCAAGATCCAGACCGCGGTGATCGACGCCGACGGCTCGGTCAGGGGCGAAGCGCGGCGGGCGACGCCGACCGAGGGCACGCCTGCCGACGTCGCCACGGCGATGTCCGAGGCCCTGGTCGAGGCGGCCAAGGCCGCCGGGGTCGAGAGCGCCGACCTGCAGGGGGTCGGGGTCGGCTCGCCTGGCGACGCCGACGAGAAGACCGGCGTGGTCAGCGGCGCCCGCAACCTCCCCGGCTGGGAGGGCAGCTTCCCGCTCGGCGAGACCTTGGCGAAGGAGCTGGGGACTACCGTGCGGATCGGCAACGACGTCCAGGTCGCGACCGAAGCCGAGTTCCACCTCGGCGCCGGCAAGGATTTCGACAGCCTGATCGGCGTCTTCTGGGGAACCGGGGTCGGCGGCGGGCTCATCCTCGGCGGCAAGCCCTGGCTCGGCCGCGGTGCGGCCGGCGAGATCGGCCACATGGTGATCAAACGCGGCGGCGCCAAGTGCCCCTGTGGGCGACGCGGCTGCATGGAGGCGTACGCGGGGCGCGCGGCGATGGAAGCCGAGGCGCGACGCCGCCAGGAGGACGGCGAGAAGACCGACCTCTTCAAGCTGATGGAGAAGCACGACAAACCGCGCCTCACCAGCAGCATCTGGAGCCGGGCGCTCGAGCACGACGACAAGCTCGCCACCGACCTGATCGACCGCGCGATCGAGGCCCTCGGCACCGGCATCGCCTCGGCGATCAACCTCCTGGACCCCGAGGCGATCTTGATCGGCGGGGGCCTCGGCCTCCGCTTCGGCGAGCGCTACATGGAGCCCCTCCTCGACGAGATGCGCAAGCACGTCTTCTTCGAGACGATGCCGGTCGTGAAG
>JAFDWD010000571.1 GCA_018268695.1 Actinomycetota bacterium
GACCAGGGCGAGGCTGTGCGGGTGGGCGGTGCCGATCTCGCCGGAGAGGTCGAGCACCCCGATCGTCTCGCCGCTCTCCGGGTCGCGCACCGGCGCCGCGCTGCACGTCCATTCGTGGACCGGGACCGCGAAGTGCTCGGCGGAGAAGACCTGCAGCGAGTGCCCCGCGGCGAGCGCCGTCCCCATCGCGTTGGTCCCGACCCGCTCCTCGCTCCAGCCCGAGCCGCGCTCCAGGTGGATCGAGGTCGCCTGCTCCAGCATCCCCGGCTCGCCGTCGATCCAGAGCATCGTCCCCTCGGCATCGCAGACCAACACCACCTGCTGCCCGGCCGCGCCGACGTCGGAGAGCAGCTCCCGCAGGATCGGCTCGGCGATCCGCAGGGGCGAGGACTCCCAGCGGGCCGCCGCCTCGTCGCCGCTCATCACCAGCGGCGCGAGGCCGCCGATCGGGTCGACCCGCGCCCGTGCGCTGCGCCGCCACGACTGGTCGATCACCTCGCGCACCTCGGGCTGCGCCGTCGCCCCGGCGAGCCCGCGCTCGTGCGCCCGCGCGAGCTTCCGCGCCAGTTCACGGCGGTCGGTGCTGGAGTCGATCGCGACCCACTGCGGGGATGCCAATGCGCTTCCTCCTCGGTCCCTTCCCTCGGGAGACCCAATGCTACGCCGTTGCAACCCCCGGCGATCTAGCTTCGGTTGAAGGGATGAGTCGCCCCCGGCGCCCGCGCCGTGGGGCCGAGACGAGGAGGGACAGGACCATGGCAACCGAGATCAAGATCGACGAGGGCGCCCGCCGCTTCGCCGCCGCCGAGCACCCGATGCTGATCGGGTCCGACTGGGTGGAGGCCGCCGACGGCCGCACCTTCGAGGTGTACGACCCGGCGACCGGGGGCGTGCTGGGACGGGTGGCCCGCGGCGGTTCCGAGGACATCGACCGGGCCGTGAAGACCGCCCGCGCGGCCTTCGACTCCGGCCCCTGGCGCGACATGACCGCGAGCGAGCGCGGCCGCGCGATGCACCGGCTCGGCGACCTGATCCTCGAGCACGGGGACGAGCTCGCCACCCTGGAGGCGCTC
>JAFDWD010000572.1 GCA_018268695.1 Actinomycetota bacterium
CGATCGAGAGCTCCCCGGTCAGCACCGGCGAGAGCCGCTCCTGCCCCTCCACCGGCTGCGTCTGCAGGGCCGGGCCGAAGACCGCCGAGGTCGCGTCGGTGCCGTCCTTGCCGTTGCGCCCGCCCCAGCCGCCGACCAGCCAGTCGTACCAGACGAACGGCCGCGGATCGTCGGGTCGGCGCAGGTCGTTGCCGCCGACCTGGAGGTACTCGATGTTGAACGAGCAGGCCATCGCCCGCTCGGGCAGGATCTCCGCCCAGATCGCGATCGCCCCGTTCATCGCCTTCTCGTAGGGCATCGACATGCCGCTGGTCGCGGTCGGCTCGACCGCGTTGACGATCGTCCCCGGCGGCCCCGGGTCGAAGCCGACGGCGCGGTAGAAGCCGGAGTTCAGCGGCACCTCGGGGAAGAAGAGCTTGGTCCCGGCGATCACCGCCGAGAAGCTGGCGCCGAAGGCGGCGTTGTAGAGCGAACCGGTGGAGGGGCCGGATCCCGCGAGGTCGAAGTGCGCCTGGTCGCCGTCGATCCGCAGCTCCACCGCCACCGGCACCAGGCCCTCCGGCCGGTCCGGGTCCTGGTCGATGTAGTCGCGCGCGTTCCAGCTGCCGTCGGGGAGGTCGGCGAGCCGGCGGCGGAGCAGCGTCTCGGTGTGGTCCTGGACCTGGGCCATCGCCGCGACCACGGTGGCGGCGCCATAACGGCCCGCCAGCCGCTGCAGCTCCTCGTCGCAGACGGCGGTCGCCTCGGCCTGCGCGCGCAGGTCCCCGGCCGCGTCCTCGGAGCGCCGCACGTTGGTGAGGACGAGGTCGGCGACGTCCTCCAGGTAGACCCCGCGGCTCCAGATCCGCAGCGGCGTGATCCGCACCCCCAGCCCATACAGTTCGTGCTGCTCGGGGTCGAAGGAGCCGGGGACGGTGCCGCCGACATCGGACCAGTGGCCGCACGACTGGGCCAGCGCGGCGAGCTCCCCGTCGAGGAAGATCGGCCGCACCACCCGCACGTCGGAGACGTGGGTGCCGCCGAGGAAGGGGTCGTTGACGAGGAAGACGTCGCCCGGGTGGATGTCGTCGCCGAAGGTGTCGAGCACCGACTTGGCGGTGAAGTGGAGCGTGCCGACGTGGCCGGCGAGGTCGCCGCTCCCCTGGGCGACGGTGTTGCCCTC
>JAFDWD010000573.1 GCA_018268695.1 Actinomycetota bacterium
ATGGTGCCGGGACCAAGAAGGGAGATGTCACCAAGAAGAGTGGGGGCTCCAGCCAGGATGCGGCATCGCCGCGCGACCGAGGGTCGGTGTCTAAGCAGGAACAAGCTCAGGTGCAGCAGAAGGTCGAGGCTGCGGGCCAGAAGGAAGCGCAGGGCAAGTCTGGTCCACATGTAGTGATTCCGCAGCAAGCACCTGAACCCGGGGAGACGCCCCAACAAGAAGCGGATTCTCCCGTGGTCAATATCTCGGTCTCCAGTTCGGCCGTCGACCCATCGGGGTCGCTGGCCGCGACCTACACCTGCAATGGGGGAACGTCGCCGCCCGTCCGCTGGGAAGGCGTGCCAGAAAGTGCGCAGGAACTTGTCGTGTTGGTTGCGAACGTGGCTCCGGCCGAAGGTGGCCTGGAGTTCGACTGGTCGGTTGGTGGGATCGACCCTGAAGAAGCCGGACTCGAAGCCGGTCGGATCCCAAATGGCGCCGTCCTCGGCAAGAACAGCGACGGCAAGAGCGGATATTCGTTGTGCCCGTCCGGATCTCAGCAGGAATCGTACGTACTAACCGTTTACGCGCTCGAACGTGCCGTTCACCCGAAGGCGGAATTCAATCCGGAAGCCCTGCGCGAAAAGGCGATCGAAGAATCAAGCAGCGCAGGCCTGTTGTCGATGTCGGTCGCGCGGTAGCCGCCGACGACTGGAGCCCAGACCGAGTACTTACAGCCCGGCCGGGTGGCGCACCGCGAACTTCGGCAGGATGGTCGCTTCGGGGGCGGCCATCTTCCAGCGGGGGCCGCTGATGTTGCCGATGTTGTTGCGGGTGTCGAAGCGGAGGCCGGCGACGACCATGAAGACGTGTTCGGCGTTGGCGTAGAGGGTGATCCATTTGCCTGGGCCCGGTTCGCCGTAGTGGGCGAGTTGGCCGCTGACTTGGGTGACGTCGAGAAGGTTGGCCCCGTGGAGGGCGTAGGAGACGGCGCCTGAGCAGTCGTAGCCCTTGGCGATGAAGGAGGCGTGGCCGCCGCCCCAGATGTAGGGGGTGTCGTCGATTTCGTTGGCGGCGGCGATCACTTGCTTGACCACGGGCGGGGCGTTGGGGGGCGGGACGGCTTCGCCTTCGACCAGGGTGGCGCCGCAGTTGGCCGCGGTGCGGAGGGCTGGGGTGGGGGCCGGTTCGCAGCCGGCGCCCCAGGGGACTTCCGGGGACGAGACCGGGGATTCGGCGGCCGAGGCGGCGGGTGCGCAGAGGGCCGCTCCCACGAGCGCCGTGGCGAGGAGCGAGATGGGTCGCCGCTTCACGCCAGGAAGGGTAGGGGAGAGGGCGCGAGCTTGCTGGCCTTGTGGCCGGATGGGCTGATCGTGGCTAGCGTCCTGACTAGGCGATGCCGGTCGGGCGGCGCCAGGTGGTGCCGCCGCCGATCTCTTCGAAGCCGAGGTGCTTGAGGTTCCTGATCGCGGCTGCGCTCGACGCGTGCGCGTCGCAGACCTCCGCCACCGCGAAGTCACATCCATGCTTCCTCGCGTCGATCAGGCGGCGCTCCAGCAGAGCGGTGTGGCAGCCGTGGCGCCTCGCCTCCGGCAGGGTCGCTTCGAGGCCGAGGAGCGCGACCTTGCCGAGGACGAGCATCGCCCCGCACGCCACCTCCTGGCCGCCGAGGCTCGCCCGGTAGCAATGCCAGCCCTCGCGATTGGGGAGGCCGAGCATGAGGATGGTGGCCAGGCTCGAGAGGCCGAGGACCTCGCCGAAGATGTGGCTCATGCCTTCGGTCTCGAGCGGGCCGAGCTCGCAGATCTCCAGAGGGCTGGGGACGTAGGCCTTCTCCTCTCTCCCCGGATGGACGAAGCGGCGGAGGACCGGGCCGGCCTCGTAGCCGCGGGACCTGAGCCACCGCTCGGCGGCGTCGGTGCCGGGACGATCGGAGGCGACGGAGACGAGGTAGTCGACCTCGCGGGATCGCACCCATTCGATCGCGTCGGCGAGGTCGCCCCCGTCGACGGCGCCGCGCTCCGCCGCGCCCTGGACGACGTTCATGAGGCTGACCTCCGGGAGGTCCCCGAAGACGGTGGCGAGGACCGGGCCGAAGCGGCGATGCCGGACTTCCGCCTCTTCGACGGCGTCTTTGGGCGCGGATCGCCACAGGTCCTCTCTGAATCGAAGCTCGGCCGCGGCGAGTGCCGCCGCGTCGTAGCTACAGGTACCGATCACTGGCGTCCTTCCCGTTGGCCCGCTCGACCACTATAGGAAGGGGGAACTTGCGCATCAAGACGGCAATTGAGTATCGGAAAAGTACTCAAATGTTTACCCGGAAAACGGCCGCCGGCACGAGAAAGGGCGGCCCGGAGGCCGCCCTTTCCAACTGCGCTCTCGTCAGGAGAGCTTTGCCTTGAGGCTCAGGCCTTCGGCGTGCAGGCGCGGACGATTTCCGTCGTCGCCTTGGTGCCGTCTTCGAACTTTCCTTCGACGTGGACTTTCAGCTTGCCGTCCTGGCAGGTGGAGCTGATCGGGTTCTTGCCCGCCACGTTCTTTTTGATGTTCAGGTTGAATTTGACGATCGAGCCGCTGCCGCCGGTGATCTGCGGGATCTTGGCGATGGCCTGGGTGCCGAAGCGCCCGTTCTTGTGCTTCTTGATCGTCACCGTGGTGACGATCGCGCCGGAGATCGGGTTCGAGAAGTAGGCGTGGATGTACATCGTCGCCTTGCCGCCCTTTTCGCCGCCGTTGAACACGAGGATTTTCGACTTCACGTCGATCGGCCTCTGTTCGGCGAAGGCAACCTCGGCGGTCGCTTCCCCGGTGCCGATGATCGCCGACTTGCACGCCTTTTCGGCGGCCGTGGTGTCGGTGGCCTGGAGCTGACCCGATTTGCAGGTCGGGATGCCCTTCAGGTGGACTTCGCCGGCTTTGTCGGCTTCCAAGATCACTTCGCGAATCGCCGGCGGGTGGGACCCGTCGGCCTCTTTGACTTCACCCGACGCCTTGAGTTCGATCGGCGTCTGCTTCGTCTTCGACAGCGCCTTCGGGCTGAAGCCGCCGTTTGCCGTCAGTTCGAGGTTGCCGACTTTGACCGTGACCGGGGTTTCTCCCCCGGCCGCCGTCGCGATCCCGACCGCCGAGACGGCGACAAGCGCCCCCAAGGCGAGGACTATCAGCACGTGTTTGCGCATATCCCTATATCTCTCCTTTGTGCGGCCGACCCATCGGGGGCCCCGGCCGTCGAAACGTTGCGTCAAACCATGGAACGGTTTGTGCGCGGGTCAACCTATACCACCCGTCCGCACTCTATAAACCCCATGATCGGCTGAAAGAAGCGGTGGGACGTCCGCTTTCGGTACGCGAGCTATCCGTCAGGCGGAGATCATCGCCAGGGTCGCCCAGAGGGCCGCGATGCTCGCCTCGGCCCGGATCGGGCGCGGCCGCGCCGCCGGCGGTGTGCTCGCGCTGCAGGCCAGGGCCAGCTCCGAGATCAGCGATTCTCGGCATGTGAGCCCGGCGACGCCGGCGTCGACGACCTGGCGGAAGGTGAGGCGGGCGGCGGGCGGGTCCGATGTGGCCCGGCGGGAAGCCCGGCGGAGCGCGAGGCGGATCGATGCCTGGCCCGTCGCGCCCGGGCCCTCGCCGGCTGTCAGCTCGACGAAGAACGACCTGCATGTTCGGCTGATCGCGGCGAGGTAACCGTCGGCGAGATCGGCGAAATGGCGACGGAAGCGTGCCGTCGGCAGGCCCGCCGCGGAGCTCACCTTGCTCGAGGTGAGCCCGTGGAAGCCTTGCGGCAGCGCCAGCCGGAGGACCGCGGCCAGGAGGAGGTCTTCGTCGTCGCGCCCGCGCGGTCCACGCCTCTCGTGGCCCCAGGCCTCGGCGGCCGAGGAGCCCGCGGCGATCGCGACCGCCGGGACGCCGAGGTCCTCGTTGCCCTCGATCAGGTCGCGTGCCCACTCGACCAGCAGATCGATCGTTCGGGCGGCCTCCGCCGGCGCGGCGTCGATCAGCTGGACCCGCGCGCACCGCAGGGCCGCGGCGACCAGGGCCGCGGCGATGGCTTTCGGGATCCGGCGCGAGCGGCGATCGAGGCACCCGCGGAGCGCCGACTCGACCCTCCGTTCCTCGGCCGTGATCGCGGCCAGCGCGGCGGGCCCGCCGGCGTAGACCTCGATCAGGGCGAAGCGCGCGACGTCCCGATCCTCCAGGAGCCCGCCGAGGAGCGCGCGCAGCGCCGGCCCGACCTGGTCGGCTGGCTCGAGCTCGGGCGAGCGGGCGGCCCGGATCCGGTCGGCCGCGCCGCCCATGGTCTCGGCGTACGCCTTCAGCAGGCAGTCGTCGACGCCCGAGAAGCGCAGGTAGAAGGCCCGGCTCGAGACGCCCGCCGACTTGGTCAGCTTGCGGACCGTCACCGCGTCGAATCCGTCCCGCGCGGTGAGCTCGATCATCGCCCGCTGCAGACGGAAGCGCTGGCTGGCGATCACGTCGAACTGCGACTGGCTGCGGCCTGGCTTCAGGCGGCTGTAAACGTGGGGACTGGAAGACTCCTCAGGGGGTGGCTCGGCCACCGGCGTCCGGACACTCAAGTTTGGCTCCTCCCGCTGGACCCTCGAAAGATGAGCGAAGCACGCACTGGTACCAATCAGGAACCGTTGCGCGATGGGCAGCGTAACAGGCCGTACCCAAATGCTCAAGAACTATCTGAGGAACCGCAGCGTTTGAAACCGGCGGGTGCGAACCCGGTCGGGCTAATCGACCCAGACGACCTCGTCGCGGGCGGGTCCGACACCGGCGATCTTGATCGGCACGCCGACGAACTCGGCGATGAACCCGAGGTAGTCGCGCGCCGCGGTGGGGAGGTCGGCGAAAGCTTTGCAGCCGGTGATGTCCTCGTCGAAGCCCGGGAGCTCCTCGTACTCGGCGGTGGCCGAGTGGAGGATCGACTGGTGGTACGGGAACTCCTCGAGGATCGCGCCTTCCTTGGAGCGGTAGCGCACCGCGACGCGGAGCGGGCCGATGCCGCTGAGGACGTCGAGCTTGGTGATCGCCAGCGCGTCCATCCGATTGAGGCGGACGGCGTAGCGGAGGCCGACCAGGTCCATCCAACCGGCGCGTCGGCGGCGGCCGGTGGTGGTGCCGTACTCGTGGCCCTGGTCGATGATCTGGTCGCCGATCTCGTC
The DNA here is from genome assembly GCA_018268695.1 of Actinomycetota bacterium. The sequence continues at coordinate 5,151 of JAFDWD010000573.1, forward strand.
GTGGAGCTCGGTCGGGAACGGGCCCGCCCCGACCCGGGTCGAGTACGCCTTGGCGATCCCCCACACTTCGTCGATGTCGGTCGGGCCGACGCCGGCGCCCACGGTCGCCGCGCCGGCGATCGGGTTGGACGAGGTGACGAAGGGATAGGTCCCGTGGTCGAGGTCCAGGAGCGTCGCCTGGGCGCCCTCGAAGATCACCGTCTCCTTGCGGTCGAGCGCGTCCCAGCAGAGCTTCGCGGTGTCGGCGATGTGGGGCTCGAGCCGGTGGCCGTAGGCGACG
>JAFDWD010000574.1 GCA_018268695.1 Actinomycetota bacterium
CAGGACCTCCATGAGACGCCCAGGACACCGAATCTAGGACTGCCGCCACCGAGAACAACCCGATCTTGAACCCCGACACCGGATCGAGAATTGGCCTCAGGCATTATTCCCTTTCGGCGGGGACGGCGATCTCTTCGAAGTGGCGGTCGGCGGCCTCGGCGAGGCCCTCGTAGACGGCGTCGAAGATCTTGATCGCCTCGGCGCGGCGCTCGAGCAGGGGGGCGATGGTGTCGGGGAGCTCGGGGTCGACGAGGGAGAAGCCGCGGAAGGAGTGCATGAGGCGGGTGCGCAGGACGAAGGCCTCGCGGTCGGAGAGGGCGCGCCGCGCGGTCGCCCTGGTGAGGGGCGAGAAGGTCTCGAGGAACTCGTCGTAGCGGGGGCCGAGGGAGCGGAGGTCCCAGGCGCCCGAGGTGAGGATCGCCTGCTCGGAGCCGCGGGCCATGCGGGCGAGGAAGATCGAGACGTAGTCGCCGACGGCGAGGGTGTCGACCAGGGCGCGGACCTCCTCCTCGCGGTCCGACGCGGCGATCCAGGTGGCGTCCTGGAGTGAGCCGAAGCCGAGGAAGCGCAGGCGCGAGGCGAGGCGGGAGCGCTCGACCCGGCGGTCCTCGGGGATCGTGTGCCAGAGGAGGGTCCAGGCGTCGGCTCCGGGCGCGCGGCGGCCGAAGGAGAAGATGCGACGGTCGCCCTCGGCGAGCAGCTCCTGGGCGCGCGGGGTGAGGGCGTAGTTGATCATCCGCCCGTCGCGGTGGCGCTCCAGCATGCCGCGGGTGACGAGGCGCGAGAGGGCCGCGCGTACCGCCTCGGTGGAGAAGCCGAACTCGCCGATCAGCTTCACCATCCCGCCCGACCAGACCCGCCCGCCGGCGCGGCGCATGTGGGAGCCGAGGATCGTGATCGTCAGATCCTGGGAGCGCATCGTCCCGTTGGAGTGGGCTGGGGCAGGGGCGGTGGCCACGGCGTTCACCCGCTCAAGGATTCCGACGCGGACGGACGGCAATGGTGACGCGGCTCACCGCGTGTACGCGGCCGTCCTCCCCGGAGATCGTCACGTCCCAGATCCAGGTGGTGCGGCCGCGGTGGATCGGCTTGGCCACCGCGTCGAGGACACCCTCGGTCGCGGGTCGCAGGAACCGGGTGTCGTTCGACATCCCGAGGCCGATGTCGCCGTTCGGCGTGACCGCCCAGTTGGTGCCGCTGGAGGCGAGCGCCTCGGCAACCGAGGCGTAGACGCCGCCGTGGACGATCCCGGTCGGCTGGTGGAGGTACGGCTCGATCGGGAGCCGGCCCCGGCACCCCTCCTCGTCGCACGCGGTCACCTCGAGCCCGTAATGGGCGTCGAAGGGCGATTTTCCCGCTAGTGCTCGATCAAGGTCATCAGTCGACATGGCAACCCGCTGCTGTGCCTAGCCTACCGAGTGAAGGCGTCCGAGCAGGTCCTCGGCCAGTTTGCGCCCGCGCTCCCCGGCGGCGAGCACGAACGAGCCGCGCCGGTCGACCAGCAGGTCGAAGCCCTCGGGGACGACGATCGTGGTCGTCGCCAGCTCGACGATCGCCGGGCCGGAGGCCTCGAATCCGGCGCTGAGGCCATGCCCGTCGTACACCGGCGTGTCGACCATCGCGCGGCTCCGCGCCGACCAGGTCGGCCGCCGGCTGACCGGGTCCGGGGCGCCGGAGGCCATCTCGTCCATCTCGCCGAGGTCCGGCTTCGCCGTCTCCCCCCGCGCGCTCAGCCGCAGCGCCAGGCACTCGATCGTCCCCTCCGGCGAGGAGTAGCCGAAGGTGCGGTCGTGCTCGGCATTGAAGGCGCTCACCATCGAGGCGAGGTCCGGCTCGCCCCCCGGCGCCCACGGCAGTTGCACCTCGAGCTCGTGCCACTGGCCGGCGTAGCGCAGGTCGAGCGAGGCGGCGAAGGAGATCGCCTCGTCGGCGACGCCCTCCCCGTGCAGCGTCTCCCGCCCCGCCGCGGCCAGTTCCTCGAGGACGGCGGAGACCGAGCTCGAATCGAGGTCGGCGAGGGGCGCTTTCAGCGCCCGCACCGCGTCGTGCTGGAAGTCGCACATCAGCATCCCGGCCGCGCAGAAGATCGAGGACTCGCGCGGGACCAGCAACAGCGCCACCTCGAGCTCGGCGGCGATCGCCGCCGCGTGCAGCGGCCCGGCCCCGCCCGCGACCACGACCGGGAAGTCACGCGGGTCGAGCCCGCGGCGCACGGTGATGTCGCGGACGCCGGTCGCCATGCCGACGTTGATCAGGTCGTAGGCCCCGGCAGCCGCCTCCTCGATCGAGACGCCGAGCTTGTCGGCGACCGGCTGGAAGGCATTGCGCGCGGCCTCCATGTCGAGCGCGACGCCGCCCGCCAGGGTGCTCGCCGTGGAGAGGTAGCCGAGGATCAGGTCGGCGTCGGTGGTGGTCGGCTCGGTGCCGCCGCGCCCGTAGCAGGCGGGGCCCGGTTCGGCCCCGGCGCTGCGCGGTCCCACCGACAGCATCCCGCCCTCGTCGACGGCGGCGATCGAGCCGCCGCCCGCGCCGATCGTGTGGATGTCGATCGTCGGCAGCGCCAGCGGCCACTCGGCCACGGTGCCGTCGGTCATCGTCACCGGGCGCCCGTCGAGGACCATCGCGACGTCGAAGCTGGTGCCGCCCATGTCGACCGTGAGGCAGGCGTCGACGTTCGCGTCGGCGAGGTGATGGAGGCCGGCGGTCGGGCCCGAGGCCGGGCCGGAGAGCAGCGAGAGCGCCGCCCGCCGGGAAACCTCCTCCGGCGTCGCGACGCCGCCGTTCGACTGCATGATCAGCAGCACGCCGGCGAAGCGGAGCTCGGCGAGCCGCGCCGTCAGGTGCTCCATGTAGCCGCTGATGATCGGCCCGACGTAGGCGTTCAGGACCGTGGTCGAGGTCCGCGGGTAGTACCGGATCTGCTCGAGCAGCTCGTGCGAGGCGGTCAGGTAGGCGTCCGGCATCACCTCCTCGAGGATCGCTTTCGCGCGCCGCTCGTGGTCGGCGTTCTGGGGCGAGTGCATGAAGGAGATCGCTACCGCTTCGACGCCTTCGCCCGCCAGCCCCTCGGCGGCGGCGCGCACGCTCGCCTCGTCGAGCTCGGCAAGCACCTGTCCCTCCGGGCCGATCCGCTCACCGATCCCATGGGTGCGCTCGCGCGGGGCCAGCGGCCGCGGCGGCGTCAGGTGGTTGTCGTAGGGGGTCGCCCGGGTGCCGTCGCGCAGGCGCAGCGTGTCGCGGAAGCCCTCGGTCAGGAGCGCGCCGGTCTTCGACCCGTTGCCGGTGAGGACCGCGTTGGTGGAGACGGTGGTGCCGTGGACGATCAGCTCGATCTGCGCGACGAACTCCTCGAACGGCAGCTCCAGCCGCCCGGCGATCTCCTCCAGCCCGCGGACGAAGGCGAGCGAGGGATCGTGGGTGGTCGAGCTCGTCTTATGCACGAGCGGCGCCTCGCCCCCGAGACACAGAAAGTCCGTAAAGGTCCCCCCCACGTCGATGCCGAGCCGGTAGCTCATCGCCCACCTCCTGCACGCTTGTCTCCTATAGCGAGACAATCGTGCGGAGGTGCGGTTCGCAGGCGATCGGTCTCGACGGGATCGTGGCCGGTGCCCTCGGCGTCGACCGCGACGCCGTAGACCTCGCGGGCGCGCTTGCCGCTGAGCAGCCCTTCGCGGACCTCGCGGACGACCAGCTCCGGATCGCGTCGCAGCGGATCGCCGTACCCGGCGCCGCCGCCGTGGTTCGAGACGCAGACCGTGCCCTGCTCGATCTGGACGCCCTCCTTGGAGCCCCAGTCGCGCTCGGAGCCGTCGGGCTCGGTCAGGCGCAGGACGTTCAGCTTGCCGTCCTCGCCGCCGAAGAGGCCCTGCGCGGGCGCCGCGCCCTCGGCCTCGGAATCGTCGCCGAGGGTCGAGCCGCGCACGCCTTCGCCCTCGAAGCGGAACCGCGTCCGCGTCCCGTAGCCGCCGCGCCACTCCCCCGCGCCGGCCGAGTCGGTCTCCAGTTCGACGTAGTCGACGATGTGCGGGGTCGAGAGCTCGAAGATCTCCATGTCCTGGGACCGCATCGACCCCGGCGTGCCGGTGAAGCCGATGCCGTCGTAGCCGTCGGTCCCCTTCATCGCGCCGGAGCCGCCGCGCGAGAACAGCAGCAGGTCGACGTAGACCTCGCCGGTGCGCGGGTCGATACCGCTGAGCGAGGCGGGCAGGAACTGATTCCAGCCGGCGCAGACGAGGTCCGGCAGCGGCTCGGCCAGCGCGGTCATGATCGACTCCAGCACCTCGTCGCACATCTGGTTGCCGAAGACGCTCGCGGCCGGGAACTCGGGATCGATCAGCGACCCTTTGCGGAACTTCGTCGACATCGTCGCGAAGAGCCCCGCGTTGGTCGGGATCGAGAGGCCGGACGCGTCGAGCAGCATCATGAAGGCGATCGAGATCGCCCCGATCGCCGAGGCGGCGGGCATGTTGGTGAAGCCGGCCGCCTGGTCGTCGGAACCGGAGAAGTCGAAGGTGATGTCGGCGCCGTCGATCGTTACCTCGACCGCCACGCGCAGGCGCTTGGTCGGGTCGATCCCGTCGGACTGCATGTAGCTCTCGCCGTGGTAGACGCCGTCGGGCCAGCGCTCGATCTCGGCCCGGACCTGCCGTTCGGCGGCCTCGATGACGAAGTCCATGTGGCGGTCGAAGACCTCGGTCCCATAACGATCGAGCACTTCGACCAGGCGCCGGCGGCCGATCGTGCAGGCGCCGATCATCGCCTGGACGTCGTCCCAGGTGATCTCGAGCCGCACGTTCGCCCGCACCAGCCGCACCACGTCGTGGATCGGCTCGCCGCCGGAGTGGATGCGCAGCGGAGTCATCCGGAACGCTTCCTGCCAGACCTCGCGGAACATCGGGTCGTAACCGCCGAGGGTCATCCCGCCGACGTCGGCGACGTGGCCCTTGCCGGCCGTCCAGGCGACCAGCTCACCGCCGTGGAAGACCGGCATGTAGATGCCGACGTCGGCGAACTGGTTGCCGCCGCTGAAGACGTCGTTATGGATGAAGACGTCGCCGTCGTGGACGTCGTCGCCGAACTCCTCGATGATCGCCCGCAGTGACGGGGCCGCGCCGAAGGCGATGATCGAGGCGAACTCGGTCTGCGCCAGGGTCCGCCCGTCGCGGTCGAAGATGACCGTGACGAAGTCCCCGATCTCGTTGAAGATCGGCGAGCGTGAGGAGCGCATCAGCACCGTCGCCATCTCACGCGAGACGGCGACGACGCGACGCTGCAGCACCGACGCGAGGATCGGGTCGGCGGCTGTCCCCTCGGCGGCGGGCGAGGCGGTCATCCGCGGGCGGCCTAGCGGGGGACGAAGGCGAGGACGCGCGAGGGGCTGCCCGTGCCGTCGACCAGTTTCAGCGGGGCGACGACGATCAGCGCGCCGGTGGTCGGCAGCTTCGTCAGGTTCGCCATCTGCGTGAGGCCGTAACGACCGGCGCCGAGCAGGAAGTTGTGGACCGGGAAGCCCGGGTCCATCCCACCGGCGGAGCCGGCGTCGATGCCGACCGTCTCACAGCCGTAGCCGACGATGTTGGGGTGCTCGGCCAGCCATTTGGCGGCGGCGACGTCGGGGCCGGGGCTGACCGGGCCCTCGGGGCCGAGGTTCAGGAACGAGGCCTCGTCCTGGGCGCGGGATTCCCAGCCGGTCTTGAAGAGGATCCAGCTGCCGGGCTGGATCTGGCCGTTCTCGGCCTCCCAGGCGTCGAGGTCCTCGGCGGTCAGCAGGTAGCCGTTGTCGGCCTCCACCTCGGCGGTCTTGTCGATGACGACGGCGGGGCCGACCAGCTGCGAGGCCGGGACCGAGGCGACGTCGGCGCCGTCCTTGCCGGTGACCCAGTGGATCGGCGCGTCGAAGTGGGTGCCGGTGTGCTCGCCCAGCTCGAGGACGCTCCAGGCCCAGGCGGGGCCGAGGTCGTCGAAGTGGCTGAGCTCGCGCCGCGAGAGGTGCGGCGTGTTGGCGAACGGTTCCGGCAGGACGAGCACCGGGGTGCTCTCGCTGAGCGGCTGGGTCAGGTCGACGACCTCGACCTCACCGGAGGCGAGGGCGGCGGTCAGATCGGTGACGGAAGTGTTGGACATCTTGCTCCTCGCTCTCTCTTTTTACGGGACTGCCGGCTACGCGCCGGAACGGTGAATTGTGGCGCAGCGCCCCGCGACGGTCGTCCGGCGACGGGACACCGCAAGGGGCCCGACGGCACGGACGACCGTCGTCTCGGGGGGCGCCGGCGCGGCCGGAGGTGCACCGTGGGGGGACGGTTGGCCGCACCGCTTGGGACCGCTTCGACGGGAGTGGTCGATCGGCAGCATCTGCGGCGACAGACTACACCGTTCCGCGATGGTGTGCAGATTATTTTTCGGCGCGGAGGGCGCCGTCGACCAGGCGCAGGCGGACCGTGTCGCCGGCCTCGGCGTCCCCGTCGATCCCGGCGATCGCCGGCGGCCCCTCCCCCTCCGGCCAGCTGTTCTTTTTGGACGCCAGGGGTCCATAAAGAACAGCCAGGCGGACGGTGCCGAGGCGGGTGGGCTCGCCGTCGTAGCCGGGAGCATCGGTGACGTCGAGCAGGGTGCCGGTCGGCGCCGGGACGTCTTCCCAATCGGCCGCGCCGCAGACCGGGCAGGCGAGGCGCGGGGGCCAGATCGCGTGGCCGCAGTTCGTGCAGGCGGGGACGGCGAGATCGCTCATCCGACCCGCTCCAGGACCGCCGCGTTGTGGGAGGCGCCGTGGCGGTAGAGGACCATGCCGTAGCCGGCGACGAGGGCGAGCTCGGCACCGGTGGCGCGCTCGGACTCGACGGTCCCGCGCAGTTGGCGGACCGCCTCGACCAGGCCGTGCATCCCCCCCGCGCATCCCGCCTGCCCGGCGGAGAGCTGCCCGCCGGAGGTGTTCAGCGGCCAGCCGCCCTCGAGTACGGTCGCGCCGAGCCAGCGCTTGGCGTCGCCGTCGGGGACGAGGCCGAGGTCGAGCGCCTGGGCCAGCACCATCACCGGGTAGTCGTCATATAGGTAGGCGGCGTCGATGTCCTCGGGGCGAGCCTCGGCGGCGCTCCAGAGGTCGTCGGCGATCGCGGCAAAGCCGGTGGTCAGGCCGTCCCCCTCCTGCTGGTCGGAGTTGAAGAGCGAGCGCAGGGCGCGGACGCGGGCGGCAGGGCCGTCGGCGGGCGCGGCGCGGAGGACGATCGCGTCGCCGCCGGAGACGACCGGGACACAGTCGAGGCGGCAGAGCGGCGGCACGAAGATCGGCGTGTCGAGGTACTCGGCCATCGTCAGCGGGTCGCGGTAGACGGCGAGCGGATTGCGGCCCGCCCAGGCGCGCTGGGCCACCGGGATCGCGCCGAGGTCCTCGCGGCCGAGGTCGCGGGCGTCCATCCACCGCTGGGTCAGCAGGGCGAAGAGCGCGTTGGGCCCGCCGTAGTTCAGCGGCGCCAGGTGCTCGGCGGTGACCCGGTTGTAGTTGCGGACGAGGTCGGCGAAGGCGTCGCGGTCGAGGTGGTCGCCGGAGCAGAGGACGATCGTCTCGGCGTCGCCTGCCTCGATGGCGCGGAGCGCGTGGCTGAGCAGGTTGAGGCCGCTGGCGCCGCCGTGGGGGTCCTCCATCAGCCACCGCGGGCTGAGGCCGAGGTGCCAGGCGAGGTCGACAGCGTGGTCGGGCTTCAGCGAGAACGAGGCGACGCCGAATCCGTCGACGTCCTTGAGCCCGAGGCCCGCGTCGGCGAGCGCGCCGAGGACGGCCTCCTTCAGCAGCTCCTTCGTGTCGCGCCCGGCCGGGGGTCGGCGTTCGTAGCGAGCCTCGTAGGCGCCGACGATCAGTGGGTCCTTGACCACGGCATTAATCTACACCGCAGCGCGGTGCCCCGTAGATTCTGTTGAAGACCCTGCCGCTATCACTGGAGGAGACGATGACGACTTCGCCCACCCCCCTGTCCGACCTGGGAGCGCGGGTCGACGAGATCTCTTCCCGCGTCGTCGATCGGCGACGTTACCTGCACGAACGGCCGGAGCTCTCCTACCAGGAGTCCGAGACCTCGGCCTTCATCGTCGCCGAGCTGGAACGGATCGGTGGCTTCGCCGAGATCTCCCGGCCGACCCCGACCAGCGTCGTCGCCGACCTGCGGGGCGGCAGCCCAGGCCCGCGGATCGCCGTGCGCTCCGACCATGACGCGCTGCCGATCGAGGAGCAGACCGGGCTTTCGTTCGCCTCCAAGAACCCCGGCGTGATGCACGCCTGCGGGCACGACGGGCATACCTCGATGATGCTCGGCGTCGCCGAAGTGCTCGCGCCGCTGGCCGACAGCCTCTCCGGCGAGGTCCGCTTCCTCTTCGAGCACGGCGAGGAGGCGCTGCCCGGGGGCGCCTCGCAGATGGTCGCGGCGGGGGCGATGGAGGGCGTCGACCGGGTGATCGGCCAGCACCTCTGGGCCTGGTTCCCGGTCGGCAAGGCATCGGTGCGGCCCGGCCCGGTGATGGCCTCGTGCGATGTCTTCGAGATCGTCGTCAAAGGGCGCGGCGGCCACATCTCCAAGCCTCAGGACGCGATCGACCCGCTCGTCATCGGCGCGCAGATCGTCACCAACCTCCAGCACGTCGTCGCCCGCGAGGTCGATCCGCAGGAGATCGCGGTGCTCGGCGTCACCCAGTTCGAAGCGGGTGAGTCGGTCGGCGTGATCCCGCAGACGGCGCGCCTCGAAGGCGGGACCAACATGTTCTCCCCCGCCGTCCGCGACCTGCTGGAGCGGCGGATCGGCGAGATCGCGACCGAGATCTGCGCCGCCCACGGCGCCACCTGCGAGTACACCTACACGCGCGGCTACGACGCGGTCGTCAACGACGTGGACACGACCGAGATCGTCGCCTCCGCGGCCCGGCGGGCACTCGGCGAGGACGGCGTCTACGAGGGCGACCTGATCCTCGGCGGCGAGGACTTCTCCGCCTTCCAGGCCTGCGCCCCAGGCACCTTCATCCTCCTCGGCGCCGCCGATCCCGACTGGCCCGAGGTCCACGACCACCACCACCCCGAATTCGACATCGACGAGCGCGCCCTCGCCAACGGCGTGAAGGTGATCACCGAGTCGGTCGTCGCCCTCCTGGAAGACGGCAAGCCCTGACGCCCACCCGACCCTGCACGCTTGTCTCGCATAGCAAGACAAGCGTGCAGGGGGTCAGCGGCCTTTCCAGTTAGCGGGGCGCTTCTCGGCGAAGGCCCTTGCGCCCTCGAGGGCGTCCTCGGAGCTGCCGACCTCGGCGTTCAGCTTTCGCATCTCGGTCCAGAGGCCGGCTTCGTCCAGGTCGGGGGCGAGCTGCAGCATGCGGCGGGCGCCGGCTACGGCGAGGGGGGCGTTGGCGGCGATCTTCGCGGCCAGTTCGAGCGCGCCGTCGACGGCGGCGCCCGGGTCGGTGAGGCGGCTGACGACGCCGTGCTGGGCCATCGTCTCGGCGCCGACGAACTCGCCGGTGAGGATGATCTCGGCGGCGACGCGCGGCGGCAGCAGGCGGGGTAGGCGGACCAAGCCGCCGCCGGCGGCGAGCAGGCCGCGGCGGACCTCGGGCAGGCCGAAGGTCGCCTCGCGGGAGGCGACGATCAGGTCGCAGGCGAGGGCGACCTCGAAGCCGCCCGCCAGCGCGTAGCCCTCGACCGCGGCGATCAGCGGCTTCTTCGGCGGCGCCTCGGCGAAGCCGGCCAGGCCACGGCCCTCGATCACCGGTTTCTGGCCCGCGGCGAACGCCTTCAAGTCCATCCCGGAGGAGAAGTTGCCGCCCGCCCCGGTGAGGACGCCGACCGACAGCTCGGGGTCGGCGTCGAGCCCGTCCAGGGCGCCGGCGATGCCTTCGGCGACCTCCAGGTCGAGCGCATTCTTGACCGTCGGACGGTCGATCGTGATCAGCAGCGTCGCGTCACGCCGCTCGGTCAGCACAGAGGTCACGGCCGACACTCTACACCCGTCCCGGGTGCCCTATCGGCTATCGGGCGTAGGCCTGGCGACGATCGTCGTCGTCGGGCAGGAACAGGTTCAAGAGCCCGTTCATGATGCTGACGATGATCGCGGCCAGCACGCCCCACCAGAACGTCTTGATCTCGAAGTCGGGGACGATCCAGTCGGTCAGGTAGAGCATCAGGACGTTGATGAGGAAGTAGAAGAGCCCCAGCGTCACCACGATGAAGGGGATCGAGAGCACGGTGAGGATCGGCTTCACCCAGGCGTTCACCAGCGTGAACACGGCGGCGGCGATGAACAGCGTCCACCACTGGCTCCCGTAGCTCACCCCGGAAAGGATCCAGGCGGCGACGAACAGGGCGATGACGTTGCAGATCCAACGGACGAGGAGCTTCGACATCGTCACCAGCTTACGCCGCGGTCAGGCGGATGCTTCGAGCTGGCGCGCGAGGCCGAGGAGCAGCGGCTCCTGGTTCTCGTGGGCGAGGAACTGCGCGCCGATCGGCAGGCCGGTCGCGGTGAAGCCGTTGGGAACGCTGATCGCGGGCCAGCCGGTGACGTTCCAGGGGAAGGCGAAGGGGCAGGACTCGCTGGCGGAGCCGCCCGTCGCCCAGTAGCCGCGGCCGTCGTAGTGGCCGATCCGCGGCGGCGGCACGGCGGTGACCGGGGTGAGGACGAGGTCGTGGCGCTCGAAGGTGCGGCCGAGGCGGCGGCGCAGGGACGGCTCGGCGGCGCGGGCGGCCCGCAGCGGCGGTCCCGACAGCAGGGCGCCGAGGCGAGCGTGGACGCGGGTGCGGGGCTCGAGGGCCGACGAGTCGATGCCGTGCTCCCGCACCCAGTCGCGGACGCCGGCCATGCCGCGCGGCACCAGCGCCGGGGCGACGAGGCCGTAGTCGAGGTCCTCCTCGACCACCTCGTGCCCGAGCTCTTCGAGGCGCTCCCCCATCGCGTAGGTGGCGTCGCGGTGCTCCACGCAGAGGCGGTCGTGGATGCCGAACGGCACCTTGAGGCTGATCGCGATCCGCAGCCGTTCCGGCTCGCGCCGGGAGGCCGCGGCGAAGGGCTCGCTCGCGGGCGCGACGTGGTGGCGGTCCGCCGGGACGTTGCCCGCGACGGCGTCGAGCAGCAGCCCGGCGTCTTCGGCGCTCCGCGCCAGCGGCCCGAGGACGGTGAGCCCGTGGAAGGCCTCGGCGTCGGGCCAGGTGGAGATCCGGCCGCGCTGCGGCTTCAGCCCGACGAGGCCGCACCAGGCGGCGGGTATGCGGATCGAGCCGGCGCCGTCGGAGCCGATCGCCGCGGCGACCAGACCCGCGGCGACCGCGGCGGCCGCGCCGCCGCTGGAGCCGCCCGGCGCGTGGTCGGTGTGCCACGGGTTGCGGGTCGCCCCGAAGGTCGGCGACTCGGTGAAGTGCCACTGACCGACCTCGGGCGCCTGCGTCTTGCCGACGATGATCGCCCCGGCGCGGCGCAGGCGGCGGACCAGCTCGGCGTCGGTCCGGCACTCGGCGACGGCGCCGCCGCAGCCGAACGGGGTCGAGTGGCCGGCCAGATCGACGTCGTCCTTGATCGCGATCGGCACGCCGAGGAGCGGTGGGATCGTCACGCCCTCCCCACCCGCCAGGCGCGCGTCGGCGCGGTCGGCTTCCTCGAGCGCGCTCTCGGCGCAGACGACGCGGAAGGCGTTCAGGCGTGGCTGGGACTCCTCGATGCGGGCGAGCGACAGCTCGACCAGCTCGCGGGAGCTGACTTCGCGCTCGACCAGGAGACGGGCCTGGTCGACGAGTGACGCGAAGGCGAGCGGCGGGGCCGTCGCGGCATCCGGGAACGGCGGCACCGCGACACCCGGCCTCCCAGCCACGGTGGTCGCGGTGCCATTCATCTCCTGCCCGAAGGTCTCCATCGGCCTGCGGGAAGATACTAGATCGTTCGAACGAACGAGCGTTCCGGGTACCATTCGCGTAGTGCCCACCCCCACCAAAGGAAGCGAGGCGCCGGAGGCGATCGACCGGCGCCGCGCCCCGGAGACGCGCGAGCGGATCCTCCGCGCGACGCTCGCCCTGCTCGCCGAGGAGGGGACCGCGGCGCTGTCGAACCGGCGGATCGCGGCGGCGGCCGACGTCTCGCTCGGCTCGCTGACCTACCACTTCCCCAGCCAGGCCTCCCTGCTGCGCGAGGCGCTCCTCTTATATGTCGGGGAGGAGGTCGCGCGGCTGGAGGCGATCGCCGCGGCGCTGCGGGAACGGAACCCGACCCCCGAGGAGGTCGCGGCCCAGGTCGAGGCGCTGATCGGCCGCCCCGGCGGCGGCCCCGGTCCCCTGGCCGAGCTCGAGCTGCACCTGCAGGCGGCCCGCGACCCGGAGCTCCACGAGGCCTCGGCGCGCTGCTTCGCCGCCTACGAGGAGCTCGCGGCGAGCGCCCTCGGCACCCTCGGCGTCACCGACCCGACGCGATACGCGAGCGCCTTCGTTGCCCTCGTCACCGGCCTCGGCGTGCGCCGCCTCGGTACCGGCGCCGCCGACTCCGAGGCCGTCGCCGACGCCCTCCTCACCCTGCTGCGCGGCGCCCTCGCCGAGCCGGGTTAGGGGCAGGCCGCGACGGGGGTCGCCGCCGGTCCCCCGACGCCGCCCGATCCGAGGACGCCCCCGGCACCCAGGGTCGGGTTGACCGGGGCGCGTTTGTCGGCGTCGATTTCCGAGCCGAGCTGGGCGGCGTGGGCGTTCGCGGCCTTCAGCGCGCCGGCCGGGATCGCGGTGATCCGATCGACGGCGCGGCGGAAGGCGTCGGCGTCCTTCGCGAGGATCGTCGGGTCGACGGTGCTCGGCACGTCGCCGGCGGTGTGGAAGAAGAGGCTCGCGCCGCTGAAGGAGACGGTCGGGATGCCGGCCGCGTAGGCGTTGGTCTGCTCCCCGCCGCTGGCGATGTGCGGGGGCGTTTCCGGCGTCGGCACGCCCGCCGCTTCGAAGTCTTCGAGGATGCCGCGTTCGAGCAGCGGGTTCTCGGAGTCGTGCAGGCGGCCGGTCGGGTCGGGTTCCGGCGCCGTCGCGATCGTCCCGTCCGGCTGCTCTTCGGCCCGCGGCGCGCCGAGGGCGGAGCCGAGGTGCACGTAGGCGTCGGCTTCCCGAAGCCAACCGCCCTTGGAGCTCGCGAGCAGCGCCTGCAGTCCCAGCCAGCCGATTTCGTGGCCGCCGAGAGCGATGAATACGAGCGACTCCGGGCGCTGGGACCGCGGCAGCGACGCGTAGTGGCGGGCGAGGCCGAGCGCGATCGCGACCCCGCTGCCGTGTTCGGACGCCGAGGGCGTGAACGAGGTGAGCGGGGTGCCGACGAAGACGCGGCGGCTCGGGTCGGCGCCTTCCAGTTCGCCCCAGACATCGCGCTCGCAGGAGACGCCGGAGGTGGCGGCGGCGAGGGTGAGCGTCCCCGTCTGCCCGGCTTCCGCCGCCGCGATCACCGCCTCCCCGGAGCGCTTGCCGACCATCAGCACCGGCAGCGGCCCGGTGCCCCGCCGGGCGTTGACGTCTTCCCACTTCGGGTAATCGCCGACCGCCTGGGTGACGGCGACGAGGCCCACCGCTCCGTCTTCGACCGCGGCTTCGATCGTCGGATCGAGGCCGACGGCTTTCGAGTTGTGTTCGTAGGTGACCGAGACGACGACGATCTTCCCCGCCACTTCGCCCGACGTGAACGACGGGGTCGCGGTGGCGTTGCCGGCGTCGAAGAGCGTCGCCGTGACTCCGCCCGCCAGCGTCTTGCCCGAGTAGAGGAGCGGGGCGATCGCCGCCGCCGGGACCGTCGTCGTGCCCGCCGTCAGGCCGACCGCTTCGATCGCGAAGCGGGGGAACTCGAACGCCTGTTCACCAAGCGTCAGACCCGCCGCCGCGAGGTTCGCCTGGAGTTCGTCCTCGGCGGCGTAGCCGTCCGGCGTCGCGCTCAGGTGGTTCGGCAGGCGCGAGTAGCTCTCGATCGTCGCCAGCAGGCTCGCCGCCGAGAGCGGGTCCGACGCCGGCGGTGGCAGCGCGCCACCGCCGCCCGGTGCTCCCGCGGCGCCGGGGCCGCCCTGGGAGGAGCCGCCGCTCCCGGGGCGCGGCACGTGTTTCCCCACCCGGACCGTCCGCACCGGGGAGACGCCGAGCAGCCGCCTGCCCGCGAAGGCCCGCGCGCGCAGGACGAGCGTGGCGGTCGCCCGGTGGGTGAGCCTGAAGGCCCCGTGACGCAGGCGCCCGGAGACGAAGGGGCGCCACCCTCCCGCACGCTTCGCCTGGACTTCCACCCGCGCGGCCGGCGGCGCCGGGGTCACCCTCCCGGTCACCAGCACGCGGTCGCTCCCGGCGGGCTTCAGCCGCGCCGACAGCGAGACCCGCGTCCCCGCCGCGGACGCTCCGCCGGCCGCGGTGAGGAGTGCCAGGCAGCCGAGCGCGACGGCGAGTGCGAGATGTCGTCGTGATCCCACGCCCATCTAACTACCCGAATGGCGACGGGACATCCACTGATGCCGACGCGGAGGCCCTCGGTGCTCAGCGCGTTGCCGTCAGGTCGCCGAGGAATCGGCGCTGGGTGCCGTCGGCGCCGAAGTTCTCGGCGGCGAGCCAGGTCTCGAAGGCGGCCCGCAGGGCCGGCCACTCGTCATCGACGATCGAGAACCAGGCGGTGTCGCGATTGTGGCCCTTGATGATCTCGTCCTTGCGGAAGACGCCCTCGAAGCGGAAGCCGAAACGCTCCGCCGCCCGCCGCGAGGGGGCGTTCAGCGCGTTGCACTTCCACTCGAGGCGGCGATAGCCGAGGTCGTCGAAGACGTGGCGGGCGAGGAGGAAGATCGCTTCGGTGGCCGCCGCCGTGCGACGGAGCCCGGCGGCGAGGAAGATGCTGCCGATCTCGATCGTGCCGTTCGCCGGGTCGATCCGCATGTAGGCGGCCTGGCCCAGCGCGCGCCCCGCGTCCGTCGGCTCGATCGCGTAGAAGACATAGCCCTCGGCGGTCGCCTCCTCCTCCAGCACCCGGCGCAGCTCCTCGCTGCTCGCGAACGGGCCGACCCGCAGGTAGGTCCAGATCGCCGGGTCGTCCTCGGTCGCCGCGTGCAGGGACTCGGCGTCGGCCGCCAGGTCGAACGGGCGCAAGGTCACCCGCGCACCCCGCAGTTCCTCCCCGGACGGCGCCGTGACCGGATTCCACTCGATCGGTTCGCCGAGCGGCAGGTCGGCCGGCCTCTCTGGCGTTGCCTCCACGTGGGCGAATCTAGCCCGCGGCGCGGCGGGGAGTGCCGGTGAGCTTGCCGTTCACCGTGTCCATCACGCGGGCGGGCGTCACTCCGCTGAGGGCGGCCTGGACCTTGACGTCGACGCCGACCGGGTAGCGGGCCTTCGGCCGGGACGCGGTCAGGGCGCGCTCGATCGCCGCCGCCACGGTGTCGACCGGTTTGGCGAGCTTCTGGATCCGCGGGATCGTGCGACGCATCCCGGCCAGATGCTCGTCGTAGAGGTCGCGGTGCTCGGGGCTCATCGCTGCCGCTTCGGCCTCCAGCGTCTCCGGCGCGTTGCGCCAGAGGTCGGTGTCGGTCATCGCCGGCTCGATCAGGACGACGTCGATCCCCCAGCGGCGCAGCTCCAACCGCCAGGCGTCGGCGATCGCCTCGAGCGCGAACTTGGACGCGTTGTAGGCACCGGTCATCGGGGTCGAGACGATGCCGCTGAGCGAGGAGACGAAGACGATCCGCCCCCGCGCCGCCCGCAGCCGCGGCAGCACGGCATTCGTGAGGGCGACGGCGCCGACGACGTTGACCTCGAACTGCTCGCGGAGGTCAGCGGCGGAGAGCGTCTCCAGCGGGCCGGAGACGACGATGCCGGCGTTGTTGACGATCGCGTCGAGGCGCTCGGGGAGGGCGTCCGGGAGCGCCGCGATCTGCTCGTCGCTGGTCACGTCCAAGGTCAGCGGATGGACGGGGCCGCCCACCGCCTCGGCGGCCAGGGCCTCTCCGTCGGCGGCCTGGCGGACGGTCGCGTAGACGGTCCAGCCCGCGCGCGCAAGTCGCAGCGTGGTGGCCCGCCCGATCCCCCGACCGGTGCCGGTGATGAGTACGCTCGGCACCGGTCGACCCTAGCTCCGTCCGCTCGAAGTCGCAAACGGCGGGTCGGCTCCGACCGCGGGGAAACACCCGAAGCGAGGAGGCCCGAAGTGACCCAGATGACCCCCCAAGAGCTGCAGGCAGAGCTGGAGCCCGCGGCGGAGATCCTGCGCACCGCCACGCTGGCACGGCTCGCCTATAACGGTCTCGACGGCACCCCGCGCGCCGTCCCGATCGGCTTCCTCTGGACCGGCGAGGAGGTCGTCCTCGCCACCCACCCGACCGCGCCGAAGTACGCGGCGCTGCGCGCCCGGCCACGGGTTGCGCTGACGATCGACACCCCGAGCCCGACCCGGGCGCTACTGCTCCGCGGGGACGCCGAGATCGAGGTGGTCGACGGGGTCGTGCCGGAGTACCTCGAGGCGGCGGCGAAGTCGATGACGGGCGAGGAGCTCGCCGGCTTCGAAGCAGCGGTCCGCCAGACCTACGACCGGATGGCGCGGATCAGCATCCGTCCCGACTGGGCGCGCTACTTCGACTTCGGCGCCGGCCGCGTCCCCGACTTCCTGCGCGCCCTGGGCTCCTAGCGGCGGCTATGCGACCGGGGCGTAGCGACGGTGCAGCATCAGCGAGTTGCCCTCGCTGTCGCTGAAGAAGGCCATCTTGCAGACGCCGGTGTCCTGCTCGCCGGAGAACTCGAGGCCCCGCCCTTCAAGCTCGGTCTTGGCCGCGGCGACGTCGTCCACCCGGAGCGCGATCGGCGCCACGTGCGGCGCGAACTCCTGGCCCATCACGGTCGGGTCGACCAGGTAGAGCGACACGTTGCCGGTCTCGATCTCCGGCCACCCGGCGTCCCAGTCGGGACTGTGGAGGCCGAGCAGGTCGCGGTAGAAGGCTTTGGCCCGCGCCATGTCTGCGACCGGGACCGAGACGAAGTCGGTGCGTTGGAAATCCATCGGGACATTGTGGCGTGACGGTTTCGTGCGGAAGTGTGGGGGATTCGAACGGTCAGGAATCTGCGCGGTTGGAAATCCACGCCATACGGGGATTTCGAACCACGGAAGCTTGCGTGGTTCGAAACTTCGGTCATGGCGAAGCAAGGAACCACGCAATCCCTTGCGGTGTTCGAAACCTGGCGTATAGGCGGGTAAGGAACAGCGCAGATTCCTGACCGTTCGGGGCTCGGCGTACCTCCCGGGCCCAGCCGCCTCCCCCACATACCCCGGCCGTCTCGGCCACGGCCACAGCCAGCCCCCTGCACGCTTGTCTCGCATAGCGAGACAAGCGTGCAGGGTTGCGTGGACGAGACGGCCGTGTTGGCCGCAAGCCCTTGTGTCCCTTGCTCCGTCCCGTGACCCCGCCCGCCGCTGCGCAAACGACTAGCGTGGGTGCATGAGCTCCCTCCCCCTGGCCGAGCGCGACCGTCGCTGGCAGCGCCTCCAAGAACTGATCGCCGACGAGAACCTCGACGCCCTGGTTCTCGCCGCCAACGACTACCGCGGCCACAAGGGCACGCTGCGCTGGGTCGGCGACTTCGACCTCGCCCACCGCTACGGGTATGCGCTCGCGGCGCCGGGCCGCGACCCTTCGCTGCTCCTGCCGGAGAACCTCGCGCTGCAGCCGCTCGGCGAGTGGCCGATCGAGGTCGACTACGCGCGCAACCTCGGCGAGGGCCTCGGTGCGGCACTGGCGCAGCTGGGCGCGCGGCGGATCGGCGTGGTCGGGCTCGGGCAGGTGATGAAGGTGGAGGACTACCTCGCCATCCGCGCCGCCCTCCCCGATGCCGAGATCGTCGACGCGACGATGGCCTTCGAGCGCGTGCGTGCCGCCAAGGTGCCGTTGGAGCTGGAGGGCGCCCGGGAGGCGACGCGGATCGCCGAGAAGGCCTTCGCCCGTATCCTCGAAGTCGCGGGCGCCGGGGTCAGCGAGCGCACGATCGGCGCCGAGGCGGCCCGCGTCGCCCTCGCCGAGGGCGGCCAGGATCTCCTCTTCCTCACCATGTACGGGCGCGAGCGCGAGGACGGCACCGTCGGCGGCCACTTCGGCATCCCGCGCGACCGCATCCTCGGACCCGGTGACATCCACACCTTCTCCTTCGAGCTGATCGGCCCGCTCGGCTACTGGATGGAGCTCTCGCGGATGGTCTCGATCGGCCCGCCGACCGAGCTGGCGCAACGCCTGAACGCCTCGGTCGCGGCGGGCCTGCGGGCGGGCGGCGACGCCCTCGCCGCGGGCGCCGACCCGAGCGCCGCCCAGCGCGCGATCGAGGCCGCGGCGGCGGACTACGACACCCACTGCGCCTACTGGTCGGGCCACGGCATCGGCCAGGACGTGATCGAGGAGCCCTGGGTCGGCCTCGACGTGGTCCAGGACCGCGACGCCCCGCCCGCCGAGCCCCTCGCCGCCGGCATGGTCCTCTCCCTCCACCCGTTCGTCATCGACGACGGCGACCAGGGCATCGGCTACATGGCCGACACCTTCGTCGTCGGCGAGGCCGGCGCCACCCCGATCTCGGTGCAACCTCGCGACCTCTACGTGGTCACCTGAGGGACCCTTTAGACGCCCTTGCTACGTTGCGGCGGTCGGAGCGGCCGGGCCGCCCCGAGAGTTCCTATTTCCTCCGTGCGCCGAACGTGCTTCCGGGGTCGATGGATCTCCCTGACCAGCACCAACGCAGGAGGAAGTCCCCGCAGTGGAGATCGGTATCGGCCTTGCCGTGCTCGTGGCGCTGGCCACCAACCTCGCCGCCCTGCTGAAGCACCGGGGCTGCCAGGACGCCCGCACCGTGGAGATCGGACGCCCGCTGCAGGGACTGCGTGACCTCGCCCGCTCGCGCTGGTTCGTCGCCGGCTGGGGGCTCGCCGCGGTCGCCTGGCTGGCCCACGTCGCCGCCCTCTCGATGGCCCCGATCTCGCTCGTGCAGGCGATCCTCGCGGGCGGCGCGGTGACCCTCGCGGTGCTCTCGCAGCGGCTCTTCGGCGACACCGTGGGACGCCGGCAGTGGCTGGCGCTGGTCGTCGGCGGAATCGGCCTCGTCCTCCTGGTCGTCACCCTGCCCCACTTCCGCGGCTCCGACTCGAACTTCTCCCTGGCCGGGATCCTCGGCTTCGAGGGCGGCCTCGTCCTCGTCGCCGGCGGCATCGCGCTCGCCCACCGCTCCACCCGCCTGACCGCGCGCCGCGGCGTCCTCCGGGCGATCCTCGCCGGACTCCTCTTCGCGCTCGCGGGCATCGCGATCAAGGCGGTGACCGGCGGGGCCGGCGGGCCGGCCGGGGTCGCGGCGCTCGTCGCGTTCACGATCGCCTGCGGCGCCCTCGCCCAGTACACGGCGGTCGCCGCGCTCCAGGGCGGCGGCGCGATCGAGACGATCGGCCTGATGGGCCTGGTCGCCAACGCGGCCCAGATCGTCGGCGGCATCCTCGTCTTCGGCGACCCCCTCTCCCCCAGCCCCCTCGGGATCGCCCTGCAGATCACCG
>JAFDWD010000575.1 GCA_018268695.1 Actinomycetota bacterium
CGCGAGGCTTTCGCTGTAGTTCTGGATCCGGTAGTTCGAGGTCGAGCCGAAGTCCTGGTAGTAGACGAGCATCTTCGTCCGCGGGTGGGATTTGACCCAGGCGAAGAGGTGGGAGACAAAGCTCGGGTCGTCGCCTGCTTCGACGCCCCACTCGGTGATCGCGAACGGCTTGTCGGGGTAGCGTTCGTAGAGCTTCGTCAGCGCGCCCCATTCGGGATAGGAGGCGTAGAAGTCGGTCCCGGTCCAGTCGACCCATTTGTCACCGGGGTAGAAGTTCTGCGGCAGGTTCTTCTTCGTCGTCGGCGAGCCGGAGGGCAGCGGGCTCCAGACGATCGCCACCGGCGCTTTCGGCAGGCCGCCGACCTGGGCATTCAGCGGCGGCAGATGGGCTTCCGCAAGCCGCGCGTTGATCGTCTTCGCCTTGCCGCCCCCGTGGACGATCACGTAGATGCGGCGGAAGGCGCGCCGGTAGTTGAGGGCGGAGTCGGCGGCCGAGCGCGGGTGCCCGGCGCATTCGTACGCCGCATAGACGTTGAGGCAGCGGTTCGGCTCGCCGAGCGGCCGCACGTAGGCGCGCATCTGCTTTTCGGCGAAGAGCTTGTTGAGGCGGATCAGGAAGCTGTCTCCGGCCCCGTTGGCGATCTGGGCCAGGGTGAGGATCTCACCGCCGGTCTGCGGGTCGGCGGTGGTGATGTGGATCATCGGGCGGGCACGGGCGATCTCCCAGCGCTGGATCGAGTCGCGCACTTCCGAGCCCCAGGCGCGGAAGGACTCGATCACCGCCGGATGCTTGGACACCGCCTCGGAGAATTCGCCGAACGACGCCGGGTCGCCGGTGTCGGAGACGCCGAAGTAGATCTCCTTGCCCTTCGGTTCGAGGAGCCCGGCCGACGCCGGACCCGCGACCACGCCGACGAGCGCCACCACGAGGGCGACGACCAATGCCGCTGTCGCGGCCCGCGTGCGGTTGCTGCCGGTCATCGGGTCGATAGCCCGGCCGAGGAACGCGCCTTGCCGGGCGGCTGCCCATGCTGCCAAGGGCACCCGGTTCCGCACCCCTCCCCCGCGCTCCCTGCAACGGTCGTTGCGCCCGAGGCAAGCGTCGTGTTTCCGCTTCGCCGAAGTCGGGAATTGAACCCTGAGGAGAAATCTCGATCTCAACGCTCGCCGTCATCGTCCTCACCGTCGTCGCCGTCCTGCTCCTGGCGATGCTGATCGCCGGAGGCCGCAAGGCCGCCCACAGCCGGGCCCGGCACGCACTGGACACGGGCGACGACGGAAGGCCCTACCGCTCCCACGCCGAGGCGAGCCGCGGGCAGGGTTAGGAAAGGGACGGGAAAGGGACGGGAAAGGGACGCGAGGCGGGGCGGCGAGCACGGCCGTCTCGTCCACGGCCCGGGCAGGCTGTGGCCGTGGCCGAGACGGCCGGGGATGTGGGGGAGGCGGCTGGGCCCGGGAGGTACGCCGGGCCCCGAACGATCAGGAATCTGCGTGGTTGGAAATCCACGTATGGCGTGGATTTCCAACCACGCAGCGCTTGCGGTGTTCGAGATCCGTCGTATGGGCGGATAACGAACACGGCAGATTCCTGACCGTTTGAATCTCGCGCGCTTCCACCCGGAACCCTCACGTCCTGGGCGTCTCATCGCGGTCGCATCCAGCCAGGACCGCGATGAGACGCCCAGGACGACATAGGACTGCCGACGCGGCCGGCACAACACCCCCTCAAGCTCCCTCCGGCACCTCCCAGAACTGCATCAACCCCGCCACGGCGAAGCACGCGGCGCCGCCGAAGGTGCCCCAGTTGGCGATGCCGACGGCGATCATGTCGCCGTCGGCGCGGACGAAGGAGGCGACGCCGGAGACCATGAAGAGGACCGAGCCGATCTGGTTGACGAAGACGATCCACCAGCCGAGGCCCTCGCCGCGGAGGCGCCACCAAGAGCCGGAGATGTCGACCATCGCGAGGAGGCCGGAGAGAAGGAAGAGGATGCAGCCGATGATGTCGGGGCTCCAGACCAGGCGGTCCAGCTGGGCCGGGGTGAGGTCGCCGAGCAGGGAGTCGACGAGGTTGATGCCGAAGACGATGGTCCCGGAGAAGAGGACGGCGGCGGCGAGGTAGTCGATGTTGCGGGGTTCCCGCGCCCACCAGCGCCACGGCGCCCGCGCCCAGGCACCGTCGCGCCGACGGTGCGGAGCGTTGATCGCCAGCAGGACCGAGGCGTACCCGCCGGTGGAGAAGAAGACGCCGCCGACGAGGTAGACGATCGCGACCATGCGCGGGTCGCCGATGTCGGCCTGGGCGAGGACGGCTCCGATCGCGAAGAGCGAGCCGCCGACCAGGAACGCCCCGGCCGCGACCGCGTTCGCCCTACGGAGCGCTGAAGGTGGTCGGGTCGGGCCCGATGCGGTGGCCGACATCGAGTCGGGCGATCGCCGCCATGTCGTCGTCTGAGAGCTCGAAGTCGAAGAGGTCGAAGTTCTCCCGTACCCGCGTCGGCGTGACCGACTTCGGGATCACCACGTTGCCGAGCTGCAGGTGCCAGCGCAGGATCACCTGGGCGACGGTGCGGTCGAGCCGCGCCGCGATCGCGGCCAGCGTCTCGTCGTTCAGC
>JAFDWD010000576.1 GCA_018268695.1 Actinomycetota bacterium
ACCGACGAGGTGACGCCCGACGGCTGGCTGATCAAGGGCGGCGGCGGCGCCCACCTGCGCGAGAAGATCGTCGCCGCGGCGGCCGACCGGTTCATCGTCATCGGCGACTCGAGCAAGCCGGTGGACAAGTTCACCTGGCCGGTGCCGCTGGAGCTCTTCGCGTTCGGCCTGGCCTCGACCCTGGCGCGGCTCGGCGACGACGTCACCGTCCGCCCCGACACTCCCCCGAGCCCCGACGGCGGCGTGATCGCCGACTACCGTGGCCCGGGCCTCGACGACCCGGCGACGCTGGCGGCGCGCCTCGAGGCCGATCCGGGGGTGGCCGCTCAGGGCCTCTTCCCACCGAGCCTCGTCAGTGAGATATTCGTCGCCCGTGGAGACGATGTCGAGAGGACGACCATCGGATAGCTGATGGACCTGGTCGAGCGCGAGGACGATCTGGGCGCCCTCGCCGAGCTCCTCGATGGCCTCGTCGACGGCCGCTCCCGGGCGGCACTGATCGAGGGTCCGGCCGGGATCGGCAAGAGTCGCCTACTGGGTGCGCTGCGCGACGGCGCCGCAGCGAGGGGAATCCGTGTCCTCACCGCGCGCGGGTCCGAGCTGGAGCGCGAGTTCCCCTTCGGGGTGGTCCGCCAGCTGTTCGAACCGGTCCTCGCCGAGGTCGGCCGCGACCTCGCCTTCGAGGGCGCCGCCGCCCCGGCCCGTGCGGTCTTCGCCGGGGAGGCCGACGAGGGGGCGACGTTCGCCGTCCTCCACGGCCTCTACTGGACGGCACTGAACCTCGGCGAGGAGCGCCCGTTGGTCCTGGCGGTCGACGACCTGCACTGGTGCGACCGCCCCTCGCTGCGCTTCCTCGCCTACCTGACGCCGCGGCTGGAGGGCGCGCCGCTGCTGCTCGCGGCGACGCTGCGGAGCACCGAGCCGGGGACCGACCCGGTGCTGATCGGCGAGATCGCCCGCGACCCGCTCACCGTCTCGGTGCGGCCGCAGCCGCTGAGCGTCGACGGGGTCGCGGCGCTGCTCGGCCCCGACGCCGAGCGCCCGTTCGTCGCCGCCGTCCACGACGCCACCGGCGGCAACCCGCTGCTGCTGCGCGAGCTGGTCGGCATGCTGATGGGCGAAGGCGTCGTCCCGACCGCCGCCAACGTCGGCGCGGTGAAGGCCATGGGGCCGACCGCTGTCTCGCGCAGCGTGATGTTTCGCCTCTCGCGCCTGTCGGCGGAGGAGAACGAGGTGGCGAAGGCGGCGGCGGTGCTGGCCGAGGGCACCTCGGTCGCCGACATCGCGGCGCTGACCGGGCTCGACGAGGCGACGGTCGCCCGCGCCACCGGGGAGCTCGCCCGGGTGGAGATCCTGGGACGCGAGGCGCCGCTCGGCTTCGCCCATCCGTTGGTCCGGGAGGTGGTCTACCGCGAGCAGCCGCCGGGTGAGCGCCAGCTCGCCCACGCCCGGGCGGCGGCGCTGCTGCGGGCGCGCGGGGCGAGCGACGAGGAGATCGCGACGCACCTGCTGGCGACGGCCCCGGCGGGCGACCCCGAGGTGGTCGAGACCCTGCGCGAGGCGGGCCGCTCCGCCGCCCGCAAAGGCGCGGTCGACGGCGCGACGGCCTATCTGCGCCGCGCCCGCGAGGAGCCGCCCGCGCCGGGCGACCGGGTCGACGTGCTGCGCGAACTGGGCCTCGCCGAGTCCCTCAGCGACGGGCCGCTCGCCGCCCGCCACCTGCGGGCCGCCTACGCCGCGACCGCCGACCCCGCGATGCGGGCGGTCGTCGCCCACGTGCTCCTGCGGATCGCCGTCTTCACCGAGAGCGCGGGCGAGGCGCTCGCGCTGGCGCGCCGCTTCCGCGAGGACCTGCCGGCCGAGATGGAGGACGTGCGGCTCGGCATCGAAGCCTTCGAGCTGAGCCTGACCCTCTTCGGCGTCGCCGACCCGGCGCAGGCGGAGCGGCTGGAGCGTTTCCGGAACCCGGCGCTCGGCACCGGGCCCGGGGCGAAGATGGCGATGGCGATCGCCGCGGTCGCCTGGTCCCAGCTCGACGGCTCGGGCGAGGAGTGCGCCCGGCTGGCTGGCGCCTCGCTCGATGGCGGCACCCTGCTCGGGGCCGATCCCGGCTTCCTCGGGATCGCGCCGATCACGGTGCTGGCCTGGGCCGACCGGCAGGAGGCGATGACGGCGATCGACGAGGCACTCGCCGAGGCCCACAGCCACGGCTCGCTCTTCGCGATCTCCGGGCTCCACATGTGGCAAGGCGGCGCGCACCTGCGCCGCGGTGAGCTCGACGAGGCCGAAACGGTGCTGCCGCTGGCGCAGAGCGAGTTCAACCTCTGGAGCTTCGGGGCCGGTTCCGGCGTCTACCTGAACGGCTTCCGGGCGATCGTCCAGCTCGAGCGGGGCGATCTCGAGGGCGCCCGGGCCTCGCTGGCGAAGGTGGGAGACCACCCGGGCGACGACTCCGACGGCACCCGCTACTACGACAACGCCAGGCTCGCGGTGGCGGCGGTGGAAGGCGTCGCCCCGGAGCGGCTGCTGGAGATGGCCGAGGACCACGCCACCCGACACGCCCGCGTCCTCAACCCCGCCTACAACCCCTGGCGCGAATACAAGATCAGGGCGCTGGCCAAACTGGACCGGCGCGAGGAGGCGCGCGAGCTGGCCGAGGAGAACCTGCGGCTGACGCGCCACTGGGGAGCCCCGGGGACGGTCGGCGCGGCGGTGCGGGCGCTGGCTCGGGTCAGCGGCCCCGACGAGACGCTGCCCTACCTCGAAGAGGCGGTGGCCGTGCTCGACGGCGGCACCGC
>JAFDWD010000577.1 GCA_018268695.1 Actinomycetota bacterium
AGCAACGGCGGTGATGAAGAGGGTGGTTAAAACGGGCGCGCCAAACGCGAATGCGCCCGTTTGCAGGAGCTTCGAGTCGATGGAGCTAGGCGGATTCGAACCGCCGACCTCCTGGGTGCGATACAGGCGTTCATGATCTCCCTCTCTCTGGGAGTTTGGCTTTCTGATGCGGTGTGTCGCCCTACCCAGGAGGGCTCCTGGAATCGCGGATAGGCGTGGATATGCACCGATGTGTGGGGATTTGGGCACTCAAACGCGTTAGTGCCCGACTGACGGGGGTGCGTTCAAACCAGTTGTCGAGCGAACTATTTAAGTCCGCGCCGTATGTCCGAGGGTAAAAGAGGGGCGGCAATTTGGCGTCCAAGCTCAACGATTACGCCAAACGATGCCGATGACCCCCCAGAGCATGACCTCAATCCTGCATCTATCGGATCTCCATCTCGGCCCTCCGGATAGCTGGCAACGGGTCGACGATGACAAGTACGACTCGTCCAAGATCGATTCGCGCACTCAGAAGACGATTCTCTCCCAAGCCATAGAGAAGCTCGTCGCCGAACGCGAGCGATTCGACCCGATCGCGGCCGTGGTGATCAGCGGTGACCTCGTCTTAGGGAAACATGCCGATCTGGGATTCGAGGAATTCACGGATTTCGTCAAACCACTTACCGATCTCGTTCGTCCTGATCGGGTGATCGTGGTGCCGGGGAACCACGACGTGCCGAAGGAAGTACGGCCTTCGGAATCGGGTCGATACGACGCATTCCTCAAAGTCACTCGGCACCAGGGGTTCGTCACGCCCCTCCTTGACGGCATCGACTTCAGCGAGAGCGGCACGCCGACCGTCGACCCTCAGGCAAGGCATCTCGCCAGCCACGAGGACGAGTTCGTCATCGTCCCGGTCAATTCGAGTCACTTCTGTTGGGGACTCCATCCACTGGAAGACGAAGCTGTGGAACGGGCGCTACGGCGCGCCAAGAAGAATGACAAGAAGGCCGTCGAACGGCTCCTCCACCACGACATCCCACGCATCTCAAATGCCCAGATGCGGGCGATTCACCAATTCGCTCGAGTGCGAGATCCCGATCTCCTAGAGCCCCACGAAAAGGATGGGCGACTGCGGATTGCGGTCCTCCACCACCACCTGCTCCCAGTCAGCTCTCGGGAGGAGTTCACGAGTTTCGAGAGCCTGACCAACCTGGGAGCCGTTCGGCTTTTTCTGGCCCAGATGGAGATAGACCTCGTGCTTCATGGACACAAGCATGAAACGGCCCTCTACTGGGACTACGTTGCGAACGAACAGGGCCTCGACGCCAAGCCCCACCGCATGCTTGTCTCAGCAGCACCCGGCGACTTCCGTCCTCGCCGACCTGCGCTTCGTGTAATTCGCGTCGAGGGCACTCCGTTGGCCCGTGAAGTTGTGATTGAGGACATCATGGGGCCGAGTGCCGTCGTCGGTGCACTCGACACCGATAGGAAGCGCGCCCGCATCTGGCGAGACACTGATCCCGATCGAGTAGGTGACGCGACCGTCGTCCGCGATCAGACTCGCGACGGTGTCTACGAGAAGCTGCTCTCGCTCTTCGCCGATAGGGCCATCGGAAATCCCCTGCGGGATCTTGTTTGCGAGATCGAAGAGGCCGTCGACATCGAGTCTCTCATGAAGCCTCCGAATGCCTATCCGGTGATGAAGCGCGTCGCCGACCCGGAGAAGTGGATGGAGGACCTCGTCAACTGGTGGCAGCTAAAAGACCCACAGCTGCTCTCGCAGGTCACCTTCAATCACGGTAATCGCATCTACAGCCGCTTTGGCGACCAGGTTCAGAAAGCCGCCGCCGCACTCGCCACCGCCGACGGATCCCCCACCTCCAGCACCAGGGCGTTCATATCGCTTGTGGATCCACGGTCGGACGGCGGTCGGACCGGGGAGTTCCCGTCCTTCGTATCGGTGCACCTCCAGCTCGTGAATGATTCCAGCACGCAGCGTCTCGACTGCACTGGCTATTTCCGAAAACAAGAGATGCGGTACTGGTGGCCGATCAACGTCGCGGAACTTGCCTTGGTCCGTGAAGCGGTCGAACGGGAGATTCGTAAGCGTGGCTTGATCACCCGACAAGGTCGATTGCGCACTATTAGCTCATACGCGGCCGCCGGAAGACATCTCCCGACGGTCGCGCTTGCGTCCATCGATCGAGCCGTCGACCAGCATCCCAAGGATCTCTGGGAAATGGCGCACGGCGTCGCCAGACAGGGGGAGGGCGATTCAGCAGCCGTTCGCCAGACTTGGGAGAGATATCTCGATGATCTAGACCCACCCGACGAACCAGAGCCTGTGATCCAGCTTTCCTATCAAGGCCTGCGCCGGGTCTATGAGATGCTCGGTTGGCTAGGTGGCGCGGAATCCGAGGCTGGTAAGGCACTCGACCGCCTGGCTCATTTCTACGCCCAGCTCGTCGAGCAACGATCTGCCTCAGGCGAGCAGGTGGGCGCAAATGCCACGACCTACCTAGGGGAGTTGAGGGAGGCGCTCGACAAGATCCTTGGGCAGGCGGAGTAGCGACCCGTCCTGTCCTCCTGGCATTCTCCGCTCATGGAATCGTTAATCCAAGCGAGACGGGAGCGATGGTCCAGAGACCTCGCCAAGCTCTCGGCCGCTGTCGCGAACTACTGCGATCACATCGAGCACAACGAGTTCGTCGAGCTCGACTGGATAACCAATTCAGGAAGACGTCTGCGAGAGATCGCCTGCGAGGTAGCCGCGGAGGAAGGTCTCGATCTTCAGGCTCTATACGCGGAACGTCTGCGTGCAATTGAGGCGCGGAATCCGCTTAGCACCGAGTCGACCCTGGATGGGGGCCAGGCTGTACTCGGTGCCCTGACCTGGCGAGACCTTCAACTCGCCCAGGTTGCGCATGACCGCTACTACCACTCGGATGTCAGCGGCCTCACGAAGGCGGATCAGCTTCGCCACTATGCCTTTCACGTCGCAAAGCTCGCTGGCTCCTACGCGGAAATGGCCGAGGGCTCTATCGACATTCGGGACTTTCGCTCCCGCCGGCTACCCGACACTCTCCTCTTCGGCCTGAAGCTCGCGACCGTCACCGGAAAGCGACTGCCGGAGACCCTGCTCGCCGAAGCGAGAGAGTCGGATCGACCAGCTCTTCACGCTGCGTAAGCACAGGCCCGCCTAGTCCCCACTTCGGCGGCAGGCATACCGAAGGGAGAGGTCCGCTCGGGACAAATCGCGCCTTGATGCGAGTCCGGTTGCTCTTTAGGGCG
Organism: Actinomycetota bacterium; assembly: GCA_018268695.1. The sequence goes on from JAFDWD010000577.1 coordinate 3,277, forward strand.
GGGAACGCTTCGCGTGAGTACTTGTCGGTCTCGCAGAACAGGTTCTGACAGTCAATCGCCTTCAACGGTCTCCCAAAGAGGCCATGGAAATCGATACCTAGACGAGCGAATTCGTCCTCTTGGCGCTCGACCATTCGCATGATCAACTCCTCGGGTGTGCGGCTCCCAGGATCGCTGAAGACCTTCGCAATCCCGCGGAGAGCCCCAGGGCCTGGAACAGTGAATTCGTCTTCGTCGAAATCAAGATGGTCCGAGTAGTTGAGATCGATGGCGATCTGATAGCCGAGGAACGGGCCAATCATCGGAAAGGCAACCAACGCTTTGTAGACCTCTTCAAGCGACGCTGCTCGGGCCAAAGCGCGACCGAGTCCGCCGTTTCGAAACATCTGTGAGACCAATGCCAGATGGTTTCGATGCTTTGCGGCATGACCAAAGACACTGGGCGCGGCAAGGATGAAGGCGGACGTATAGATCGGCTGGCGGGAGCGAAGCTCTTCGAGCTCGTCTCCAAGCCTCTCGATATCGAGCGTTGAAAGCGTCAGCCCTCCGGTTGCCCCTTCGAGGGTCTCCCAGGTCGTCTCCTTCGAAAAGAGCCGGAAAAGAACAATTCTCATGAAGCAGTCTTCGGCGTTCATGTCCAAAGCCTGGTCGCCATAGATCACCTCACGGACCAAGTACTGCGAGACACGATCCAGCACCCGGTAGGCATTGCAGAACTTGAAAGTGGCGAGGATCGGATCTGCGCTCCACGGAGCATCGGTCCCCTGCAGCCTGTCTTCGAAAATTCGATGGCGCTCGGCCGCGAACCGCCAATAGGCGTCATGAACTTCTGGTCGTACCACCGGATCCACTCCCGAAGCATCGCATTCGCCGGCGACGACGGGGGCGCTCGTTATTCGTTGAGGGTCCGGACGATCCACGCTCCAACGGCCGCCTCCGCCAAGGCGGAGCTCTGGATTCGTGCATGCCCGTCCAGCCCCCAACCGCGGCCCCACGAGTTGCGAATCAGCAACGATTGGTCGTCCAGCCGAAATCCGACGACCGTCACCGCATGGAGGGCTCCCGGAAGTAGATCGAAGGGTGCCGGGCTGTCGATCTCCCCGTCGCGAGGCTTGAAAAAACTCCGCCATAGCGTCAGGCCGAGGATCACAGCCGTTCCTCTGCACAGCTGACCGCGAATCGACTCGAGCTCCGCCGGGATCTCCGAAAGAACCGCGCGTCGCATCCGTTCCGGGTCGAGGGCGCTTGCTGGGGGTTTGTAAGTCGGAGAGCCTTGGTCGCGGTCGGGATCGTATGGCCAGAGGTCGCCCGCCGACTGACCCGGATCCTCAAGTGCCTGGGAGACCGCAGTTGGACTCGCACCCTCGCCCCCGTCGGAGTCGATTTGCTTGCTACGCCAGTGGAGAAGCTCCTCGCCAAGTTGCTCCCCCGGAGAATCATTGTCGTTTCTGATCGCGACCTCGTGGGCAGCCGTAGTTGAGAACGCTAGGCACGTTCCGCGCTTCCCTTGGTCGCGAGCTGGCCCAAGGGTTGACGTTATGTCGACGCTTGAACTCAAGCGGCGGCTAGGAGGCCCTCGCGCTGGGGTCCGGCGACCCCCGTGCCGGTCTCAGTGGCGTTGCGACGGACGTCGATCGTGATCGGAATGCTGACTGCGTCTACGGTCGAGCCCTGATCCCACTGCCGGCTCAAATGCAGATCTAGAGGGCCCGCTCCCGGCGCAACTGCTCGCCACCACAGATGGCGACACATCGACCCGCCTATCCTTTCCGCCCCTTCGGTCACCTCGAGCTCATCGGCGACTAGTTCTAGGCCCAGATGGTCGGTCTCGGGCGCGCTCCAGCGATAGCCGCTGCTGGGCACCTCGCCAAGCCGAACATGTAGCTCGTCCTCGATCCACATTCTTGGTTGGCGATCCCGGTAACCGTCGGTTATCGCCCATACCGCAGCGCGGGAGTTCAGAGGTTTCGTGCCAGCTCCGAGCTCCACTTTGAGCTCCATCGGAGCCTGCCTGCGGAGCGCCGATACCCGCTCCCGGGGGATCTTGTTGAGCTGATCCAACCGCGCAACAGTCGCCTGGTAGCTGGCTCCAATCTCGAGGGAGAGCTGATAAGCCTCTCGGGAGTCCAGCTGATCAGGGGTCTCCGGGAGCGACAGTCGATCGAGGGCGCGATTTACGAGCGCCAACGGCATCAGGAACTCCGCGGCGAAGGCCTGCGCCTGGATCTCCTTTATCGGGATTCCGTCACTGGCGTAGAGCTCCGCATCTCCATCCTGAGAGAAGCTATGGCCGAGTACGAAGTGGCCGTACTCGTGGGCAGCGGTGAATCGCTGCAAGCTCGTCGGATGTCCGCTGTGTAGAGCGATACCCGCTACGTCGCCTGCGCGCTGGAAGAAACCGTAAAGGTTCTCCAGCTCGTCGAATCGCAGCCAGATCTGATCGTCCTCGATTGCTGCGAAGACATCGACGGGCGCGTTCACATCGATACCGAGGCGAGCGACCTGTCGGTTCGCCGCCATAGTGCCCTCGATGGTGGCTTGGTGGCGCTGGCCCCAACTGCTCACAATTACCCGTCCCTCGGTTTCGGCGGCTTGCCAGCCCCTCTCAGGAACTCCGCAAAGCGCAGGACCTGGACTCTGTCGCTCTCACTCAGATCTCGTGCGGCGCGAAACAATGCCCCGGTCGTTCCGTCCTCAGGAGGTTCGCAAACGTCGCCGAGCAGGTAGTCGTACGGTCGCCTGTACAGCTCGGCGAATCGCTGTAGCTCCTGCGTCGACACCTTTCGCTTGCCTGCCTCGATGTTGCTGATCGCGGGACGAGATAGCCCCATGTGCTCTGCAACCTCCTCCTGCGACAGTCCGAGGTATTCGCGTGAACTACGGAGCCGGATACCGAGGTCGACCGCTTCGCTCATCGACTTGCCTCCTGGCGGGCCGTAGCGATCGCGAGTGCATAGTCCTGCTCATGCGAGAGGCTCAGCTCGAATGCGCGCAGAGACAGGCGGTCTGCTACTTCAGCGGCGCCGCCTGACAGCGATACCGTGGGCCTGCCTCCGGATTCGTTCAACACCTCGACGGCGCCGAGACCCACCCCTTCGATTCCGGTGCCGAGTACCTTCAGCACCGCCTCCTTTCCCGCGAAGCGTGCTGCCAGACGCTCTGCATCGCCTCCGCAGGCGTCTAGCTCCGCGTCGGAGTAGACGCGTCTCAAGAACGGCTGGCCTCCGACCTCGAGACAGCGAGTCCAGGATGGCAGGTGGATTGCGTCGACCCCAACCCTCTGTCTGATGAGAGAGGTGATCATCGACTCCATCGTTGCGCTGAGGGCATCGTTCCTCAACTCAGGCACTTGCGCCCACCTGATTTGCCTGCCCGATGGCTGCCCGGCAGTCGGTGACCAATTGCTTGAGATCCGCCGCCTTAAAACGGTCGAGCTCGGGATCGGCACCGGTCGCCACGACCTGCACCTCGCCAGCCTTGGCGCCGCTCTCGCGGGCGATGAACTGAGTTAGCCGCGCAAGGCCGACGTAATTCCCAAACCCACGCTCGATCAAGAACTGATTCCGATAGGTGGCGTTCAGGTTCACACGATCATCCACCAGAGTCAGACTGATGTGGCTCAGGCACGGGAAGCTGCCGATCGCCTTGTCATTGAACGGCGATTGGATCCGAAGGTCGGCATCTTCGAAATGGCTAGCGCCGAGCTCGTAGCTGCTCCGCCGATGGCCGCTGGACCTCTGGGTGCGGAGCCGCTGGATATAGAAATCCAGTTGATTCCATCGGCCGTCTGCGCTCAGCAGCTCGCGCTGCTTGCGGGGGAGACCGTTGGTCCCTCCGGTCGCTACCGGGTAAGAGATGAGCCTGTTGAAATAAGTCTCCTTGTCGTTCCCTCGGCCCGTTCGCTGGTGGATACGCATGCTCATTCCATAGCTCTCGTACAGCCGGGATGCAGCTTCCTCGCCAAGCTCAGGGGAGTAAAGATCTTCAGGGAAGATCGTGTTGACGACGGTCTGCAGTTCTTGCATTCCATGAGCGACCAGGAACCCGTCGATCACCTCCCACGGAGCAGACCCCGGCTCATAGGTTGCTGGGAATGCCACGTTCAGGTGAAAGCTCTTGTCTGCTTTCTCCAAAAGGAACTCCATGGCCCCAACCCATGCCTCGCCCAGACTTCCGCGCTGAATCAGGTCAGCCATCAGATTCTCCTTCTGTTTCAGTCAGGCGGCGTTCAATCATTGCCTCGAGCCCATTGAGCGAGGTCAGGTTTTTCCTGGTCTGATCCTCAACTCGCACGAGGCCGTCCCGATCGAGAGCGACCTCGAGATATCCCACAACCGCCTGTCCCACTTTGGAGTCGATCTTAAGGTCCCCCTTCTCGGCGACTTCAGCCGAAACGACGCTCTGCTCCTTGTTTCTGACGTAAGCGATTTTCTCGATGAGAGTGTCTCTGATGTGTGCTATTTGAACCGCCGCCTCCAGCAGTTTGTACGATTTTCGTACAGCTTATCAGACGCTCAAAATATCGGCCAAAGCTCGAAACGGATGCAGCGCGCCGTCGGCAAGGCACAATGCCCCCGTGGCCGGGGAGAGCTGCCATCGCGAAGGCCACCGAGGATCTGGTTGGCGATCGTGCGGCGCGAACGCAGCTCTGGCCTTGCAGCAAGTGAGGAAGGAACCGCCCGGAATCGACGCCTATCGCCGACGGTTTGGGCACTAGTGCCCAAAATCGGTCGCAATGAGGAGCGCGGTTAGAACGAGCGGCCGAAACGCGAAACGGCGCGTTTGCAGGAGGTTCCAGTCGATGGAGCTAGGCGGATTCGAACCGCCGACCTCCTGGGTGCGATCCAGGCGCTCTGCCAGCTGAGCTATAGCCCCGTAATGCCCGATTTGTAGGGGAAACCTGCTTTGGGACGGGTGGGTACAGGGGCGGAGTGTAGCGGGGATGTGAGGGGATATAGGTCGATGTGCGCTGGGATGCGCCACTCCGGACGGTCGGAGTGGCGCGGGGCATCCGGGTTAGGAGGGGATCCCGGGCGGGCCGATGATGTCGATGCCGAATTGGGCGGCCGTGGCGGTCAGGGCGGCGACATCGGGGGGCGAGGTGGGGGCGGGCGGGATCTCGAGGCGGCCAGCGGGCTCGCCGACCGCGCGGATGAAGTTCTCGAATCCGGCCGGTTCGGCGGCGAGGAGGAAGCGGGCCTCCTCGGAGCTGACCAGGAAGGTGTGGGGGATTCCCTTCGGGCCGAAGACGAAGGTTCCGGCCGGGGCGACGACCGTATCGCCGCCGATCCAGAAGGTGAGCTCGCCCTCGATGACGTAGAACCACTCGTCCTCGCGGCTGTGGACGTGGAGCGGAGAGCCGGAGCCCTGCGGCGCGAGCTGCTCGATCACGGCAACCGAGCCGTCGGTGGTCTCCGTGGCCGCCTTGACGGTGGCGAGGGAGCCGAGGAACCAGATGGCCTCTTCCTCGCCGGGACGGGCGACGATCGGGGCAAGCTGGTGGGTGCTGGTGTTCATGTCTTCTTTCCTTTCTCTCGTGGTCGGAAGTGAGTCACGTGAGCCTCGCGCCCCGGGGTCCCCGATCCCATCCCTGGGGACGGGGATATTTCGCGCAGGTGGGCGCGGCGCGATAATCGACGGATGCGAGAGCCGGAGTGGTCGTCTGACCGGCTGAAGAGCGAGATCGCCGTGCTCGGGGAGCGCGGACTGTCACGCGAGGATTACTTCGGCGAGCTGGGGCCGCGGCTGCGCCGCGCGATCCCCAGCGATGCCGGCTGCTGGCACACCATCGATCCGCAGACCCTTCTGCTGACCAGCGACGAACCCCGGGAGCTGATCGACCGCGGCGTCCTGACGCCCGAGGCGGCCGCGGCCGCGGGCGAGGTGATCGTCCGTGGCGAGTACCTGGACGAGGACCACAACACCTTCGCCGCCCTCGCCGCTCGCCGGGTCCCGGTCGGCATCCTCGCCGAGACGACCCGCGGCCGCCCGGAGCGCAGCGTCCGCTACCGGGAGTTGCTCGAGCCCGCAGGGATCCCTCACGAGCTGCGCGCCGCTTTCGTCGTGCGGGGACGGGTGTGGGGCGCCGTCCACCTCGCCAGGCGCGCCGAGAGCGGTGCCTTCGAGCGCCGTGACGCCGAGGTCCTGGCCCAGGTCGTCCCGGCGATCGCGGCAGGCATTCGCGGCTCACTCCGCTTCGATGCCGCCCGGCGCGCGACCGGCGCCGAAGCTCCCGGCCTGATCGTCCTCGGCGCCGCCGACGAGGTGGAGATGGTGACGCCGCCGGCCCTGCCCCTGCTCGCGTCGCTCGGTGCCGAGGGGATCGAGTCGGGACGCGGAGGCCTGCCCGCGGGCGTTCGGGCCCTTGCCTCGTTCCTGCGCCGCGAGCGCGCCGGGCAGGCCGACGGCGCGCACGTCGTCACCGTGCCCGCCGCCGATGGTTGGGTGACCCTGCACGCCTCGAAGCCGGACCCGCTCGGGCAGCGGATCGCCATCGTGATCGAACCGGCCACCGGCCCGCGGGCGGCGACCGTGCGCCTCGAGGCCCACGGCGCGACCGCGCGCGAGCGTGAGGTGGCGACGTTGATCGCCCGCGGACTCGGCAACCCGGAGATCGCCGAGGCGCTCGTCCTCTCCCCGCATACCGTGCAGGACCACGTGAAGAGCCTGTTCGAGAAGCTCGGCGTCACCTCCCGCCAGGAGCTCGTCGCCCGTGTCTTCCTCGATGAGTACCTGCCCGAGGTCGAACGGCGGACGCCGCTCACCTCACACGGGCGCTTCGAGGTCGCGCCCGGAGCCGACTAGACCTCGTCAGTGGCTGGTCGGGCGGGCGGCCAGCGCCTTCAGGGCCCGCTTGTCGACCTTTTCGCCGGCGGAGCGGGGCATGGCGTCGACGAGGATGAGGCGCTCGGGGAGCCACTCGCGGCTGACGCCGCGGGCGTCGAGGTGGGAGATGAGGCCCTCGAGGGTGAGGGAGGCGCCGGGGGTGAGCTGGGCGCAGAGGCAGACTTTCTCGCCGAAGACGGGGTCAGGGGTGGGGACGGCGGCGGCGATGGCGATGGCCGGGTGGGTGGAGGCCTCGGCCTCGACCGCGACGGCGCTGATGTTCTTGCCGCCCCTGATGATGAGATCGGAGGCGCGGCCGGTGAGGCGGAGGTAGCCGTCGTCGCCGATCGTCGCGAGGTCGCCGCTCAGCATCCAGCCGTCGGCGTTGCGCAGTTGCGCGTTCGCCTCCTCGTCGCCGTAGTAGCCGAGGCAGCCGGTGGGCCCGCGGGTGGCGACCTGGCCGGGGCCGCCGCCTGCGGTGACGTCTTCCTCGCCGTCGTAGAGGCGGACGTTCATCGAGCCGATCGGGCGCCCCGCGGTGCCGAGGCGCAGGTCGTCGGGGTCGCGGTGGCCGGTGACGCTGATCGCGCCGTTCTCGTTCGAGCCGTAGAACTGGAGGACGTGGGCGCCGCTGGTCGCCTCGAACCTCGCGGCCGCCTCCGTCGAGACCGCCTCGCCGCCGGTGAAGACGGTGCGCAGGGGGCCGAGGTCGCGCCGCGGGAAGGTCGGCGAGCCGAGCATCATCATCATCTGGGTGGTGACGCAGGCGAGGAAGGTGACGCCGTGGGCCTCGATCAGCTCGAGCATCCGCTCGACCTCGAAGCGCTCCATCAGGACCACCGGGCAGCCGAGGATCGCGGGGACGAAATGGGCGCTCCAGAGGCCGAACCCGTAGGGGCTCGGGACCGCGGAGAGGACGACCTCCTCGGCGGTGAGCTCACCCGCCTCGATCGCCATCCGGGCGAAGCTGAACCAGCGGTTCTGGTTGTGGACCACGCACTTCGGCAGCCCGGTCGTCCCCGAGGTCGAGTTGATCAGGTAGATGCCGTCGGGACCGAGTGGGGCGGCCGGCGCCGCGGGGGGTGGGGGAGCGTCGCCGTCGAGGGTCGCGGCCGCCAGGCCGTCGGCGGCGAGGTCGGGGAGGACCAGGGCGCGAAGCTCGGCCAGGCCGTCGGCCCGCAGGCCCTCGTCGAGCTCCGACACCGGCGCACGGCCGAAGGTGTCGTGGGTGATCACCGCGGCCGCCCCGGTGCGGCGCAGCACGTGGGCGATCTCGCGCATCCCGGAGCGGGAGGCGATCGCGACGATCGGGTGCCCGGCGCGCTCGCAGGCGAGGTAGGCGACGTGCACACTCGGGCCGTCCGGCAACAGCACCGCGAGCGGTGCCCCGGGCTCGAAGTCGGCCCCGGCGAGGAGCCCTGCGAGCTCCGTCCCGAGACCGTCGTAACGGCTCCAGGACAAGCTCCCGCCGTCGCCGACCAGCGCCGGTGCCGCACCCAGCCGGGCCGCGTTCGCGGCGACGAGGTCGCTCAGCGTCCCCGAGCCCCACTCTCCTTCGGCGCGGTAGCGTTCGACGTCCGCGCGCGGGTGGAACGGGATCGCCATCTCCTCCTCCGGCACGACCGGGATCTTAGCTGGCTTCCCAAGCAAGCGCTTGGTATGTTCTGAACGTGGACCTACGACCCACCGCCGCCGACGAAGCATTCCGCCAGGAGGTCCGTGAGTGGCTGGCCGAGCACCTGGTCGGCGAGTTCGCCGAGCTGGGCGGGGCGGGCGGCCCGGGGCGCGAGCACGAGGGCTTCGAGGTCCGCCTCGCCTGGGAGCGGGAGCTCGGCGAGGGCGACTGGATCGGCCTCGACCTGGCGCCCGAGCACGGTGGCCGCGGCGCCGGCCTCGACCGCCAGGTGATCTGGGCCGAGGAGTACGCCCGCGCCGGGGCGCCCGCGCGCGTCAACCACATGGGCGAGCACCTGCTGGCGCCGACCATCGCCCACTTCGGCACCGACGCCCAGCGCGAGCGCTTCCTGCCGCCGATCCTGCGCGGCGAGGAGCTTTGGTGCCAGGGCTACTCGGAGCCCGGCGCCGGCTCCGACCTCGCCGCGGTCCGCACCCGAGCGCGCCTCGACGGCGACCGGTGGCGGATCGACGGGCAGAAGGTCTGGACCTCGCTGGCGATGCACGCCGACTGGTGCTTCGCGGTGGTCCGCTCGGAGCCCGGCTCGGAGCGCCACCGCGGCCTGTCCTACCTGCTCGTGCCGATGCGTCAGCCCGGGATCGAGATCCGCCCGATCGTCCAGATCACCGGTACCTCCGAGTTCTCCGAGGTCTTCTTCGAGGACGCGACCACCGATGCCGACAACGTGGTCGGCGAGCCGGGTGAAGGGTGGAAGGTGGCGATGGGGACGCTCGGCTTCGAGCGCGGCGTCGCCACGCTGGCCCAGCAGATCGGCTTCGGCCGCGAGCTCGACGCGGTGATCGCGACGGCGCGGGAGACCGGCGCGATCGAGGACCCGGAGATCGCCGCTCGCCTGGTCGACGCCTGGATCGAGCTGCGGACGATGCGCTACCAGGCGCTCCGCTCGCTGAGCGACGGGCAGCCGGTCTCGGCCTCGATGTCGAAGCTCCTCTGGGGCCCCTGGCACCGGCGGCTCGGCGAGCTGGCGATCGACGTGCGGGGCGCCGACGCCACCCGGATCGAGGCGCCCTACACGCTCGACGGCGACCAGGCCCTCTTCCTCTACACCCGTGCCGACACCATCTACGCCGGCTCGGACGAGATCCAGCGCAACATCATCAGCGAGCGGATGCTCGGGTTGCCGAGGGGCTGAGCATGGACTTCTCCTTCAGCGAGGACCAGGCGGAGCTGCGGGCGATCGTCGCCGCGTTCCTCGAGCGCCACGCCACCTCCCAGGCGGTCCGTGAGGCCGCCGAGGGGGACGGCTTTGCCGCCGAGCAGTGGGGTCGGTTGACCGGCGAGATGGAACTGACCGGGCTGGCGGTCGACCCCGAGCGGGGCGGGGCGGGCGCGAGCTTCGTCGAGGTCGGGATCGCGATCGAGGAGATCGGCCGCACACTCCTGCCGGTGCCCTACCTCTCCACGGTGGTCGCGGCCGCCGTCCTCACGCATGTCGGCGGGGAGGAGGCCGGACCATTGGCGGAGCGGATCGCGGGCGGGGCGGCCGCGGCGGTGGGGCTCGGCGACGGCGGCGCACTCCATATAAGGGAAGGCGCGGTGACCGGCGAGGTCACGGTCGTCGACGGCGCCACCGCCGAAGTCTTCGTCCTCGCCGCCCGTGACGGCGAGGGGCCGGTCCTGGTCGCGGTCGAGGCCAGCTCCTCGGGAGTCACCGTCACGTCGCTTGCCACCCTCGATCAGACCCGCCGGCAGGCGCTCGTCCGCCTCGATGGTGCCTCCGCGACGATCCTGGCCCGCGGCGCCGAGGTGATCGACCGGGCCCGGGACCTGCGCTCGGTCGCGCTCGCGGTCGAGGCCGTCGGGACCGCGGCCCGGGCGCTCGACGAAACCGTCGCCTACCTGAAGGAGCGGGTCCAGTTCGGTCGGCCGATCGGCTCCTTCCAGGCGCTGAAGCACCGTTGCGCCGACCTGGCCACCGAGCTCGAGGCCGCCCGTTCGACCGCCTACTACGCGACCTGGGCCGTCGACGGCGCGCCGGAGGAGCTGCCGGTCCTCGCCCCGCTGGCCGAGGCGGTCGCCGGCGCCGCCCTGCTGGACGTCGCCGCGGAATCGATCCAGATGCACGGCGGGATCGGCTTCACCTGGGAGCATGACGCGCACATGTACCTGAAGCGGGCGAAAGCGAACGAGCTGTTGGCGGGCGGCTATCGCGGGGTCCGCCGGCTGGTCGGCGAGCGCGCCGGGATCCTCGGATGACGGGTCCGCGAGTCGTCCTCGTCACCGGGGGCACGCGCGGGATCGGGGCGGCGATCGCGAGCGCCTTCCTCGCCGAGGGCGACACCGTCGTCGTCTGCGGGCGGCGGGAGCCCGAGGAGGCGCCGAGCTTCGAGGGCCGCACCGCCGAGTTCGTCGCCGCCGACGTGCGCGACGCGGAGGCGGCGGCCGCCCTGATCGAGACCGTGCTCGACCGCCACGGCCGGCTCGACCTGCTGATCAACAACGCGGGCGGCACCGCGCCGGGGCCCGCCGCCGAGATGTCGGCGACGGCGGCGACGGCGGTCGTCACCCTCAACCTGCTGGCGCCGTTCTTCCTCGCCCAGCGTGCCAACGCGGCGATGCAGGAGCAGCCGGACGGCGGCACGATCGTCAACATCGGCAGCACCGCCGAGCGCCGGCCCGCGCCCGGCACCGCCGTCTACGCCGCCGCCAAGTCTGGACTCCACGGGTTGACCCGGGCGCTCGCCCTGGAGTGGGCGCCGAAGGTCCGCGTCGTCCAGGTGTCACCGGGCCCGGTCGAGACCGACGGCTCGGCCCGCCACTACGGCGGCGAGGAGGCCTTCGCCGCCGCGTCAGCCCAGATCGGGATGGGCCGGTTCGCCCGCCCCGAGGACGTCGCCGCCGCCTGCGTCCTCCTCGCCTCGCCGAGCGCCCGCTACGTCAGCGGCGCCGAGCTCTTCGTCGACGGCGCCGGCGAAACGCCCGGCTGGCTGACCGCGATCGAAGCGCTGCCGCGCGAGGAGGGCTAGCGGGCCTCGGCCCGCAGGCCGGAAGCGATCTGGCGGAGCTCGCCCTTGGCGATCTTCGCGCCGGAGGAGCGGGGGATCTCGGCGACGATCTCGAGCCGCTCGGGGAGGTGCTCGTTCGAGGCCCCGGCCTGCTTGAGGAAGCCGGTCAGCTCGGCCAGCTCCATCGTGCCGCCGTCGTTCAGCTGGACGAAGGCGCAGACGCGCTCGCCGAACATCTCGTCGGGCATCGCGACGACGGCCGCGAGCGCGACCCGCGGGTGGGCGGCGATCTCCTCCTCGACCTGGGCGGCGCTGATGTTCTTGCCGCCGCGGATGACGATGTCGGAGGTGCGGCCGACGATCGACAGGTAGCCCTCCTGGTCGAGCTCGACGATGTCGGCGTGCAGGAGGTGGCCGTCGGCGGTGAAGAGCTCGGCGTTGGCCGCCGGGTCGTCGAGGTAGCCGAGGCAGGTCGCCGGGCCCTTGGTGCCGGGCTGTCCCCGACGCGTCTCGGTGACGTCGGCGCCCTCCTCGTCGAAGAGCCGCATCTCGGTCCCCTCCAGCACCCGCCCGGCGGTGCGCAGGCGGCGCGAGGTGGGATCGCTCATCCGGGTCGCCGTCGCCAGGCCGCTCTCGTTGGAGCCGTAGAAGTTCAGGATCGCGGCGCCGGTCAGCTCCTCGAAGGCGCGCGCCGGCTCGTAAGGGACCAGCTCGCCCCCGGTGTACATCACCCGCAGCGAGGAGAGGTCGCTCTCGCGCAGGGCCGGGTCGGCGAGCAGCATCCGGAACTTGGTGGAGACGGCGCAGAGGACGGTGACCCGTTCGCGCTCGATCAGCTCCAGCGCCAGCGAGGTGTCGAAGCGCTCCATCGAGACGGTCGGCACGCCGAGGTAGGCGGGGCTGAAGTGCGACGTCCACTGGCCGAAGCCGAAGGGGGCCGGGATCGCGGCCATGAAGACCTCGTTCTCGGTGAGGTCGCCGACCGCGACCGCGCAGTGGTGGAAGTACCACCAACGGTTCTGCGCGTGCATCACGCACTTCGGCAGGCCGGTGGTGCCGGAGGTCGAGTTGACGAGCCAGAGCTCGTCGGGGCCGAGGCGGTCGGGGAACTCGGCGGGCGGCGGCCCGGCGGGGGAGCCGTCGATCAGGATCGGGGCGTCGACGCCGTGCTCGAAGCGAGGGACGACGACGTGATGGCGGAGATCGGGGAGATCGCCCCGGAGCGCCGCGAAGTGCTCCTCGGCGGCCATGCCGCGGTGCTCGTCGACCGTGATCAGCGCGGCGGCGCGGCCCTTGGAGAGGATGTGACGGGCCTCGCGCCCGCCCGCCCGCACGCCGACGCCGACCGCGACGACGCCGGACTTCTCACAACCGAGCAGGGCGGCGTGGACGGCGCTGCCGTCGGGCACCATGACGCCGACCCGGTCGCCGCGGCCGAGGCCGAGCTCCGCGAGGGCACCCGCGACGCGATTCGAGGCGACCTCGTACTGCGCCCAGGTCAACGTGCCGAGCGGGCCCGAGAAGGCGATCGCGTCGGGCCGCTCGCGGGCGTGGCCGGCGATGTGGTCGGCGAGCGAGCGCTCGTCGTACCAACCATCCCGGTACCAGTCCGGGATGGCACGCTCGCGCTGCTCGGCGACGGTGCGTTCGCGTTCGATCCCGACGCGCCGACGCTCGTTCCCGTGGTCACCCTCCACGTTCGTAACCTATCAAGCGCTTGGTATGTTGTGACGGGATGAGGGAGCTCACTGGGACGACCGAGGCTGTCGAGGTGACCGACGTGCGGCTCGCGGTCGCGACCGCCGAGCTCGGGCCCCTCGAGATCTGCGCGCGGGTCGTCGCGCCGGCGGAGCCCGACCCGAGCGCGCCCGTCCTCTTCTGCGTGCCGGGCATGAGCTACGGCAAGGAGTATTGGGACGTGCCGCTCGACGGCTACAGCTTCGCCCGCGTCGCCGCCGCTGGGGACCACGTCGTGATCGCGGTCGACAACGTCGGCACCGGTGAGAGCACGCGGCCCGAGGACTTCGATGCCGTCGACCTGGTGGCGATGGCGACCGCGAACGCGGCCGCCGCGGGGGAGGCGATGAGTCGGCTCGCTGCGGGCGACCTCGTCCCGGGCCTGGCCCCGGTCGCCGCGCGGCGACCGGTCGGCATCGGTCACTCGCTCGGCGGCTGCCTCGCGCTCCTCCAGCAGGCGGACCACGAGACCTTCGGCGCGCTCGCCGTCCTCGGCTTCTCCAACCAGCCGTTGGAGGGCATCTACGAGGACCACGAGCGCGAGGCCGAGCTGACCGACGCCGAGCGCGTCGCCTGGGCGACCGAGCACCTGCCGCCGAAGCTCTGGGGGCGGCCCTGGGAGGAGCTCGAGCCCTACTTCGAGCTGCCGCGGGAGAACTTCACCGAGCTCTTCTACGCCCCGGGGACCGAGGCCGAGGTGATCGCCGCGGATTCCGCGGGGGCGACCTCGGTGCCGCG
>JAFDWD010000578.1 GCA_018268695.1 Actinomycetota bacterium
AGCTGGAAGTCGAAGCGGCCGGTGAGGAAGGCGACTTCGCGGACCGAGTCGAGGCGGGCGACGCGCTGCTCGAACTCCTCGGAGTCGGTGGTGGGGAGGAGGCGGACGTCGATGAAGGCGTCGAGCGAGCGGCCGACGCCGGCCGGGTCGATCCGCGCCGCGTAGCCGGTGATCACGCCGTCGCGCTCCAATCGCCGCACGCGGTCGGCGGCGCCGTGGGGGCTCAGCCCGACCTCCTCGCCGATCGCGGCGAAAGAAGCCCTTCCGTTTGTGGAGAGGATGCTGAGGATTCGGTCGTCGATCTCATCCATGACTGTGGAATCGTAGAGATTCTATCCCAGGCCTTGCAGTTATGAGGACCGAGGCGCACCATCGCTGGGATCCCCACAGCCCGTGGTGATTCCCCCCAAAGACTTCAAGAAGGAGAAGGCGATGAAGATCGGCGTGCCGAGCGAGGTGAAGGTCGAGGAGTACCGGGTGGCGATGACGCCCGCCGGAGTACGGGAGCTGACCGACCGCGGCCACCAGGTCGTCATCCAGTCCGGGGCCGGCGTCGGCTCCGCCTTCGCCGACGACGCCTACGTCGCCCAGGGCGCCGAGATCCTCCCCGACGCGGCCGCTGTCTTCGCCGCTGCCGACACGATCGTCAAGGTCAAGGAGCCCCAGCCGCAGGAGGTCGCGATGCTGGAGCCGCGCCACGTCCTCTTCACCTACCTGCACCTCGCCCCCGACGCCGAGCTGACCCAGGGCCTGATCGACTCCGGCGCCACCTGCATCGCCTACGAGACGATCACCGACGCCGCCGGCCGCCTGCCGCTGCTGGCGCCGATGAGCGAGGTGGCGGGCCGCCTCGCGACCCAGGCCGGCGCCTACATGCTGGGACGCCCGGCGGGTGGCTCCGGCGTCCTCCTCGGCGGTGTGCCCGGCGTCGCCGCCGGCAAGGTGCTGGTGATCGGCGGCGGCATCGTCGGCGCCAACGCGGCGCGGATGGCGGTCGGCCTGGGCGCCGACGTGACCGTCCTCGACCGCTCGATCGACCGCCTGCGGGAGCTCGACCAGATCTTCAACGGCACCATCCAGACCGGTTACTCGACCGGCCTCGAGGTCGAATCGCGCCTCGCCGAAGCCGACCTCGTGATCGGCGCCGTCCTGGTCAAGGGCGCCAAGGCCCCGCACGTGGTCAGCCGTGACCAGCTGGGCCTGATGAAGCCGCGCTCGGTGATGGTCGACGTCGCGATCGACCAGGGCGGCTGCTTCGAGACCTCCCACGCGACCACCCACACCGACCCGGTCTACGAGGTCGACGGGATCAGCCACTACTGCGTCGCCAACATGCCCGGCGCCGTGCCGATCACCTCCACCCGCGCCCTCACCAACGCGACCCTCCCTTATGTGGTGCGCCTGGCCGACGGCGTCGAGGACGCACTCCGCGCCGATCCGGGATTCCTCGAGGGCCTCAGCGTCCGTGGCGGCCAGCTGACCGACAAGGCCGTGGCGACCGACCAGGGCCGCGGCTGGACCGCCCCCGAGGACGCGCTGGGTTCACCCGAGGCGGTCGCGGTCTAGGGCCGCGCGTCGGCGCGCGGCGTCTCGATCCCGCCGAGGATCAGCGCCAGCACCCTGTGGGCGACGGCGGAGCGGGCACCGGAATCGGCCAGCCCCTCCATCGCGCCGCGCGCCATCCCGAACACCAGGAAGACATCATCGAGCGAGACGTCCCGGCGCAGGGTCCCGGCCGCCTTCGCGTCGCATAGCGGCTCCTTGAGCAGCTCGCGGATCCGCTTGCGCGAGGCCTGGAGGTGGGCGTCGGTCTCGGCGTCGCGGCGGGCGAGCACGGCCACGCCGTAGAGGTTGACCATGTTGTCGATCAGGCCGCGCAGCAGGATGAAGAACGCGTCCGCCTCGCCGGCGTGCTCGGCCGCCATTGCGGCGATGCGGTCGACCCTCTCGTCGAGGATCACCGACGCCAGGGCCCCGCGGCTGGGGAAGTTGCGGTACAGCGTCGCCTGGCCGACCCCGGCCCGGCGTGCCACCTGCACCATCGCCACGTCGGCGGAGTCGGCGAAGAGCGCGCGGGCCGCCTCGAGGATCGCCTCGCGGTTGTCGCGTGCATCCCGGCGCTGCTGATCTGGCGATGACGCCACCGGCATCGGCGCGGAACCCTAGCAACCGGACAAGGCTGTCCACCTCGGTGCAAGCCATTTGGGGGGCGCTATGCGTGACTCCGTCACATAAATATGGGCAGAAGTGGAGTTAGTCTCCGTTTATCTGATATTCGTTTGAGCCAGCAGCGGACATCACTGTCCGTTTTACCCTCGCCCAGCTTTCACCGGAGACCCAGTCGAAGATGACCAGAACCACCGCTCCCCTCGTCGACCAAGACCGCGGGGCCCGCTGATGCGCCAGGGCCCGCTCGCAGGTCGCTACCCCGCTGTCGCCGCCATGGTGCTGCTGGCGCTGCTGCCTTACCTGGCGCTCTCCGGCGCCCTCGAGGCGGTCTCGCCGATCATCACCGAACAGCTCCACACCAGCGCCCAGACGATGAGCCTCGGCGCCGGCTTCGCCAACGCCGCGTATGCGGTCGGCACGGTGCTCGCGGTCGCCTTCGCCCAGCACCTGCCGCAGCGGCGGATGTTGGTCATCTACGCGGTCGTCCTGGTCATCGGCTCGCTGCTCGCCGCCGCGGCGACCAGCGTCGGCGTCTTCATCGCCGGCCGCGTCCTCCAGGGCCTCTGCACCAGCCTCCTGCTGATCGCCGCGGTCCCGCCGCTCGCCCTCGGCTACCCGATCGCCAAACTCAAAACGACGGCGATGATCATGAACATGGTGATCTTCGGCGCCGTCGCCGCCGGCCCCGCGATCGGCGGCCTGCAGGCGGAGGCGGACGCGTGGCGGCCGCTCTTCTGGATCGTCGCCGCGGTCGCCGTCCTGGCCTTGATCTTCGCGCTCCTCACCTTCGAGGACGCGCCGCCCGCGGATCCCTCGTCGCCGAAGGACACGCTCGCGCTCGGCATGGCCGCGGTCGGCTGTGTCGCCGCGTTCTTCGGCGCCTCGCAGCTCACCACCCACGCCTTCCTCGATCCGATCGCGATCGTCCCGCTGGTCGGCGGCCTCGTCGTGATCGTGGCGCTGATCGTCTACCAGGCGACCGCCCGCAACCCGCTGTTGACGATCGGCGACATGGTCCGGTCGACGATCCCGGTCGCGGGCATCGTCTTGGCGCTCCTTGCCGCCGCCGCGTCGGTCTCGGCGACCGCGCTCACCGCGCAGGCGATGGCCGACCAGTACGGCCCGCTTCACCTCGGCCTCCTCTACCTGCCCGAGCTCGGCGGCGCCGTCATCACCGCCTTCGCGCTCGGGATCGTGATCTCGCGGAAGTCGATCCACTACCTGCCGCTGGTCGGCATGTTCTTCCTCGCCGCGGGGATCCTGGTCTTCCTGATCGAAGTCCCGGGGAGCGAAGCGACGACGCTGATCGGCTCCTTCCTCACCGGCATCGGCCTCGGCGCCACCGTCGCCCCGGCCCTCTTCGCCGCCGGCTTCGCCCTGCGGGCGACCAACCTGCAGCGCGTCTTCGCGATCGTCGAGCTGATGCGCGCCGTCGCCGCGTTCCTGGTCGCGCCGATCTTCGCCCACTTCGCCGTCAACGCGAGCGGCGGCTTCGACAGCGGGGTCAGCACCGTTCTCTGGATCGGCGTCGTCCTCGCCCTGCTCGGTGCGGCGATCCCGGTCCTGCTCTACGTGCTCGGCGGCGCCCGCCCGGCGGCGCCCGACATCGAAGGATTCCTCGCCGGTGAGAACGCGGCCTACTACTCGCCGCCGCTCTTGGCGCGCCTGCGTAATCTGCCTACCCGGGGACAGACCGTGACCCAAGGAGCCGACTGACATGGACTCATCCGCCGCCCCGTCCCCCTGCGAGGCCGCCGGCCCGGCGATCTTCGCCTACGACGGCTCCGAGCTCGCCGGATATGCTATCGAACAGGCGGGTCTCCAGCTCGCCCCCGGCCGCGAGGCCTTGGTCGTCTGCGTCTGGCAGCCGGCCGACGTCGGCTTCGTCCCGGTCGAGGGACGCAACCTGCACGCGG
>JAFDWD010000579.1 GCA_018268695.1 Actinomycetota bacterium
CGAGCGCGACGGGATCACGATCACGCACTACCTCGTCACCCACCCGCACGTCTACCACATCGCCGGGATCAAGGAGGCGCGCGAGCGCCTCGGCGGTGACGTGCCGCTGGTGGCCCACGAGGCGACTGCGGCGGAGCTCGACGAGGAGGTCGCGGTGATCATGGGCGACGGCGACGTGCTCGATGCCAACGGGATCGAGATCGAGGCGATCTACACCCCCGGCCACGCGCCCGGCCACCTCGCCTTCCTGATCGACGGCACCGACGTCTTCACCGCCGACGTCCTCTTCAAGGGCACGGTCGGCGGCTGCGCCTCCCCGGGCGCCGCCGGCTTCGACGCCCTCAAAGGCTCGGTCATGCGCCTGATGGAGCTGCCCCCGGAGACGCGCGTCCACCCCGGCCACAAGGAGCCGACGACGATCGCCGAGCAGGAGTCCGAGAACCCCTTCGTGCGCGTCTGGCGCGGCATCGACGCGACCGGCGAGGAGCAGGTCACCGTCTGGGACCGCCCCGCGACCCTGAAGCTCTGGGCCCCCGACTACGACGGCGGCAACAAGGCCTGGATCGTCTTCGGCGACTCCGGCGAAGAGACCATCGTCGGCGGGTCCCAGGTCGTCAAAGGCTGACGCCCGCAACGCGCCGTCCCCAATCGAACTTCCGCCCCTGGACCTTTAGGCCTTTCATACGAATCTGGACGCATATCCATTGCCGCCTGGACCGACTGTGTCCACTATTCGGTAGGTGGAATCGGTCCAGGAATTCTTCTTCAACTGGTACCCCGTCTTCGGCGTCGTCTTCATGGCGATGTTGCTGTTCGTCTTCCTGCGCTTGATGCGCACGACGATCGGCTCGACCAAGCCGGAGACCGTGAAGGCCTCGAAGGGGCGGCCGGTCGCCTGGGAGGAGGTCCAGGGGGTCGACGCCGCGAAGGACGAGCTGATGGACGTGGCCGAGTGGCTGCGCGAACCGGACCGCTTCGGCGCGCTCGGCGCGAAGGCCCCGCGCGGGGTGCTGCTGTACGGCCCGCCCGGCACCGGCAAGACGATGCTCGCCCGCGCCGTCGCCGCCCAGGCCGGGGTCGACTTCTACGCCGCCTCCGGCTCGAGCTTCGTCGAGATGTTCGTCGGCCGCGGCGCCGCCCGCATCCGCCGGCTCTTCAAGGAGGCCCGCAAGTCCGGCCGCGCGGTGATCTTCATCGACGAGCTCGACGCGGTCGGCGGCCACCGCTCCGGCGGCGGCGGTGACGGCGGCACCTCCGAGCGCGAGCAGGCGCTGA
>JAFDWD010000057.1 GCA_018268695.1 Actinomycetota bacterium
GTTGCTGCCCTTGTTGGCGACGTAGGCGGTGCGGCCATCCTGGCTGATCGCGACCCAGTTGGGGTGAAGACCCACGTCGATCGACGGCAGGACCTTGCCGCCGGCGCCACCATGGGTGACCTGGATCGGGGTGACGGTGCTCCCGGGCGCTTCTTCCGTGCCCCAGTTGGCCACGTAGCAAGTCCGCCCGTCGGGAGTGAAGGCGATCGTGTTCGGCCCGACCTCGGGCACCGAGATCGTCTGCCCTACTTTTCCGGAGACCACGTTCACCGTGGACACCGTCTTGCCTCCGTAGTTCGCGACCCATACCCACCGCTCGCCCGAACGAGGAACGAAGGCGATGGCGACGGGCTCGGAGCCCACCCCGATGGCCTTTCCCAGCCGTCCGGTCGCCAGGGTTATGGGCACGACGGTGTTGGTGCCCTCGTTCGTCGAATATCCGGTCTTGCCGTTCGCGGTGACCACCAGGTCGTTGGTCCCCGCCCCCCGGCCGACCTTGATCGGAGCCTCGGGCTTGTTGTCCGTGAGGTTGATCGGGAAGACCGAGCCCACGCCTGGCGCCTTGCCTTCGTCCTCAGCGTTCGTCACATAGGCGATAAAGCCCTTGCTGCTCGAGGCGCTGGATGAGGCAACCGACCAAGCTGCAAGCACCGACAAGACGAGCACTCCGCTCGCCACGAGTGCGAGCCGTCTGATTCGGAATCGATCGCGTCGACTGGATTTCGGAGCCATGATGCGGAGGCTAATCGACAGCCGATCTGAGCGGGTGTCCGCTTGTAGGAGGTTCAGGTCTATGGAGCTAGGCGGATTCGAACCGCCGACCTCCTGGGTTGCCATCCAGGGGCTCAAGACCAATCAGTAACCGCGCAGACCGCATTGTAGAGAGAAATGCGGGGTCCGCCCCTCCGGTCCGAGGTCGCGCTCGAAGCTGTCGAGGAGATCGAAGAGGCCGATGCTCTCCCACGCACGGTTACGTTTCCCGACGCTGGTCTGGCGCACCACCCCCGCCTGCTCGAGCCGGGCGATGGTCTGGCGGGAGCGCTCGGCGCTGCCGCCGAGAAGGTCGGTCGCCGTCCTCACGTCGATGATCGGCTGCGAGGGAAGCAGCTCGATCAGGCGCCGTGGGCCCGAGCCGCGGCGTGGGTTGCCGGCCTGGTCCATCCAGCGCTCCTGCAGCGCGGCGACGTCACCGGCGAATTGCCGGGCGCCGGCCGCGGCTCGGTAGAGCGCGTCGACGAAGACCCGGTACCAGTCGTCCTCGTCGCCGCGACGCCAACTGCCGAGCCCGGCGACGTAGCGGTCGGCCTCGCCCGCCAGGACCAAGCTGACCGGGGGCAGGTAGATATGCGAGAGACCGCGGCGCCGGAGGATGATCAGGATCAAAGCTCGCCCGACACGGCCGTTGCCGTCGAAGAAGGGGTGGATCGTCTCGAACTGGACATGGGCGATCCCCGCCTGGATCGAGGTCGGAAGGTCCTCCCGGTTGCAGAACTCGCAGAGGTCGTCGACGAGACCGGGGACGAGATCCGGTGGGGGCGGGATGAACTCGGCGCCCCGGGGACTCGACGCCGATCCGCCGATCCAGTTCTGCTCGGTGCGGAGATGGCCGCCCCGCGCCTCGTCGCGGGTCCCCTCGAAGAGGATCCGGTGCACCTCCTCCAGGTGGCCGCGTTCGAGCTCGGCGACGCTGCCGCCGAGCTCCACGGCCCGCTCCAGCGCTCGGATGTTGGCCAGCACGCCCTGGGCGGTGATGTCGTGGGTGCCCGAGAAGGCTGCCTTGGCGAGGCGACGATGGGAGAGGACGAGCCCCTCGATCCGCGAGGAGGCGACCGACTCGGCGCGCAGGAGCTGGCGCGCCAGCGGCTCGAGGTTGCCGAGCTCGGGAGGCTCCTCGTCGAGCTCGCGGCATGCGCCTTCCGCGTTTGCGGCCGCGGCGGCGAGGTCGGACTCGAGCGTGAAGCCCTGGTCGGCGATCGCGACCGGGACATAGGCCTCGAAGGTGAAACCTCGGCGCGCCGATCGCCCGCCGAGCGCGTCCATGCGGGGCGCCCATTGCTGCTCGACCAGGGTTCCTCGGCGATTGGGGATCGGAAGTTTGGGCATGATCAAGCTCTATCCAAACTTAGAAACATAAGTTTGGATAGTAGCCCGGTTCGGCCAACTTTGGGGGAAACGCCGTATCCCCAAACTTAAGCGCATAACTTTGTACATCGAATCGATGGCGCGGCCGCGAGCCAGCGCACCGCGATCCCTCAAAGCTCGCCCGGCCAAGCGAGCGGAAATCGACCCGAAATCGCCGCCTATCCCCGTGGTTCTGGGCACTAGTGCCCAGCAACGGCGGTGATGAAGAGGGTGGTTAAAACGGGCGCGCCAAACGCGAATGCGCCCGTTTGCAGGAGCTTCGAGTCGATGGAGCTAGGCGGATTCGAACCGCCGACCTCCTGGGTGCGATACA
>JAFDWD010000580.1 GCA_018268695.1 Actinomycetota bacterium
GAGACCACGGAGCGCTACGAGCAGAGCGGCTACACCCCCGCCCGCTCGGCGGCCGGCCACCGCAAGTTCGAGCAGCGCTTCGGGATGCCGTTCGGCAGCGGCGTCAAGTCCCGCCTGGCGGCGAGCTCGCGCGCGTGCCGGGCGATCATCGCCGCCCGCGAGGAGTCGATGGACCTCGGCTACGCCGCGCTGCGGGCGATCCAGCTGATGCAGTTCACGACCCCCGGCCTCCTCGACGACGACGCGCACCTGCGCGAGGCGCTCGAGGGCGTCGACGGCCTCGACGCGGCGGCGATCGTCGCCCGCATCGACGACCCGGAGATCGTCGCGATCTACGAGGAGGACAAGGCGCGGACCCGCTCCGCCGAGGGCAGACCGACCCACGTCCAGAACCGCCACTCCAGCTCCGACGGCCCGGTCCGCTACACCGCCCCCTCGGTGATCTTCGAGATGCCCGACGGCCGCTGGCTCGAGGTCGGCGGCTTCCAGCCTTTCGAGTCCTACGACAACGCGCTGGCGAACCTCGCGCCGCAGCTGGAGCGCCAGCCGTCCCCGGAGCGCGCCACCGACGCGGTGCTCGCCTACCCGATCGGCCTCACCACCGCCGAGGTCGCCTCGATCATGCGCCCCTCCGACCTCGATGACGCCGACCAACCGGCGACCGAACGCGAACTGATCGCCGGCGTCGACTCGGGCGAGTTGGTGATGCAGCCGATGGGCACCGACGCCTTGTGGCGTCCCGCTGCCGCCGTCCGGTCGGGCGGCAACGAGCCCGACGCGCTCGCCACGGCTTAGGGGTCATTTACAAGGGACGCAAGGGCTGGCGGCGAGCACGGCCGTCTCGGCCAGCCCCCTGCACGCTTGTCTCGCTATGCGAGACAAGCGTGCAGGGGGCTGGCTGTGGCCGTGGCCGAGACGGCCGGGTCTTCGGGGGAGTGTCGGGAAGCCTCCGGGGCGTGCGCCGCGGGTTCGTCACGCGAGGGACACGGATCCGTGGCCGATGTGTCACGGCGCCACGGAGAATGTGAGAAGCGCTGAGTTCCGCGCGTGTCGCACAACACCGGATTCGGCGCTGCATGCATTGACCGTGCCCTGGCCCGGTCAATGCATGCAGCGTGGATTTGGGCCCCCATAGGGGACCAGATGCACGCAGCGCGTCGTGGCCCCGCACTCCCTCCCGTCCTGGGCGTCTCATGGAGGTCACAGCCTGCCAGGACCTCCATGAGACGCCCAGGGCACCGCCCCTCGGACGGCCGCGACCGCCGGCACAACCCCCAGATCCCTACCCCAGCCCGAACTCCGCGCGCCGATCCTCCGGCACCAGCCCGCGGAACTCCTCGTGTTGGCCGATGTAGTCGCTGACGAAGGAGCAGAACGGGACCACCGCCAGGCCCTCGGACCGCGCGTCGCGTAGGGCGCGGTCGATCATCCGGCCCGCCAGGCCCTGGCCTCTGTGGGCCATGAAGGTTTCGGTGTGGGTGAAGGAGACGGAGTCGGGGGCCTTGACGTAGTCGGCGATCGCCACCGTCTCACCGTCGAGGTGGACCTCGTAGCGGGACTGCTCCTTGTCGTCGACGACCTCGGGCTCGGCCATTGGGAACCCCTACCCGGTCTCGGCGCCGAGCCACTCCGAGACGCGGCCGCCGCCACGCAGGCCGGAGAGGTCGCCGTCGGAGAGCATCCGCGCGGCGACGTCCCCGAGCGCCTCGGTCGCCGCCCAGGCGAGCGCGCCGCCGACGCTGATCCGGGCCGCGCCGGCGTCGGCGATCTCCCCCACCGAGAGCGAGGGCAGCGCCAGCACGTTCACCGGCCGGCTCACCGCTGCGGTGACGGCGGCGATCTCCGCCGCGTCAGCCAACCCCGGCGCATAGAGCACGTCCGCCCCCGCCTCCTCGTAGGCGCGCAGCCGCGCGATCGTGTCCTCGAGATCCGGGTTGCCGCGGATGTGGTTCTCGGCCCGCGCGGTGAGGGTGAAGGGGAAGGGCTGCGCCCGCGCGACGGCGGCCGCGGCAGCGATGCGCTCGGCCGCATGCCCGACCTCATAGAGGCCCGCGCCGTCCTCCCAGTCCTCGATCGAGCCACCGACCGCGCCGACCGCCGCCACCGCTTCGATCGCCCGCGCCGCGCCCTCCGGCGAGGACGAGTAGCCGTTCTCGAGGTCGACCGAGACCGGCAGCCCGCAGGCCTCGACCAGCACCTTCACGTGCTCGACCACCTCGTCCAGCGTCACCTGACCGTCCGCGCGGCCAAGGGTGAAGGCGAAGCCGCTGGAGGTGGTCGCGAGCGCCTCGAACCCGAGCGCCTCGAGCACCTTCGCGCTGCCGCCGTCCCACGGGTTGGGGATCAGGAAGCACGGGCCTTCGTGCAGCTCCCTGAACCTGCGCCCACGATCCTCCTGGCTCGGTGGCGTCGTCATACGACCACCGTACCCCTCACCGGCCTCAGACCAACTGATCCATCTGCTCCCGCAGGCTGTCGAGGAGCTGCGGCGCTTCCTTCGCGCGCGGGATCAGGCTGTGATCCAGCATGAAGGCGTCGGCCACCAGCCGCACGTCGACGCCATGCTCGGGCCGCCCCGAGACCTCGATCTCGTCGCCGGCCCCGATCTCCCCCTCCTCGAGGATCTTCAGGTAGGCGCCGGGCCGCGAGGCCATCGCGAAGCGCCGCACGAAGGTCGGGTCCTCCATCTTCAGCGCCAGCTTGAAGCAGGGCAGGCGCGGCTGGACGACCTCGAGCAGCGTCGTGCCGATCCGCCAACGCTCGCCGAGCACGGCACCGGAGACGTCGACCCCCTCGGTGGTCAGGTTCTCCCCCCACGCACCGGGACCGAGTGGGCGCCCGAGCTCCTCCTCCCACCTCGCTGTCTCCTCGATCGCGTAGGCGTAGACCGCCTTGTTCGGCCCGCCGTGGACGGTGAGGTCGGCCTGCCGGTCGCCGTCGAGGTTGACCCCGCGCACCTTCACCCGCCCCTCCACCGGGTCCTTCCAGATCGCCGTCTCGACGATCCGCCGGCCGGTGTCGACCCGTTTCGGGACGCCGACGTTGACGCTGATCAGGCGACCGCGAACGGTTTCGTCGTCGTGGCGGTGGTGGTGATCGCCGGCGTCCATGCGCCGACATCTTCGCAAGCGCGGCGGCCCCGCTTGGCGCGGTAGAGCTCGACGTCGGCGCGGGCCATCGCCCGGTCGAGCGACTCCTCGCCGCCCCACTCGACCACGCCTGCGCTCCAGCCGATCGCGGACGCGGCCCGCAGGCGCTCGAGCGCCTCCGCGGCGCCGTCGGCGCCCGCCCCGGCCAGGACCAGCGCGAACTCGTCGCCGCCCAGGCGGGCGAGCACCTCCGAGCCGCGCAGCTCGGTCCGCCAGGCCTGCCCCAGCTCGGCCAGCAGCTCGTCTCCCGCCGCGTGTCCCCGCATGTCGTTGACGCGCTTGAAATCGTCGAGATCGATCA
>JAFDWD010000581.1 GCA_018268695.1 Actinomycetota bacterium
ACCGCCGAGGCCTGCGGGCGGGGCAAAGCGGGCCGCTTCGCCCGCCGATCGTTGCGGGTCTGCAAATCCGCCCCCACTGCTCCCATGCGGCCCTCACGCGTACATCCCGCCGAGCATCCCACCGCTCACGTTCAGCACCTGCCCGTGCACGTAGTCGGCAAGCGGGGAGGCCAGGAAGAGCACCGGCCCGGCGGCCTCCGCCGGGGTGGCCGGACGACCCAGGGGGATCGTCGCCGCCGCCGTCCCGCGGGCCTCCGCGGGGATGCCGAGCGCGATCGGCTCGCCGCTCGGGGAACTGATCTTCTTGCCCTCCTCGCGGGCGGCGGTGAGGCGAGTCTCGACGTAGCCGAAGGCAAGCGCGTTGACGTTGACCTTGAACCGCCCCCACTCCTTGGCCAGCGTCTTGGTGATGCCGAGGACGGCGGCCTTCCCGGCCGCGTAGTTGACCATCCCGGGGTGCCCCATCGCCCCGGTGGTCGAGGAGACGTTGACCAGCTTGCGGAAGAACTCGACACCTTCCTCCCGCTCCCGCTTCGCCCCCTCTCGCCAGTGCGGCGCGAGCGCCCGCGCCACCCGGAACGGGAGGACGGCGTGGATGTCGAGCATCGCCTGGAACTGCGCGTCGGACATCTTGTGGACGACCCCGTCCCACGGGTAGCCCGCGTTGTTGACGACGATGTCGACGGCGCCGAAGGCGTCGACCCCGGCCGCCACCAGCGCCTCGGCGGCACCGGCCGCGGTCAGGTCCCCGCCGAAGACCGCGGTCTCACCGTCGATCTCCGCCGCCGTCCGCGCCGCGAACTCCCCGTCGAGGCCGGTGATCATCACCTTCGCCCCCTCGGCGGCGAAGAGCTCCGCGGTCGCCCGCCCGATCCCCCGCGCCGAGCCGGTGACGATCGCCGCCCTGCCGTCGAGAAGCCCCATCGGCCTCGGGTCACCCGCCCGGGCCCATCCGCAGGGCGCCGTCGAGACGGATGGTCTCGCCGTTCAGCATCGGGTTGACGACGATCTGCTCGACCAGCGCGGCGTACTCGTCCGGGGTGCCGGGCCGCGAGGGATAGGGGACCTCGTCGGCCAGCGACTCGCGCGCCCGCTGCGGCAGCCCGGCGACCATCGGCGTGTCGAAGACCCCCGGTGCGATGGTGACGACGCGCACGGCGGCCGCCGCCAGCTCGCGGGCGACCGGCAGCGTCAGGCCGACGACCCCCGCCTTCGAGGCCGCGTAGGCGACCATCCCGACCGGCCCGTCGAAG
This sequence comes from Actinomycetota bacterium, assembly GCA_018268695.1. The sequence continues at coordinate 1,254 of JAFDWD010000581.1, forward strand.
GCCGTGATCGAGGCCGTCGGGACGCAGACGCCGCGGTCGCCGCTCGGGTCCGGCTCGTTGCCGACCATCGCCGCGGCGGCGCAGCGCAGCACGTTGATCGTGCCCAGGAGGTTGACCTCGATCACCCGGGCGAAGGACTCGAGCGGCTTCGGCCCCTCGCGGCCGAGCAGCCGGCCGGGGTCGGCGACGCCCGCGGTGTTGACGGCGATCCGCAGCGGCCCGAGCTCCGTCGCGGCGGCGACGGCGGCCTCGACCGAGGCCGGATCGGAGACGTCGACGGCGACGGCGACGGCGCCGAGCTCGGCGGCCACCGCCGCGGCCCGCTCCGCGGAGAGGTCGGCGACCAGCACCTTGGCCCCCGTGGCGGCGAGCCGCCGCGCCGCGGCCTCGCCGAGCCCTGAGCCGCCGCCGAAGACGGCGGCGACCGAATCCCTGGTCCGCATCGCCCCTCCTATCCGGCGGTCTCGCCGCGCGATGCTCCAACCGCCCCGAGGCGGGCGATCTCCATCGGCGGCAGCTCGGTCGTCGCGTCGAGGAGCTTCTGGGTGTAGGGGTCCTTCGGGTGCGCGAGCACCTCGCCGACGCTCCCCTCCTCGACGACCACGCCGTCATTCATCACCGCCACGCGGTCGCACAGCTGCTTGACGACGGCGAGGTCGTGAGAGATGAAGACCATGGTCAGGCCCAGTTCGCGCTGGAGCCGCTTCAGCAGGATCAGGATCGACGCCTGGATCGAGACGTCGAGCGCCGAGACGGGCTCGTCGGCGACCAGCAGCGTCGGCTCGATCGCCAGGGCGCGCGCGATCCCGATCCGCTGTCGCTGCCCGCCGGAGAACGCCCGCGGCCGTTTCTTCATCGCCGTGCGCGGCAGGCCGACCATCTCCAGCAGCTCGGCCGTCCGCACCTGGGCGGCCGCCTTGTCGGCGGCCAGCCCGTTCACCCGGAGCAGCTCGCCGATCGCGCCGCTCACCGTCATCCGCGGGTTCAGCGACCCGTAGGGGTCCTGGAAGACCATCTGGATCGCCCGCCGCTGCGCCGAGTCCTTCTCGACCCGGAGCGGCTCGCCCGCGAAGAGGATCTCCCCGGCGGTCGGCCTCCGCAGCCCGACAATGCACTTGGCGACGGTCGACTTGCCCGCGCCGGACTCGCCGACGATCGCGAACGACTCACCCTTGCGGATCGTCAGGTCGACCCCGCGGACCGCTTCGAAGTGCTCTTTGCGGCGCAGGAAGACGTCCCGCCCGCCACCGAAGTTGACCCGCAGGTCCTTGACCTCGAGCAAAGCCTCAGGCATCGGTCGCCTCCACGGGATCGGGGAACAGCTCCTGGCGACGGCAGGCGCTGACGCGTCCGGCGCCGACCGGGATCAGATCGACTCGCTCCATACAGGCCTCCACGGCGAACTCGCAACGCGGCACGAACGGACACCCGGTCCCGGCCTCGCCGGCTGCGGGCGGCGATCCGGGAATCGCCCTCAGGTCGTCGATCGACGAGTCCTTCGTCGGCACCGCGCGCAGGAGGGCGAACGTATACGGGTGGCGTGGACGCCGCAGCACCGCCTCGGCCGGCCCTTCCTCGACCATCCGGCCGCCGTACATCACGACCAGCCGATCGCAGACCCGCGAGGCGACGCCGAGGTCGTGGCTGACCAGGATGACGCCGATGTTCCGCTCGGCCGCCAGGCCGAGGATCAGGTCGAGGACTTTCATCGTCACGGTGGCGTCGAGGGCAGTGGTCGGCTCGTCGCAGAGGAGCAGCGACGGGTCACCGGCCAGGGCGATCGCGATGACGACCCGCTGGCGCATGCCGCCGGAGAGCTCGTGGGGGAACCGCTCGGCGCTATGGCGGGGGTCTTTGAAGCCCATCTCCGCCAGCAGCTCGAGCGCTTTCTCCCGCCCCTCCTTCTTGGAGACCTTGGCGTGCGCCCGGACCGACTCGGCGATCTGCGCCCCGATCCGCATCGTCGGGTTGAGCGCGGTCATCGGTTCCTGGAACACCATCCCCACCACGCCGCCCCGGAGGCGGCGCAGCTCGCGCGAAGAGGCCTTCGCGACGTCGATCCCGTCGACCTCGATCTCGCCTTCGGAGACGGTCACGCCGCGGGGAAGGAGCCCCGCGATCGCCTTCAGGGTCAGGGACTTGCCCGAGCCGGACTCGCCGACCACGCCGACCACCTCTCCCCTGCCGACGCTCAGCTCGACGTCGGTGACCACCGGGTTCAAGCCGCCGACGATCTCGATGCCGAGGTTCTTGACCGAGAGCAGCTCCCCGTTCCGGGTCACGGTGCTCATCGGATGTCGAACCTCTGCGCCAGGCCGTCGGCGATCAGCGACAGCCCGAGGCCGGTGATGATGATCGCCGCGCCGGGGAAGACGGCCAGCCACCACTGCTGGTTGAAGTAGGGCTGCGCTTCGGCGATCATCGTCCCCCAGTCGGGGGCGGGCGGCGGGACGCCGAGCCCGAGGTAGCCGAGCGTCGTGATGAAGATGATGATGATCACCATGTCCGACATCGCGTAGACGATCGACTGGGTGATGATGTTGGGGAGGATGTGGCGCAGCATGATCCGCCAGGTCGGGATGCCTCCGATCCGCGCCGCCATCACGTACTCGAGCGCCTCTTCGCGCCGCGCCGAGGTCCGTGCCAGCCGGGCGTAGACCACCCAGTCGATCGCGGTCACGGCGATGATGATCGTGGTCACCCCCGCGCCGAGGACGAAGACGAGTGCGATCAGCAGCACCAGGACCGGGAAGGCGATGATCACGTCGATGATCCCGACCACGGCGGTGTCGATCCAGCCGCCCCGGTAGCCGGCGATGATGCCGACCGCGGTGCCGATCAGGAGCGGAAGGATAAGGGCGGCGAGCGCGGTGTAGAAGTCGTTCCGGGCGCCGTAGATCAGCCGCGAGAGCGTGTCGCGGCCGAGCTGGTCGGTCCCGAGCAGATGCCCCGCCGCGCCCGGCGGGAGCAACGCTTCGGTGACGTTCTGCTTGACCGGGTCGTGGGGCGCCAGCAGGCCGGCGAATGCGCCGATCAAGGCGATCGCGATGACGATGAAGAGCCCGATACTGAGCGCCAGGTTGGCGCCGAGCCGGCTGCGGATCGAGGCCCCGACCGCGGTCGGGCGCAGCGGCGTGCGCTCCTCGGCCAGGCCCTCGGCGCCGCCCGCGCGCTCCATGTAACCGTCGGCGCTCATCGCGCCTCCACCCGCGGGTCGATGAGCGCCTGGACGAGGTCACCCATGATGTTCACCAGCACCACGACCACGGCGAGGATCAAGGTCACCGCCTGGACCACCGGGAAGTCCCGGTTGTTGATCGACTGCAGCATCAGCGAGCCGACGCCGCCGAGGCTGAAGACCTGTTCGACGACGAGCGTGAAACCGACCAGGAAGGAGATCTGCACGGTCAGCACCGTCACCGTCGGGGCGAGGGCGTTGCGCAGCACGTGCCGGTAGCGGATCCGCCACTCGGTCAGGCCCTTGGCCCGCGCCGTGGTGACGAAGTCCGCCTCGGCGACCCGCAGCAGCTCGACCCGCAGGCTGCGCACCACCAATGGCACGATCGCCGCCGCGATCGTCAGGCTCGGTAAGAACAGCGATTCGACGTGGCCGGCGAAGCCTTCGCCGAAGCCGGCCGCCGGGAAGAGCCCGGTCCCGATCGCCACGTACTCGACCAGGATCAGGCCGAGCCAGAACCCCGGGATCCCCAGCGAGACCACCGACAGCCAGCGGACCACGTTGTCGCGGATCCCGCCCGCCTTGGAGGCGGCGAGGAGGGCCGCCGGGACGGCGATCAGCCCGGTGAGCACGATCGTGTAGACGAACAGCCACAGGGTCACCGACATCCGTTCGATCACCAGTTCGCCCGCCGACTGTTCGTAGCGCAGCGAGGTCCCAAGGTCACCGGAGAACAGGTTCTTCATGAACAGCCAGTACTGCTGCGGCAGCGAGGTGTCGAGCCCCCACTTATGTTCGAGCGCGGCGACCGCCTGCGGCGTCGCGTTCGAACCGAGGGCGGTCCTCGCCGGGTTCCCTGGGACCAGGTGGATGAGGAAGAACACAACCACCGTCACCCCGAGCACCACCGGGATGGCCTGCAGGAGACGCCTGACGAGGAACCGCAGATATTCCATCTGACTCGACCTTCTGCTCTTTCTGTCGGACTAGCCTGCGAACCCGGCTTCGCCCAGCCAGAGGATGCCGGTCGCGCCGACGAACGTCCCGGCGACGTCGTTCTGCCTCACCCACACGGCGGATGAATAGGCCGCCGAGATCAACGCCTGTTCTTCGCTGACGATCTGCTGCATGTGACCCCAGATCGCGTCGCGTTTCGCCGTGTTCGTCTCGCCCTGGGCTTCGGTCATCAGCTTCGACGTCTCCTTCGTGTCGACGCCCGAGAAGATGCCGGCCGTCGCGTTGTAGAAGGAGAACAGTTCGTTCGGGGACTGCGACTGCGCCGTGTTGTAGATCGTCACCGCGTCGAATTCACCGTCTTCCAGCTGGCCGAGGAGGCTGCTGAGGTCGGAGTTTTTGATCGACACCTTGAACCCGACTTCTTCGAGGTTTGCCTGGGCGATCTGCCCGGCCTGGGTCCAGAACGGGCTTTCGGCGATCGAGGAGAGGGTGAACGTCGGATCGACGCCTTCCTTCACCGCTTCGGCGAGGAGCGCTTTCGCCTTTTCGGAATCGGTTTCCGGCGCCGGCAGGCTCTCGTCGTAGCCGGGGATCCAGGGCAGCAGATAGGAGTTCTGCGGTTCTCCGTGCCCGTGCAGCGCCACTTCGATCATCGCTTCGCGATCGAGGGCGTAGTTGACCGCTTCACGCGCTTTCTTGTTCCCGAACAGGTCGCCCTGGGTGTTGAGGATGATGAACCAGCTGTTGCCGACGAACGGTGCTTCCACGGCCAGTTCAGGGCTCGATTCGAGCGATTCGATTTCGGGGAACGGTGGGTTGTAAATCACGTCGAGCTGACCGCCCCGCACCTGCGCGGCCCGGCTCTGCGGGTTCTGCACGGTCTGGTAGACGACTTCGTCGAGGTAGGGACGGTTCTGCATCCAGTAGTGCGGATTCGCCTTCAGCGTCACCGATTCGCCCTTTTTCCATTTGGCGATCTCGAACGGGCCGGTGCCGATCGGGTTTGCGTTGAAATCCTTTTCGGACTCGCCGCCGAAGTTTTCCGGCATCACGCTGAAGATCCACTGCGAGAGGATCTCCGGCATTTCCGGGCTCGGCCTGCTCGTGGTGATGACCACCGTGTCCGGCGACGGCGCCTCCACCGTCTTCCAGGCTTCGACGATGCCGGCGTGGGTTTCGCCTTCGCGGGTCCGTTCCAACGACCACACGACGTCGGCGGAGGTCATCGGTTTCCCGGTCGAGAATTCGACGCCCTTCTTCAGTTGCATGGTCCAGACGGTGTCGTTCTTGGTGGCTTTGAAGCTTTCGGCCAACCAGGGCACGACCTTGCCTTCGTAGTCTTCTTTGAAGAGCGGCTCGAAGATCTGGGAGATGACGTTGACGTCTTCTACCGAGATGCTCGTCAGCGGGTTCAAGCCTTCGATTTCTTCGCCCAGCGATACCGTCAGCTTCCCGCCCGACGTGGGTCCGGCGGTCGAGCCACCGCTCGATCCGGTGCCGGGGGTGCTGCTGCCTCCACTACTGCTCGAGCCTCCCCCGCCGCAGCCCGCGATGAGGACGGCGAACGATGCCAGTGCCACCAAACACACCAGCCTTGCCTTCCAACTTGTACTCGACAACATCTCGCTCCTCCTGGTTCCTTACGGACTCGACAATGCCCCACGATTCGATCGCCCCCCATCGCTGCCTGGTGCCTGGCGCTGTCCCACCTTTCCCAAGAGGCGGAGGGCCCAGCAACGGGGGTGACCCGGCTTGCTCTTCAGACCTCAGTCCACCTCGTCTCCTCCTGACCCGCCGTGCTTGCGCTGGTAGGCCCGCCAGGTCGTCGCCCAATAGGACGGGTCTTCGGTACGGGAGTAGTCGGTGCGGTGCAGGACCTGGTTGTGAGGGGACGACTTCACCATCTCCGGGTCGGAGTAGGCCTCCTCGCAGATGCTTTCGAGCGCGTCCAGCCAGTAGTCGACGTCCTCGATCGACCAGAGCTCGCCGACCTCCGGCGTAAGCGGTTCCGGCACGAGCCACGGGTGATGGCTGTTCATCGGCGGATCGATGCCGTAGTCGGTGAGGCGGTTTTCGACGTCGCCGATCGTCACCCCGGTCTCTTCTTGGAGGACCGCGAGGCTGTAGCGGTTCATCTCCAACCGCGGTAGGTCGACGTCCGGATTGCTGCGCGTCACGCCGCGCATCCCCAGCAGGCGTTTTTCCATGTAGTTGCCAGCCAGCACGGAGATGTCGGAGGCCTCTTCGATCCCGTCGCCGCCCATCATCAGCGCCCAGTTCAGGGCCTTCAGGATCACCGGGACGTTGCCCCAGAACTCGCGCACCTTGCCGATGCTGAGGGGCGACTCCCGGTCAAGGGCGTAGCCGTCGCCGTCCCGCCGGACGAGCGGCCGGGGCAGGAAGGGGATCAGCTCCTCCGAGCAGCCGTAGGCACCGACCGCGGGGCCCCCGCCCGCCTTCGGCGCGCCGAAGGTCTTGTGGAGCATGTACATGCAGGCGTCGAAGCCGAGCTCGCGCGCCCGCAGCTTGCCCATCACGCCGTTGAAGTTGGCGTGGTCGTAGAAGCAGAGGCCGCCCGCCTCGTGGACGATCTCGGTCCACTGCTTGATGTCGGGGTTGTAGATCCCCATGTCGTCGGGGTTGACGACCATCAGCGCGGCGGTGCGCTCGGAGACGACGCTGCGCAGCTGCTCGACCGAGGGGTAGCCGTTCTCCTCCAGCATCAGGGTCACCACCTTGAAGCCGGCCGCCGCCGCGGTGGCGGCGTTGCAGGGGTGGGTCTGGATCGTGACGATCACCTCGTTGCGCTGCTCCAGCTCCCCCCTCGCCGCGTGGTAGGCACGGGTGACGCAGGTATTGACGTAGGAAGCCTCGGTGCCGCCCCCGGCCTGGAAGACGAACTGGTCCATGCCGGACAGCTCGCGCAGGACGAGGTCCAGCTCGTAGATGACCTGGAGGACACCCTGCAGAGTGTCCTCGTCCTGATCCGGGTGCACTTCGGCGATCTCCGGGCGCGCGGCGAGCAGCTCGCCGAGGCGCGGGTTGTACTTCATCGTGCAGGTCCCGAACAGGTTCACCCCGAGCATTCCGAGGGTCTGCTGGGCGAGGTGGATGTAGTGCCGCTGCACTTCGAACTCGGTCAGCTCCGGCAGTGCCGGGGCGGCACCCCGCGCCATCGTCGATGGGATCAGCGCCGAAAGGCTGCCGGTCGCCTGCTCGATCTCGTGCTCGACCGGCGGCGGCACCATCGCCCGCCGCCCGGGCGCGCCCATCTCCATCACCAGGGGCTCGTCCCAGATCGGCGCCTGGTAGCGACGCCCGAAGCCGGAGGCGCTCATCGGGTCACCTCCGTCAGGGCCTCGACCAACCGGTCGATGTCCGGGAGCGTGTGGATCTCGGTCACCGCGTAGAGGGCGCTCTGGCCGAGGTCGGGGAAGCTGTCGGAGAGGTCGCGGCCGCCGAAGATCGACCAGTCGCGCAGGCCCGCGTTGATCTCGGCCACGGTCTTGCCGGTGGCGCCGAAATCGACCACGAACTCCTTGAAGAAGGCGCCGCCGGAGCGGATCTCGACTCCGGGGATCGCGCCGATCCGCTGCGCCGCGTAGTGGCCGCGCCGCACGATCGACTCGCCGACCTCGGCAAAGCCCTGCGGGCCGAGCAGCGACATGTACACCGCGTTGGCGACCGTCCAGAGCCGCACCGAGTTGTTCCCGTACCAGTCTTTGGCGCCTTCGCGGGTCATCGCCGAGGACTGCTCGACCAGGGTCGGTGCGAAGGCGAGCTCGCCCGGCTCGCTGGTCTCGGTGGCGGTGATCGCGATGGTCGGGTACTCGCGGGCGTAGCGCTCCTCGTCGCGGCCGGCGATGAAGCCGCCGACGCCGCCGCCGCAGTTCATGTGGATGCCGAGCGTCTGCAGGGTCCCGACCACGATGTCGGCGCCGTATCGGCTCGGCGGCGCCAACACCCCGAGGGAGATCGGGTCCACCCCGACGATGGTCTCCGCCCCGACGGCGCGGGCGCGGGCGGCGATCGACATCCCTGCGGTCTCGATCGCCCCCAGGTAGCTCGGGTTCTCGAAGTAGACCGCCGCGGTGCGGTCGGAGAGCTTCCCCTCCAGGTCACGGAGGTCGAGCTCACCGGTCACGCGGTCGAAGTCGACGGTGACGATCTCGATGTGGCCGTCCATCTCCGGCGGCTCGCAGTAGTTGCGGATGACCGCCAGGCGTTCGGGGTCGATCGAGGCCGGCAGGAGGACCTGGTTGCGGCCGGTCAGCCGCGCCGCCATCCGGATCGCGTGCCCGGCCGCGCAGCCATAGCTGTAGACGGGCAGGCCGACGAAGTCGAGCTCGAGCAGCTCACCGAGCTGGCTCGAGAACTCGAACCAGACGTGGAAACGACCGTAGTCCGAGGCTGGGGTCCCGAGGTGCGAGGTGACGAACTCGGTGCGGGAGACGATCTCGTCGCAGACCGCCGGGACGTAGTGCTGCCAGGTGCCGCCACCGATGAAGCTGAGGTTGTCCTCGCAGGTCTCGTTCTTCTTCAGCGTGGTGAGGAGACAACGGCGGACGGCGGCCTCGGAGCGGACGCCGGCGGGCAGGTCGAGGCGCCCGGAGAGGCGGTGGTCCTCGGGGATCTGCGCGAAGAGCTCCTCGACGCTCTCGAAGCCGACGGCGTCGAGCATCTGCCGCTTCGCCTCCGGGGTCGAGTTGGCCATGAATGGATGCCCGCCGACCATCGCGGCGGACCCGGTGGTGGTGCTCAAGTCCCTGCCTCCCTGCTCGCTGTCGCCTTCATCAAGTCCTCACCTCGACCACGACCGAGCGCCCGGGAGCGACACGGACGGGACGGAAGCCGCAAAGGTCCCCGTCGACGCTCGCCTCGCCGGTGTCGACGTGGAGCCGCATCGGATCGAGCGCGAGGAGCTTCCCCTCGCCGCAGAGCACGGTGACGTGGTCGGCGCCGACCCGCTTCAGCACGGCGGCGCTGATCTGCTGGTTACCGCGGCCGAACAGCGAGCCCTGCCCGCCGATCACGCCGGCCAAGACCGTCGCCGGGGCGTCCCCGATCAGCTCCAGCAGCTCCGCCTCGCCAAGGTCGAGGCCGACCGGCTTGCCGTCGCGCACCGCGTCGACGCAGAGCAGTCGATCCTCCATCCCGAGCGCCCGGCGGACCCGGCCGACGGTCGTCCCCGGGCCGAGGATGTAGAGGCGGTCGGGCTCCATCTCGGCGACGATCTCGGCCGCCAGCGCGTCGAGCTGGACCTCGTCGCCGACCGAGCGGCCGGCCTTGGCGCCGAGCATCTGAGACCGCGCCGCCGGGACCCAGACACGGCCGTAGATCCGCAGGGCCCGCGCGCGCCAGTCGGAGTCCTCGTCGAGGTCCACCACCTCGGCGGCACGCAGTCGCGGGGTGGTGCCCCGTCGGCCGAGGTAGGCGACGGTCGCGTCGCCGGCCGCCTCGGGGCTGCGGGCAAAGGCGCCCGAGTACATCTTCACCCCCGCCGGCACGCCGAGGACCGGCACCTCGCCCGCGGTCGCGTCGAGGATGTCGCGGGCGGTGCCGTCGCCGCCGGCGAAGAGCAGCAGGTCCACGCCTCTGGCCGCCATCTCGGCGGCGGCCTTCCGGGTGTCCTCCGCGGTCGTCGCCCGACCGCCGCGGCCGGCGTCGACCACCGTGGTCTCGAGCCGGAGCGCCTCGGCCATCGTCCCGCCCATCGGTCCCGCCGCGGCGCAGACGCTGAGCCGGTCCTTCAGCGGCACGATCCGGGCGAGCGCCCGGCCGGCGCGTTCGCCCGCGGTCGCCGTGGCTTCCCGCTCGATCGCCGTGCGCAGGCGCGCGGGCCCGTCGGTGCCCTTCAGGCCGAGCCGCCCGCCCATGCCGGCGATCGGGTTGACGATCAATCCGAGCGCAGGACGACGGGCGTCGATGCTTGAGATGGTGGCCTCGCTCATGGCCGGGATCCTTCTCGACGGCCCCCCGTCGGCGTAAGAGGCAAAGCGAGGGCTTTGTGTAGCCCACCCTTTACAGAATGTAAAGGTCGCCGGCTAGACAATTGCGAGGTAACGGGCCGGGTTGTCGACCATCAGCCGCCACGCCGTCTCCGCCGGCAGGCCACGCGTTTCCAGCGTCGGGATGATCGTCCCGACCACGTGGTCGTAGCCATAGCCGCCATAGCGCCGCAGCTGCAATTTCGAGCAGACGTCCTGGGAGAGCAGCAGCTGGTCGGCGTAGCCGAGGTCGAGGAGCTCCATCAGGTGTTCCATCCGTGCCAGGTCGGTCGCCGAGTGGTTGTGGTCGGGCGAGTTGAAGAAGATCTCGAGGCCGAAGGTGTCGAACGAGATCCACGCCCCCATGTCGAGGATGCGGCGCTGGTAGGCGAGGTCCATGTGGCCATCCATGTGGCAGAGGTTCAGGCGCCGCGGGTCCACCCCGCGCTCGGTCACGAAGCGGGTCACCGAGGGTGCCATCCGACTCGCTTCGCCGGCGTAGGGATGCACGCAGAGCGGCAGGCCGGTGACGAGCTGCGCCTCACAGGCGGCGGCGAGCACCTTCCACTCATCGGGGTGGGCCGGCTGGCTCATCCCGATCTCGCCGATGATGCCGCTGCGGATGCCCGAGTCCCCGATCCCGACCCGCGCCTCGGCGATGAACTGCTCGGTGAGCTGGTCGGCCGTCAGCTCGGCGACCTCGGCGGGATGGGTGCCCTGGACGTAGTACCCCGAGGGGACGACCAGGCGGAGCCCGGCGGCGCGGCACACTTCGCGCAGCACGGCGGGGCCGGGCGCCCGCAGGCCGATCGTCGACACGTCGACCACGGTCCCTCCTCCGGCCGCCGCGAACCGCCGCAGTTCCTCCACCGCCAGCTCGCGATCGTCGATCAGGAGGGCATCTCGGATCAGCAGGGGATCGTGGCGAGCCCGCCCGAGCAACTCCATCCGCAGCGGTTTCCGGGCGATGTCGCGCTCGGCCTCGTCCACCGGCTCCCGCGAGTGGGAGGTGAGGTCGATGAGGATGTGCTCGTGGGTCAGGGTCGGACCGAGCTCGCCCGGGTCGACCGGGCCATCCGCCGTGACGACCTTGCCCACGTCCATCTTGTCGGCCATCGCGTCGCCTAGCTTGCGAAGCCGGCCTGGCCGAGCCAGAGGATCCCGGTGCGGCCGATGAACGAACCGGTCACATCACTCTGCTTGACCCACACGTAGGGCGAGTAGGCCACCTGCATCAGCGCCTGTTCTTCGCTGATGATCTGCTGGATGTGCGCCCACATCGCGTTGCGCTTCGCGGTGTCGGTCTCACTCTGCGCCGCCGCCATCAGCTTTTCGGTTTCCTTGGTGTCCACCCCGGTGAAGAAGCCGCCGGTCGCGTTGTAGAAGGAGAACAATTCGGCCGGGTAGGGCGAAAGCGCGGTGTTGTAGATCGTGGTCGCGTCGAATTCCCGGTTTTCCAGCTGTCCCAGCAGGCTGCTGAGGTCGGACTTTTTGATCACCACGGTGAACCCGACTTCTTCGAGGTTCGCCTGGGCGATCTGCGAGGCCTGGGTCCAGAACGGGTCTTCGGCCATCGAGGAGATTTCGAAGGTCGGCTTGACGCCTTCCTTCTCCGCTTCGGCGAGCAGTTCTTTCGCTCTTTCGGGGTTGTGTTCGGTCGCTTTCAGGTTCTTGGCGTAACCGGGCAGCCACGGCAGCAGGTACGCGTTCATCGGTTTGCCGTTCCCGTGCAGCGCCAGTTCGACCATCGATTCGCGATCCAGCGCGTAGTTGACCGCTTCGCGCGCCTTGCGGTTCTCGAACAGCGGCTCTTCGGTGTTCAGGATCATCAGCCAGCCGATCCCGAGGTAGGGCGCTTCGACCGTCAGTTCCGGACTGGCTTCGAGGGTTTCGATTTCCGGGAACGGCGGGTTGTAGGCCATGTCCAGCTGGCCGCCGCGGATCTGGGCCGTCCGACTCTCCGGGTTCTGGACCGTGTGGTAGACGACTTCGTCGAGGTAGGGCCGCTGCGGGACCCAGTAGTTGGCGTTTTTCTTCAACGTCAGCGATTCGCCCTTTTTTCGCGAGGCGAATTCGAAGGGACCGGTGCCGATCGGGTGTTCGTTGAACTGCTTCTCGGACTCGCCGCCCCAGTCCTTCGGCATCACGCTGAAGCTCCAGGCAGAGAGGATCTCCGGCATTTCGGGCGCCGGTCGACTGGTGGTGATGACGACGGTGGTCGGCGACGGTGCTTCGATCTTTTCCCACCCCGCCACGACACCGGCCACGGTTTCTACTTCCATGCCTCGTTCGAGCGACCATTTGACGTCGGCGGAGGTCATCGGTTTGCCGGTCGAGAAGTCGACGCCCTTTTTCAGCTGCAGGGTCCACACCGTGTCGTTCTTCGACGGTTTGAAGCCTTCGAGGAGCCAGGGGACGACCTTGCCTTCGTAGTTTTCTTTGAACACCGTCTCGAACATCTGCGAAACGACGTTGACGTCTTCCGCCGAATACGCTTTGAGTGGGTTGACGGAGAGGATTTCTTCGCCTAGCGACACGGCGAGGGTCCCACCCTGGCGCGGTTCTGCGGATGCTCCACCGGTGGTTCCGCCGCCGCTCGACGTGCCGGCGGTGTTACCTCCACAGCCCGTGACCAGGGGGGCGATGGACGCCAGCGCCAAAAGGGATGCGACCTTCACCTGCAACGCTTTGCTCGACCTCATCTTCTCTCCTCGGGTGGCTCGCTCGACCCCGCGATCGTCTCCGATGAGGTGCGCGCTTCGTGAGTGGCAAAGCGATCCTTTCAGCACGCGATTTATTGACGGAATGTAAAGTCCGTCTCGAGGTGGCCCTGGAATCTCAGAACACTTCCTTTTCGGTGCGCGACGCCCTCGCGCTGGCACCTCTCCGCCGCGGTGAGCCGGAGATCCTCGCCGGTGCCGAGGCCCTCGGCACCGAGATCCGGTGGACGCACGCCGGCGAGGGACTGAACCTCGCCTCGCTGCTGAAAGGCGGCGAGCTGCTGGTGACCACCGGGATCGACATCGCGACGAGCGGCGCGATCCAACGTCGCTTCGCCGCCGACCTCGCCGCCCGCCGGATCGCCGCGCTCGCGATCGAGCTCGGCTCCGCGCTCGACACCGTCCCCACCCCATTGGTCGATGCCGCCAACGAACATGGCCTTTGCTTGATCGCCTTCCACCGCGAGGTCCGCTTCGTCGAGATCAGCGAGAGCGTCCACCGCGCGATCATCGACCGCGACGGCGAGCTCCTGCGGCGCGGCGAGCAGTCGCGCAGCCGCCTGATCTCGTTGATGCTGCGCGGCGCCCACATCTCCGACGTGCTGGTCGAGCTCTCCGGCTTCATCCGTAACCCGGTCGTGCTCGAGCGCTCCGGCCAGGGGGTCGCCTACCACGCCTGCTTCGAAGCCGACGACGCGACCGTTCTCGGCGCCTGGGGCTCCTACGCCCGCGGTGACGTCGCCGCGCCGGCGGCGATCTCGGCGCCGGTCCCGACCGGCGAAGAGGGCACCTGGGGGAACCTGGTGGCGCTGGCGGTCGACAGCCCGCTCGATCCGCAGGACCAGGTCGCGCTCGAGCGGACGGTCGAGCTGATCGCCCTGGCGTTGATGCGCAGGCAGGAGGAGGAGGCGCTGGCCGCGCGTCGCCACGGCGACTTCCTTGCCGGGCTGATCGACTCGCAGGTCGGCGACGAGAAGGTCGTCGCCCCGTCGGTCGAACGCAAAATCGCCGCCGGGGCCGCCGAACTCGGCTTCTCCCCCAGCAGCGACGTGCTGCTGCCGCTGGCGATCGCACCGCCCGCCCGAGCCGACGACCGCGGCGAAGAGTCGGGGTGGGCCGCCGTCCGCCGGGACCTGGTGGACGAGCTCGAACAGCAGGCCGTGCCGGTCCTCGCCGGAACCGACAGCGGCTGTGTCCTGCTCGTCCTCGGCCTGGCGCGGGCCGCCGACCGCCCCCGCCTGGCCGACCAGATCGCGCTCCTGGTCGAGCGCTCCGCCGAGCGCCGTGGGGTCAGGGGCCGGCCGACGATCTGCGTCGGCGCGGCGACGACGGGCTGGATCGACACCGCCGCCGAACTCGGCGCGGCGGCGCACGCGCTCCCCGCGTCGGCCAATCTCGATGCCTGCCCCTGGCACGACGTCTCGGTGGCCTCGCCGGACCGCCTCCTGTTCGCCTTCCGCGAAACTCCGGAGCTGCGTGAATTCGTCGACCAGCAGCTGCGACCGCTGATCGAGCGCGACCGTTCCGGCCGCGGCGACCTGCTCGGCACCCTTGACGCGTTCTGTGCCAACGGCGGCCACAAGGTCCAGACCGCCCGCACCCTGCACGTCGAGCGACAGACCCTTTACAACCGGCTGCGCCGGATCGAAGAGGCGCTCGAGGTCGACCTCGACGACGGCGAAACGCGCTTCTCCCTACACCTCGCGGTGCGGGCTAAACGCCACCTCGACCGCGCCGAGCACTGACTCAGCCCCCGGCGGGACCACCGGGTCGAGCCGCCATGGCCGGACCTCTTCGAGTACCCGGCCGAGCCGCACGGCCACGTCGTCGCGCCAGCGCCGGGTGACGATCTGCAGGCCGACCGGCAGCCCCTCGGAGGTGAGGCCCGCAGGGACAGAGATCGCCGGCTGCCAGGTCATGTTGGCGAGGATCGTGAACGGCTCGGCGCCGGTCTCGGACGCGTCCATCCCCCTTATCTCCGCCGGAGGGTCCGCCTCGGCGGCGATCGGCGCGCAGGCGGTGGTCGGGGTCATCAGCACGTCGACCTCGGCGAAGAGCTCGGCCGCGGCAAGTTCGATCGCGCGGCGCTCCCGCCCGGCCGCGGCGAGTTCGCGCGGACCCTGGGCCGCGTATTCGAGGCCTTCGCGGGTGAAGGGCGCCAGCTCGCCGGCCCGCGCGGGGTAGATCCCGTCGAGTTCGAGCTCGCCCTTCAGCGCGAACCCGGCGAGGCGGATCAGGGTCATCACCGCGTTCGGGATGCGGAAGGGCACCTCGACCTCTTCGAGCCCCGCCGCCCCGATCAGCGCATCAGCGGCGGCGCGCGCGAGCGCCGCCACCTCGGGGTCGACCGGCGCGTAGCCCATGTCGGCCGACCAGGCGACCCTGAGGCCGCCGACGTCGAGCTCCCGGGCAGCCGCGGCGAGCCCTCGGTCGCGGGCGGGCAGCGAGGTCCGGTCGAGCGGGTCGGGTCCGGCGACGAGATCGAGGACCAGCGCGGTGTCGGCGACGGTGCGGGTGAGCACGCCGGCGACCGAGAAGTCGGAGACACCGCCCCCCGGGATAAGCCCGTGCGAGGGCTTGTGGCCGACCAGGCCGGTCCAGGCGGCCGGGGAGCGGATCGACCCGCCACCGTCGGTCCCGGTGGCCACCGGGACCAGGCCCGCCGCCACCGCCGCGCTCGACCCGCCGCTGCTGCCGCCGGGGGAGCGGCTCAGGTCCCAGGGGTTGCGGGTGGTCCCGTGGCGTCGGCTCTTGGTCGCGCTGTCGAAGCCGAACTCCGGCACCGCGGTCTTCCCCACCGGGATCGCGCCCGCCGCCCTCATCCGGGCGACGATCGGCGCGTCGACGGCCGCGGGCACGACGTCGGCGATGGTCAGGGTGCCGTGCAGGGTGGGCATGCCGACGCAGTCCTGGCGATCCTTGACGCCGAAGGGGATCCCGGCCAGCGGGCCGGGATCGCCGCCTTCGCCGACCGTGCGATCAACCGCCGCGGCGGCCTCGCGCGCGCCCTCGGAATCGACGTGCACGAAGGCGAGCAGGATCTCGTTGTCCCGCTCGATCCGCGCCAGCGCCTCCTCGACCAGCGCCGTCGCCGTGGTGCGCCCGGCGCGGACGTCGGCGGCCAGGTCGCGGAGGTCGCGATGGCCCCCCGCCCCGGCGGGAGCGGGCGTCACTTGATCGCCAGCGGGTTGATCGGGGTGCCGATGCCACCGGTGACCTTCAGCGGCGGCCCGCAGAAGAAGAACTCCCAGACGCCGTCGGCGGCGCAGTCCGCGGCCAGCTCGTCGAAGTCGAAGATCTCGCCCAGAGTCAGCCCCATGTCGCGGATCAGGGTCATGTGCACATTGATGACCATGTCGTCGATCTCGCCGCTCCAGAAGTCCTCGGTCGGGTTGAGCACCTCGATCGCCCAGTTGTCGGAGGCGATCGCGGCGATCTCCTTCTCGTGCAGCCATTCGATCGCGCCCATGCCGATGCCCGGCTCTCCGGCGAGGAAGGCAGCGGCGCCCTCGGCGAGGAACTTCTGCCGCCAGCCGGTGCGGAAGCAGAGGATGTCGCCGGTTTCGATCTCGACCCCCTGGGCGGCGGCGACGGCCTCGAAGTCCCCGGGGGTGATCACCTCGCCGAGCTCGAGCCAGTCCACGCCCTTGTGGCGGGCAACGTCGAGCAGGACCCCCCGCCCGGCGATGCCCTTGCTGATGTTCTCGATGCCCAGCGTCTTGGCGCCGTGAGTGGTGACGTCGGAGGCGGGGAAGCCGTTGTAGAGCTTGCCGTCGTAGAAGACGTGCGCCAGGCCGTCCCACTGGGTCGCGCCCTGCAGCGGCATCATGATGTAGTCGTCGGCGGTGCAGAGGCCGCCCGGCAGGTCCTGATCGGTCCCGGTCTCGATCATCAGGTGGATCGGGTTGGTGCGGCCGTGGGTGCCGAGGTACGGGCCTTCCGAGTTGATCGGGATCCCGAGGTCGAAGCGGGCGCCGCGCGTCACCAACCGGGTGGCCGCGACGAGCCGCTCGGGGGTGATGAAATTGAGCGTGCCGATCCGGTCGTCCTCGCCCCAGCGTCCCCAGTTGCGCACCCGCTCGGCGATGCGGCGAAAGTCCTCACTGCTGTAGGTGCCCACGGGATCCGGCCGAGCCTGGTCAGGTCGCGACGAAGAACAGTTCGGTGTCCTCGGCGAGGCTCCACTCGCCGCTCGTCCCGCGCTCGAAGGAGATCGCCTCGCCCGGCCCCAGCTCGAGCGCCGGCCCGTCCGCGATCTCGAACCTGATCCGGCCGGAGAGCACCAGCACGGTCTCGCTCACCTCGACGTCGATCGTGTGCCGACCGGCGGACTCGTCGAGCTTGTAGACGCAGGTGCCGGCCCGGACATCGTCGTCCTGGCGGAGCCAGTCGATCAGCCCGTCGCCGAGCGGGGCGAAGCGCCGGGCCTCGCCGCCGTTGGTGTAGACCTGAGGGCCCTCAGCGCTCACCCGATCCTCACCGGGTCCTCTCCGTCCCAGGCAAGCGAGGCCGCGTGGAAGCTGGTGTAGTGACGCTCCTGCCCCGGGTTCATCTCGATCAGCTCGACCATCCCCGCAAGGTCTTTGGTGGTGTCGAGATAGCGAACCTCGCCGCCGGTCGGGAGCCGGTCGGCAAGGACCACCTCGTAGCCCTTGGCGGTGAAGCGGGCGACGGCCGGGGCGATCTCGGCGACGCCGACCCCCCAGTGGTGAAAGCCGTAACCGGACCGCGCGATCGACTCGAGGAAGACCGACGGCGCGTCGTTGTGTTGCTCGATCAGCTCGACCATCGAGTGGCCGGTGAAGCCGCGGGCGAGCGTCAGTTCCAGCTCGGTCGGCTCGCCCCGGTAGAGGGCGGTCTCGGCGACGACCGGCCCGCGCTTGAACCAGGGACCGACGCCGAGCAGCTCGGTGTAGATCGGCATCGCCCGGTCGATGTCCTCGACCGTGTAGGCGAACTGGACGATCCCGTCGATCGGCTGGCCGAATGCCAGGTGCCCTGCCTCACTCATACCGGGATCCTCCTGGAGCGGACCCGGCCGCGTGAGAGGCAAAGTGGGCTCTTTCGGCCGCCGGTGCTTGACGGAACGTCAAGTTCGACAAGCGAGCGGCAGGCCGAGCCCGAAACCAGTGCCGGAGTTGGACCCGGGCCTCCGGCCGGGCAGGGGTCAGACGTCGACGATGAGGAGGCCGCGGAAGGTTTCGCCGAGGAGCTCGGCGCCGCTGTCGAGGAAGACGACGGTGTCGATGTCGCCGGCGCCGACGAAGCTCTCGAAGTTGGTCACCAGACCGTGCTCGATCTGCTTCTCGTGCTCGTCGAGTTCGACGTCCCAGACGAACTCGCCGACCCAGTCGGGAGGGAAGGCGATGCCTAGCTGGTAGCCGCCGATCCAGTCGCGCAGCTCCCAGAGGCCGGACTCCTTGTAGTACTCACGCAGGCGGGCGCTCACGGTCGCGAAGGAGACTCCCGGGCGGGCGACGTCGACCAGGACGTCGGCCGCGCCGGCGGCGACGGCGCTCGCCGCGAGGAGCGCGGGCGGCGGCTCGCCGAGGTAGAACTGCCGCGCGGTGTTGGCGTGGTAGCGATGCTTGACCCCGCAGGGATCGGCGAGCAGCTGGCCGTGGCCGATGTGGCGGGAGCTCGAGAAGGCGTGACAGTAATGCCGGGTGCGGGAGATCGTGTCGTGCAGACCGCCGGTTTCGCCTCCCTCCCACGTCATCGCCAGCTCCAGCTCGGCCCACACCTCGATCTCGGTCATCTCGGGATGCAGCACGGACTGCAGGTGCGTGTAGCCGACGTCGAGGATCCGCGCGGCCTCCCGCATCACCTCGATCTCGGCTGCCGACTTGATCCGCTGCAGGTCCCGCAACATGACCGAGACGTCGGCGATCCGGACGCGGCCCTCCAGCAGCGAGGCCAGGTGCGAGGTGGTCGCGGCGCTCTGGCGTGGCGACCATTCCTCGATCCCGACCGTCCCGGTGAGCCAGCCTTCCGCGGCGACCTCGCCGATCACGAATCCATGGACCGTCGCCATCCCCGGATCGGGGTCGCCAGGATGCCGAACGTCGGTGGCGATCGAGGTGAAGTGGACCAGTCGGGCGTGGTCCGCCGAGTCGAAGACGATGATGCGGTCGTGGTCGACGTGGACCGCGGTGAAGTTGACCGGTGGCCACTCGGTGGTCGAGCCGGCCCGGTACCAGCGCGCCTGGTAGCCGTGCAGCCAGCACTGCGCCTCGGGCGAGGAGAGCAGGACGAGGTCGACGTGCGCCGCCGCCATCGCGGCCCGGAGCTTGTCCAGACGCGCCGCGTACTCACCCGCCGCGAAGGCCCGCTGCGGCTCGACCGGTTCGTCGATGAGCTGCCGCAGGATTCCCAGGTCCGTCGCCGAGAAGCTCAAATCGCCCGCGCTCCCCCCGGCGCCAGGATCCGCAGCGCGTCGGGCGGCACGTGCACGCTCACCGGGGCGCCCTGCGCGTGGGAGTCGAGGTCGACCCCGTCGTTGGGCACGCTCGCCTGCAGGAGGCCGCCGTCGGCGAGGCGGACCGTCACCTGGAGGTTCGAGCCGACGTAGACGGTGCGGTCGATCATCCCGGGGATCAGGTTCTCGCCGGTCTCGCCGTGGGGCAGGACCCGCAGCCGCTCGGGCCGCACCACCGCCGAGGCCGCGCCGGTGCCGGTGAAGTCGCACTCGGCGCGCAGCTCGCGCCCGCCGACCCGCAGGCGGCAGCCGCCGCCCCCGCCGGCCAGGACCTCGACCTCCATCACGTTGGCGACGCCGAGGAAGTCGGCGACGAAGAGGGTGGCCGGGCCCTCGTAGATCTCGCGCGGGGTGCCGACCTGGTCGACCCGGCCCTCGTGCATCACCGCGATCCGGTCGCTCATACTGAGCGCCTCCTCCTGGTCGTGGGTGACGAAGACGAAGGTGGTGCCGACCTCTTCCTGGAGCGCTTTCAGCTCCACCCGCAGGGCGCGGCGGATCTTCGCGTCGAGGGCGCCGAGCGGCTCGTCGAGGAGCAGCACCGCCGGGCGCAGGACGAGCGCCCGGGCGAGGGCGACCCGCTGCTGCTGGCCGCCGGAGAGCTGGTGGGGGCGGCGCCTCGCGTGGTCGCCGAGCTCGACCAATTCGAGCGCCTCCCTGGCCCGCCGCTCGCGCTCCTTGCGCGCCACCTTCTGGTAGCGCATGCCGAAGGCGACGTTGCCGAGCACGTCCAGGTGGGGGAAGAGGGCGTAGCTCTGGAAGACCGTGTTGACCGGGCGGCGGTCGGGCGGCACCGCGGCGAGGCTCTCCCCGTCGAGGAGGATGTCGCCGGAGGTCGGCCGCTCGAAGCCCGCGATCAGGCGCAGGGTCGTGGTCTTGCCGCAGCCCGAGGGGCCGAGCAGGGAGAAGAACTCCCCGGCGGCGACGTCGAGGTCGATCGAGTCGACCGCTACGACGTCCTCGAAGCGCTTCTCGAGCCCCCTGAGGCGCACCTCGCCGCCGCCCCGGCCGGCCACCGCCGTCGCCGCCCCCCTCGCCGCCGCCGTCGTCTCGCTCATCGGTCCCACCCTCCTATTCCATCCCCGTCAGGTCCATGCCCATCTGCCCGGCCGCCTCGCCGCCGGCTTCGCCGCTGCGGTGCCCGAACCAGCGCAGGACCAGGTAGGCGCCGCCGACCCCGACCAGGGTCACGATCACCATGATCGTCGCCACCGCGTTCAGCGCCGGGGTGGTCGCCGCGCCGCGGGCGTTGGCGTAGAGCAGCATCGGGATCGTCACCGTTTCCCCGCCCGCCGCCATGTACTGGGTGACGACGAAGTCGTCGATCGAGAGGGCGAAGACGATCAGGGTCGAGGCGAAGGCGGCGGGCAGGAGCAGCGGCAGGAGGACGTGCTGGAGCGACTGGCGCGCCGAGGCGCCGA
>JAFDWD010000582.1 GCA_018268695.1 Actinomycetota bacterium
AGGTCGCCCCGTTGGCGAGCGGTCCGTAGACGATGTAGGAGTGGCCGGTGATCCAGCCGACGTCGGCGGCGCACCACCAGACGTCGGTCTCGGGCTTCAGGTCGAAGACGTATCGGTGGGTGGTGGTGACGCCGGTCATGTAGCCGCCGGTGGTGTGGAGGATCCCCTTCGGCTTGGCGGTCGAACCGCTCGTGTAGAGGATGAAGAGGGGGTGCTCTGCCTCCATCGGCTCGGCCGGGCACTCGGGGTCGGCGGCCGCGCAGACCTCGTCGTAGAAGACGTCCCGGCCCTCGCTCATCGGGCACTCGATGCCGGTGGCGCGGACGACGACGATCCGCTCGAGGCTCCCCAGGTCGCCCAGGTGCTCGTCGACCTGCTCCTTGACCGGGGCGGTCCTGCCCTTGCGGCGGGCGCCGTCGACGGTGACGAGCGCCTTGGCCTCGGAGAACTCCATCCGATCGCGGACCGACTCGGCGCTGAAGCCGCCGAAGACGACGTTGTGGATCGCCCCGATCCGGGCGCAGGCCAGCATCGCCACGGCGACCTCGGGGATCATCGGCAGGTAGATCCCGACCACGTCGCCCTTCTCCACCCCGAGGTCCTTGAGCGCGTTGGCGAAGCGCTGGGTGGCCTCGAGGAGCTCGGCGTAGGTGACGTCGCGGCGCTCGCCCTCCTCGCCGCGCCAGTGGTAGGCGACGCGGTCGCCGAGCCCCGCCGCCACGTGGCGGTCGAGGCAGTTGTGGGAGGCGTTCAGGCGGCCGTCGGAGAACCAGCGGTAGAAGGGCGGGTCGGAGTCCTCGAGGCCCCTCGTCGGCGGGACGTCCCAGTCGAGCAGCTCCCTGGCCTGCGCCGTCCACCAGGCCTCGGGGTCGGCGGCGGCCTCCTCGTAGACCGCGGGGTCGCTCCACAGCGCCTTCTCGCGGAAGGCCGCGGGGGGCTCGAAGGTCTCGATCTCAAGCATCCCCTCGAGCTTGCGCTCGAGGCCGTCGGCAACCTCACTCACTTCGTCTCCTTCCCGTTGGCTCTGATCGCGGACTGCGCGGCGGCGACCCGGGCCACCGGCACTCGATAGGGCGAGCATGACACGTAATCGATCCCCGAGTTGTGGAAGAAGTCGATCGAGTCGGGGTCGCCGCCGTGCTCGCCGCAGATCCCGAGCTTCAGGTCCTCTTTGGCCTTGCGACCCAGCCAGGCGCCCATCCGCACCAGCTGCCCGACCCCCGGCGTGTCGAGGGTCTCGAACGGCGAGCGGTCGAAGACCTTCATCTCGATGTAACGGCCGAGGATCCGCCCCTCGATGTCGTCGCGGCTGAAGCCGAGCGCGGTCTGCGTCAGGTCGTTGGTGCCGAAGGAGAAGAAGTCGGCCTCCTCGGCGATCTCGTCGGCGCGCAGGCAGGCGCGCGGCAATTCGATCATCGTGCCGACCTTGTAGTCGACGAACTCGCCCTTCTCGGCGCCGACCGCGGCTGCGGCGGCGTCGATGATCGCCTTGACCCGGTCGAGCTCGG
>JAFDWD010000583.1 GCA_018268695.1 Actinomycetota bacterium
TATGGCGCCCGTTTCGAACCACGCAAGGCATTGCGGTGTTCGAGACCCGTCGTATGGGCGGATAAGGAACACGGCAGATTCCTGACCGTTCGAATCCCAGGCTCTCCGTCACGAGACCTTCCCGGAACCCTCACGTCCTGGGCGTCTCATCGCGGTCACAGCCAGCCAGGACCGCGATGAGACGCCCAGGACGCCCCTCGGACGGTCGCCCCCGCCGGCACAACGCCGTCCTTACTCCTGGATCCCTTCCTGCTTCCCCTCCGGCATGAATTTGTTCGCGATCACCCAGCCGGTCTCGGAGAGGGGCAGGTCCCCGGCGATCGTCGACGCCGAGATCGAGACGATCGTGAAGTCGACCGTCTGAACGGAGCACACGACAGACCTTGAGCCAGGGGGGCACTGCCGCACCAGCAGCAGATCGACCTCCAGCCCGACCTCCCAGCCGAGTGCCTCGCCGCCGTCGGGCATCTCGGCCTGCCAGCCGAAGCCGAACCCGCGGCGGTCGAAGGCGGCCCGCAGGGAGAGGCCCGCGATCTCACCGAAGGCTGCCTGCCGGGGGCCGGACCACTGGCCCGTGGCCGCGATCGGACGGGTGATGCCGCCGATGGTGAGCTCGCCCTCGAGGTCGATCCTGCCGTCGTCCCGGAGGCGCAGGTCGTTCGAGCGGAAGCTCACGTCGGGATGGTTCTCGGCGTCGAAGAAGTCGGCGGCGAGAAGGTGGGCGCGCAGCTCGGGCGGCTCGAACACGGTGATCGACTCGACCTTGGCCGCGCCCTCGAGGGCGGGCCCGTCTTGGTCGCCGCGCAGCGTCGCCTCGGCCTCCGGCATCACGCCACGGAACCAGAAGGTGTCGGAGTGGCGGACCTTGAAGGCGAAGGTGGAGGCGACGGGCTGGGCGCGCCAGGTGCCGGTGAGCGGGTGGGTTGCGAGGTCTGACATGTGACTCCCTTCGGTCGATTGCGTCTCGAATCGGTGACAACCGAGGCGCACCCGATGTGACGGTCATCCGCGGGACTTGAGACAAGATGGCCCCGCTTCTGTGACATTTCCTCGAATGGACACGGACGGGCGACTCGGGGTGCTCGCCTTCGGCGACTCGATCACCAACGGCGGCGGTGAGATCCAGTGGGGCGTGGCGCTGCAGTCGTGGGCGCTGTGGACGGCGCGGGCGCTGGGGCTCCCGTACACCGGGTTCGCGGTGGACGGGGCGCGGGTCGGAGACGTGGTCGAGCGCCAGCTGCTCGCGGCGCGCGAGTGGAGCGCCCATCCCGAGGCCCGCTACGACCTCGGCGCACTACATATAGGCGCCAACGACGTCCGGGCGCTCGACTGGGACGCCGACGCCTACGCGGCGGGCCTCGCGACCGTCGTCGACCACCTCGCCGGGCGCTGCGACCGGGTCGTCCTGTTGACGATCCCGCTGGACCTGGGACGCCCGCGCCCCGATCGCGCCCGGCTCGACTTCGCCAACGCTGCGATCGAGGGCGAGGCGGCCAGGGTCGGCGCGACTCTCGTCGACCTGCGCGGCTTTCGCGGCCGGCGCGTGATGATGGCCGACCACGTCCACCCGACCGCCTTCGGCCAGATCGCGATCGCCGAACGCACCCTCGACAGGTTGGCGGCGACCGGAACCGAGGTCCTGGTCCGTCCCCGAGACCTCGTCTTCTACGAGGAAACGCGAACCGGCCGCCTCCGCGGCGACGCGACCTACGCCTACCGCCACGCCAAGCTCACCGCGAGCAACGCCCTCCGCCGCCTCTGACCGCGGTCGTCCTTTGGCCCGTCGAGCGGGCCTTAAGACGACCGCGCAGGCAGGCGATGCGCGGCGGCGGTCGCGGTGCGGAGGCGCTTTGCCAGCGCCGGGGTCAGGGCGTCGGGATCCATCCGCCAGGACCAGTTCTGGGGGCCGACGGTGCCGGGGGTGTTCATGCGGGCCTCGCTGCCGAGGCCGAGGACGTCCTGCATCTGGAGCATGCAGAGGTGGCAGCGGCTGGTCATGGTCAGGCGGATCAGGGACCACCAGGGGTCGTCCTCGATCCCGGCCGCGGCGACCTCGCGGTCGAACTCCTCGCGTTCGGCCGGCGCCAGGCCTTCGTACCAGCCGCGCGCGGTGTCGTGGTCGTGGGTGCCGGTGTAGACGACGTCGTTCTCCTCGTGGCGAGGGAGTTTGTAGGGGCTCTTCGGTTCGTCGGGGTCGAAGGCGAACTGCATCACCGCCATGCCGGGGAGGTTCAATTCGTGGCGGAGGCGTTCGACCGCCGGGGTGATCTCACCGAGGTTCTCGGCGACCAAGGGCAGGTCACCGAGCTCGGCGCGGATCGCCTCGAAGAGGGCGCGGCCGGGCCCGCGCGCCCAGTGGCCGCCGCTCGCGTCGGTGTCGCCCTCGGGCACCGACCAGTAGGCGACGAAGCCGCGGAAGTGGTCGATCCGCGAGAGGTCCACCAGCCGCGAGGTGCGCCGCAGCCGCTCCACCCACCAGCGGTAGCGACGCCGGCGCAACGCGGGCCAGTCGTACAGCGGGTTGCCCCAGAGCTGCCCGAGGTCGGTGAACTTGTCCGGCGGCGCGCCCGCCTGCGCTCCGGTCTGGAAGAGCTCCGGGTGGGCGCGGTGGTCGGCGGAATCCGCGGCGACGTAGATCGGCAGGTCGCCGATGATCCCGACGCCGCGCTCGGCCGCGTAGGACCGCAGGGCCGTCCACTCGCGGTCGAAGCGGACCTGGTCCTCGATCGCACCCGGCCCCGCGAACGCCTCCCAGTCGCCGAGCCAGTAGGCCTCACGCTCGCGCAGCGCCGCGATCTCCGCGGCGCTCACCGGCGCGTCGGGGTCGGCCAAGAGCTCCGGCGCCCCGGCGAACGCCGACGGGCTCTTGTAAGGAGAGCCGCCCTCGCCGGTCGGCCCGAGCGGCAGCGTCTGCCACCAGCTCTGGCCCGCTTCGGCGAGCCAGTCGACGAACGCGAACGCCTCCTCACCGAGCCGCCCTCCCGGCAGGGAAGTCGGGTGCAGTTGCACCCCGTTTACACGCGCTTGTGGGTCGGACCCGGACAATCGGGTCATCAGTGATGAGAAAGCACGAAGATCAGAGTTAAGTGAGTTAGGAAACGGGGAGATGAGAGGTTCGATGTCAGTATCCGATTTCAGCGGACTCACACGCGGCGAGGCCCCTAAGGGCGCGAACGGTGCGACCCGGGAGCCGCGGCCCGCGCCGCCCGCGCGCATCCGCATCCTCGACGTGACGCCGCAGATCGACGGCGGGCGCTTCGCGGTGAAGCGGACCGTCGGCGAGCGCCTCGACGTCTCCGCCGAAGTCTTCCGCGACGGCCACGACGCGATCCGCGCCGTGCTCCGCTACCGCCCGCCGGGCGAGGCAGACTGGCGCGAGGCGCCGATGGCCTGGATCGACCGCGAGGTCGACGGCGACCGCTGGGTCGGCTCGTTCGTCCCCGACCGCGAAGGCATCTGGGCCTACGAGGTCGGCGCCTTCACCGACCACTTCGCCACCTGGCACGACGAGGTCAGCCGCAAGCGCGCCGCCGGCGGGGAGGACCTCTCCAGTGAGGTGATCGAAGGGGCCGAGCTGCTCCGCGCCGCCCGGCCCGGCGCCGCGCTGATCGAGGGCCAGCGGATCGACGCCGCGTTGAAGATCGTCGACGGTGACGCCGACCTCGAGACGAAGCTCGACACCGTCCTCTCCCCGCGCCTGTTCGACGCGGTCGAGCGCGACCCCGAGCGCCGCGACTTCGTCAGCGCCAACCCGCTGAGCGTCGAGGTCGAGCGCGAGCGCGCCCGCTTCGGTGCCTGGTATGAGCTCTTCCCGCGCTCCTGGGGCGGCTTCGACGGCGTCCGCGAGCAGCTGCCGCGCCTCGCCGAGCTGGGCTTCGACGTCATCTACCTGCCGCCGATCCACCCGATCGGCGGGAAAAACCGCAAGGGCAAGAACAACTCGCTCACCGCCGGCCCCGACGATCCCGGCAGCCCCTGGGCGATCGGCTCCGAGCTCGGCGGCCACGACGCGATCGAGCCGACCCTCGGCGACCTCGCCTCCTTCGAATCCCTGGTCGCCGCCGCCCGCGAGCAGGGGATGGAGATCGCGATGGACTTCGCGATCCAGTGCAGCGCCGACCATCCCTGGCTGACCGAACACCCGGAGTGGTTCAACCACCGGCCCGACGGCACCCTGAAGTACGCCGAGAACCCGCCGAAGAAATACCAGGACATCTACAACCTGAACTTCGACTCCGAGAACTGGAAGGGCCTCTGGGAGGCGCTCCGCGACATCGTCGTCCTCTGGGTCGAGCGCGGCGTCCGCGTCTTCCGCGTCGATAACCCGCACACCAAGCCGCTGCCGTTCTGGGAATGGCTGATCACCGATGTCCGCGCCGCCCACCCCGACGTTATCTTCCTCGCCGAGGCCTTCACCCGCCGGGCGAAGATGATGGGCCTCGCCAAACTCGCCTTCAGCCAGTCCTACACCTACTTCACCTGGAAGAACTGGAAGTGGGAGCTGCGCGAGTACGTCGAGGAACTCGCCTACGAGACCGCCGACTACTGCCGGCCGAACTTCTTCGCCAACACCCCCGACATCCTCACCGAGTACCTGGTCGAGGGCGGCCCGCCGGCCTTCGAGGCGCGCCTCGTCCTCGCCGCCACGCTCTCGCCGACCTACGGGATCTACTCCGGCTTCGAGAGCTTCGAGAACGTTCCGGTCAAGCCCGGCAGCGAGGAGTACATGGACTCGGAGAAGTACGAGGCCAAGGAACGGTCCCTCGACGGCCCGCTCTTGCCGATGGTGGCGCGCCTCAACAAGGCCCGCCGCGAGAACCCGGCGCTCCAGTACCTCTCCAACATCGCCTGGCTGGAGACCGAGAACGACCTCCTCATGGCCTACGCGAAGCGGACCGGGGACAACACCGTGATCGTCGCGGTCAACCTCGACCCGCACGGCACCCAGGAGGGGGTCGTGAACGTCCCCGCCTGGCTCGGCACCGCGCCCGCCTTCCGCGTCCGCGACCTACTCGACGACCAGCTCTACGACTGGTCGATCGGCCGCAACTACCTGCGGCTGGCGCCGGGGCAGCGAATGGCCCACGTGATGAAGGTGGAGCGCAGGTGAGCCGCTACACGACCGACGTCCACGCCGCCGTCGGCTCGCTGCGCCCCGGCGGGCGCGCCGCCGCGTCCTCCGCCGCGGGGCAGAACACCGCCCCGGACACCGAGGCCGCCCCCGAGCGCTGGTTCGAGTCCGAACCGCTCTGGTTCAAGACCGCCGTCTTCTACGAGGTCTACGTCCGCGGCTTCTTCGACGGCAACGGCGACGGGATGGGGGACTTTCGCGGCCTGATCGAGAAGCTCGACTACCTGCAGTGGCTTGGCGTCGATTGCGTCTGGCTCCTGCCGATGTACCCGTCGCCGCTGAAAGACGGCGGCTACGACATCTCCGCCTTCGACGGGATCCACCCCGACTACGGCAACCTGTCGGAGCTCGAACGCTTCATCGGCGAGGCCCACCAGCGCGGCATCCGGGTGATCGCCGACCTGGTCATGAACCACACCTCCTCCGACCACGAGTGGTTCCATGAGGCGCGCTCGAACCCCGACTCGCCCAAACGCGACTGGTACGTGTGGTCCCAGGACCCGAAGCGCTACGACGACGTGCGGGTGATCTTCGTCGACACGGAGAAATCGAACTGGACCTGGGACGATCAGGCGAAGGCGTACTACTGGCACCGCTTCTTCGACCACCAGCCCGACCTGAACTACGACAACCCCGAAGTGCAGGACGCGATGCTGGAGGTGCTGCGCTTCTGGCTCGACCGCGGGCTCGACGGCTTCCGCCTCGACGCGGTCCCTTACCTCTACGAGCGCGAAGGCACCAACTGCGAAAACCTGCCGGAGACGCACACCTACCTCAAACGGGTGCGTGAGGAGATCGACGCGAACTACCCCGACCGGGTCCTGCTCGCCGAGGCGAACCAGTGGCCGGCCGACGTGGTCGATTACTTCGGCGACGGCGACGAGTGCCACATG
Source organism: Actinomycetota bacterium (assembly GCA_018268695.1). The sequence continues at coordinate 6,025 of JAFDWD010000583.1, forward strand.
GCGTTCCACTTCCCGGTGATGCCGCGCCTCTTCATGGCGCTGCGCCGCGAAGACGCGACCCCGATCGTCGAGATCCTCGAGCAGACGCCGGAGATCCCCGACTCCTGCCAGTGGGGCCTCTTCCTCCGCAACCACGACGA
>JAFDWD010000584.1 GCA_018268695.1 Actinomycetota bacterium
ACCGCGGCGCGCGACGGGTTCCGCTTCTTCGGCAACGTGAAGATCGGCCACGACATCGAGGTCGAGGAGCTGGAAGACCGCTACCACGCGATCGTCTTCACGGTCGGCTGCGAGACCGACCGCGCCCTCGGCGTCCCCGGTGAGGATCTGCCCGGTTCCTACGCGGCCACCGCCTTCGTCGGCTGGTACAACGCCCACCCCGACTACGCCGACCACGACTTCGACCTCTCCGCCGAGCGCGCCGTGGTCATCGGCAACGGCAACGTGGCGATGGACGTCGCCCGGATGCTGGCGCTGACCGACCACGAGCTGCGCCAGACCGACACCGCCGACCACGCGATCGAGGTGCTGGACCGCAAGAGCATCAAGGAGATCGTCGTGCTGGGCCGCCGTGGCCCCGTGCAGGCCGCCTTCACCAACCCGGAGATCAAGGAGCTCGGGGTGATGGAGGACGCCGACGTGGTCGTCGATCCGGCCGACATGGAGCTCGACCCGGCCAGCCAGGCCTTCCTCTCCTCCGACGACGCCGACAAGACGACGCGGGTCAACGTGGAGACGCTGAAGGAGTTCTCCGAACGGACCCCGGAGGGCAAGAAGCAGCGGATCGTCCTGCGCTTCCTCGCCTCCCCGGTCGAGATCAAGGGCGACGGCAAGGTCGAGTCGATCGTGATCGGGCGCAACGAGCTGGTCGAAGAGGACGGGCGCCTGGTCGCCAAGGACACCGGCGAGCGGGAGGAGATCGAGTGCGGGCTCGTCCTGCGCTCGGTCGGCTACACCGGGATCCCGATCGAGGGCGTGCCCTTCGACACCAAGCGCGGCCTGATCCTCAACGAGGGCGGCCGCGTGCTCGACTCCCACGACGCGGGCCACAAGGTCGGCCACTACACCGCGGGCTGGATCAAGCGCGGGCCGTCGGGCGTCATCGGCACGAACAAGAAAGACGCGCTGGAGACGGTGCAGCACCTGCTGGCCGATGTCGGGGCCGAGGCCTTGCTCTCCCCGTCCGACCCCTCCCCCGAGGCGATCGAGCAGCTGCTGGCGGAGAAGAACGTCCGCTACATCTCCTTCGAGGACTGGCAGGCGATCGACCAGGCCGAGGTCGGCCGCGGCGAGCCGCACGGCCGTCCCCGGGTCAAGTTCGTCCGCGTCGACGAGATGCTCGACAC
>JAFDWD010000585.1 GCA_018268695.1 Actinomycetota bacterium
CAGATCGAGGCCCATGCCGCCATACTCTTCCGGGATCGTCACCCCGAACAGCCCGAGCTCCTTCATCTGCTCGACGATCGGCTCCGGGAACGTGTCCTCGTGGTCGTAGTGCTCGGCGTTGGGGATGATCTGCTCATCGGCGAACTGCCGAACCATTTCGACGATCGCTTCCTGCTCGTCGGTCATTTCGCGGTACGCAGCGGTGTCTACGGCCATGGCTCCTTTGCCTGTTCGAGTCGGGGTCAGGCTCAGGATACCGGCGATGTGGGCTCGGGTCAGGCGCCGCTGCGCGCCGCGTAGGTCCTCTGGCCCGCCTGGATCATCAGCGTCTCGGCCAGGAAGCGCGTCGCCCAGTTCGGATATTGCATCGGCGCGTAGCGACCCCAGATCGGATCGGACCCGGCCAGCGCGCCGTCCGTGTTGCGCGACGAGGACCTGGTCTGGAAGGTGAGCCCGAACCGCACCGCGTCGGCGCCGACGCGCGCCCACCGGTCGTCGCCGGTCAGCGTTGCCAGGCGGTGCCAGACCCCGCCGAGCTGGGCGATCCCGGTCAGGCAGCGGTAGTTGGCGGCGCCGCTCCATCCCGCGTCGAATTCCGCCGGGATGTCGCCGTTCCGTTCGAAGTAGTCGGCCAGCGCGGTCGCGGTCTTCAGCGCCGCCGCGAGGTAGTCCTCGCGATCGACGAGCGCGTAGGACTCCAGCAGGCCGCGGGTCGTGTAGGCGAGCGCGTGGCTGTTCGGATTGCCCGACCCTTTGAAGGTGCAGTTCTCGAACCAACCGTCGGCGGTCTGCTGGCGCACCGTCCAGTCCAGCTGGCGCAGGGCGGCCTCGCGAACCTCCTCGTCCTGGCGCAAGGTCGCGTAGCGCAGCATCGCCCAGGTCACCCTCGAGTTGTAGGTGTGGGGGATTTCGCTGTACTCGACCGCCGGGTCCCAGGTCCCGTCGGCATTCATCTTGTCGACCAGGAACCGCGCCGCCCGGTCGGCCGCCGCCGAGCACTCCTCGACCCCCGCTTCCTCCAGGGTCATCCAGCCGTGCAGGACCTGTCCGGTGTTGAAGACGATGCTGCGGTGAACCGGGGTCTCGACGTGGCCGAGCATTATCCCGCCGTCCGGCTCCTGCACCTCGGCCAGCCAACGGCCCATCTCCAGCGCCCTCGCCGCCAGGTCCTCGGAACCCGGCACGGCCTGCGAACGCCAGAGCAGGATCTCGAGCACGTAGCCGGTGGTCTCCGGATAGGCCGGCATCCAGCCATGAAGGAGCGAATACCCCTTGGACGATCCCTTCCGCCCGGTCACGTCGTGGGTCCTGACCAGCCAGGCGACCGCCTTCCCCAGGGCCTCGTCGGGAGACAGGCCGGCCCGGCGCCCGCGCAGATGGGCGACCGCGGCAAGGTCACGGGCGACGAGCCCAGGGGCCTCGCGAGCGCAGATCACGCGAACACCGCCTCGTCGACCGGGGTGAAATCCCGCTCCGAGTGCCACCGGGGCGAGGCCGCGGCAACGTCGTAGATCGTGATCCCTTCGTCGAGGAGCGCGCGCAGCCGGGTCATCATCATCGGCAGCTCGCCGACGAGGATCTCGCCGCGGCCGAGCGAAGTGGCCGAGAGCGTCGATCCGTCGACGAGGAGCTGATGGAATCGCCGCTGGATGTCGACGCGCGCGTCGATCCGGATCGACGCCAGCGCCGGATCGTGGGCAAGGGTCGTCATCTCGCCCTCGTTGCCGTCGGCGTCGACGTAGCGGGCGGTGAAGCGCTCCGGCAGGAAGACGTCGAGCGGGAAGCCGCCGATGTCCTGGCACTCGAACGTGTGGTAGTTCGTGAACGGACCGACCCCGCAGCCGAACCACACCTGCTTGCCACCCCGCTCGAGCATCGCCTGGAACGGCGTGCCCGGTCCGAAGGGCGTCTCGGCGTCCTGGTGACCGCCGACCATCGACGCCGCGTCGGGGCCCTGTACGGCGACCGAGTGGGTCGGGTGGATGCTCCGCAGGGTGCCTTCGCGCTTGCGAAACGTCTCGCTCACGGCCCCCATCGTGGACGGGCTGTCGCGCACGTCGAAGACCGCTCCGGCCCGCAGGGACTCAGCTGCCCCGGCGGTCAGCGAGAAGGCGGGCATGGCGATGTTCCCCTCCGGGCCGACCGCGGCCCGGAACGCGTCGATCACCGCCGCCGGCCCGCCGACCAGCTCGCCGAAGGCGCTCATCTTGCACTGCACGAAGACCGTGTCCCCCTCCTCGATCCCGGCCCGTCGCAGCGCGTCGACGATGTCGCGCTCCTCGACCTTGACCGGCGCGACCCGCTCCCTCGCCGAGTAGCGCGCGCGACGAAGCGACTTCCGCTGCCCACGCAGCCAATCCTTCAGGCCGCCGGGCAGCAACTGGACCAATGCTCGCTTCATCGAGGCTCCATCGTAGACCCAGCCCTCATCGTCAGCTCGACGGTAAAGCTTGATCGACGGGCGTTAACTAGATTGCCGGCGATACGTCCAACCGGCAGGAAAGGCCAGCCTTGAGACACCCAAGAGACTTCTTTCATCCGCAGGCGATCGGCGCGCCGGAGCCGCTGCGCGAGATCCCCGTCGTCCCCTCGAGGATGATCCACTTCCTCGACTTCTCGAACCCGAAAATGGTCGCCAAGGCGGCCGACATCGCCAAGCAGACCGACATCCTGCTCGGCAACCTCGAGGACGCGATCCCGGTCGACCGCAAGGAGGCGGCTCGCCAAGGGCTGATCCAGGCGGCGAAGGA
>JAFDWD010000586.1 GCA_018268695.1 Actinomycetota bacterium
GCCACACCGACGCCGAGGCGGGCGCCTTCTCGGAGCGCTACGTCTTCCCCGACGGCGCGCCGCTCCACCTCTCGCGGATGATCCTCGCCCTCGAGCGGGCGGGCTTCGAGGTCCACCACGTCGAGGACTTCCGTCCCGACTACGCCGAGACGCTCCGCCACTGGGCCGAGCGCCTCGACGCCAACCTGGAGCGGGCGACGCAGCTGGCGGGCCCGGAACGGATCCGGGTCTGGCGCCTCTACCTACGCGCCGCCCGCAACGGCTTCGAGAAAGGCTTCATCTCGATCTTCCAGGCCCGCTGCGAGAAGTCCTAAGTGAGTTTGGTCCCCCCTGGGGGCCCGAACTCACTCAGCGAGCTGGTTGATGCGGAGGAGGTTGCCGGCGGGGTCCCGGATCGCGCAGTCGCGCACGCCGTAGGGCTGGTCGGTCGGCTCCTCGACCACGTCGACGTCGGCGGCGGCGAGCTTGGCGAAGGTGTCGTCGAGGTCGTTCGAGGCGAAGGTCATCCGGGCGTAGGAGCCCTTCGCCATCATCTCGGCGATCGTGCGCTTCTCCTCGTCGGTGACGCCAGGATCGGCATCGGGCGGATAGAGGACGATCGAGGTGCCGGGCTGGTCGGCCGGGCCGACGGTGAGCCAGCGCATGCCGTTGTAGCCGACGTCGTTGCGGAGCTCCCAGCCGAGGAGGTCGCGGTAGAACGCCAGGGACTTGTCGGGATCGGTGTGTGGAAGGAACGCGTAATGAATGTTGATGTCCATGCCTGCGACCTTAGGCCCGGCCACGTCCACGCGCTTCTCGATTCCTGATCGATTCAGCGGATCGGCCGGGTCACGACTTTGGCGACGCAGGAGTCGAGGCCGGCGACCGCGCCCGCCTGCTCGCGGCGGTACTCGCTCGGCGACATCCCGACCAGCTCGGAGAAGCGGGTGCTGAAGGTGCCGAGCGAGGAGCAGCCGACCTCGAAGCAGACCTCGGTGACGCTGAGGTCGCCGCGCCGCAGCAGGGCCATCGCCCGCTCGATCCGGCGCGTCATCAGATAGCTGTAGGGGGACTCGCCGAAGGCCTCACGGAACTGGCGGCTGAGGTGGCCGGAGGACATGTGGACGCCGGCGGCGAGCGCCTCGACGTTCAGCGGACGCGCGTATTCACGATCGATGCGGTCGCGGACGCGGCGCAGGCGGATGAGGTCTTCGAGCCGCGTCTCCTCGGCCCGGGGGGCCATCAGATCGGGAATCCCTCGCGCACGTCGGCAATCGCCCAGTCGGCGCCCGCCTCTTCCTGCTCGGCGACCGAGTAGGAGCCGGTGGCGACGCCGACGACGCGGATGCCGGCGCCGTGCCCGGCGGCGACGTCGCGCGGGGTGTCGCCGACGGCGATCGTCGCGACGAGATCGAGTGGGGCGCCGGCCGCCTCTCCCCCGCGCTCGATCGCCTTTTCGGTGACCTGCACGCGGTCGCGGGCGTCGGAGCCGTAGCCCCCGAAGGTGAAGTACTGGTCGAGGTCGCCGCGGGCGAGCTTGATCCGCGCCGCGGGCTCGACGTTCCCCGTCACCAGGCCCTGGACGATCCCCGCCTCGGCCAGGCGCGGCAGGATCGCCGCGATCCCGGGCTTCACTTCGTAGCCCTTCGACTCGGCCACGGCCTCGGGCATGTACTCGAGGTACTTGGCGACGACCGCCGCGCGTTCGGGCTCCGTCCCCTTCCGCCCGATCACCTCCTCGAAGATGATCTCGGTGATTTCGGGATCGGTCATCCCAGTACGGGTGTGTTCCTCGATGTTGGCCTCGACCCCGTAGAGCTCCTCGAACGCCCGCTGCCAGGCGACCGCACCGGCCCCGCCGGTTGAGAGCAGCGTCTGGTCGATGTCCCAGAGGACGGCGCGGATGCTCACGCGGGGGAGCTTAGTGCTCGTGTTCGAGCATGTCCGTCTGGGCCAGGACGAAGAGGACAAGCAGGGCCGGGATCACGACGATGCAGGCGATACCGAAGACGACGAAGATCGCGCCCAGGGTGACGTCGGGGGCGGCGGCTTCGGAGATCGTCAGGGAGGTCGGCAGCAGGTAGGGGAACTGGGCGACGAACCAGCCCCAGAGGACGCCGATGACCGCCAGCGCGGCCAGCGGCCGCAGGAGCAGGCGGCCGCCGAGGAGGAGGACGCCGATCATGCCGATGCCGCTGAGCGCCGAGAGGATGATCAGCGGCA
>JAFDWD010000587.1 GCA_018268695.1 Actinomycetota bacterium
AGACCCTTGCGTCCCTTGCCAGGCCAGCGTCAGTAGATGTAATTCCGCAGCTTGTTCGGCTGCAGCACCGTGACCCGGCCGCGGCCGGAGCGGACGACTCCGGCTCGCTCGAGCTCCGCCAGGAAGCGGCTGACGGACTCGCGGGAGGTGCCGGCGAGCTGGGCCAGGTCGGTCTGGTTCATGCGGATCGTGACCTCCTGCATCTCGCCGTCGCTATCGGCGCTGCTGTCCTGGCCCTCGCGGGAGAGCTGGGCGAGGATGCCGGCGACGCGGCTCGGGACGGTCTGGAAGGACTGGCGCGAGAGGCGCATGTTGGCGGCGCGCAGGCGTCGGACGAGGCCGGCGACGAGCTTCAGGGCGATCTCGGGGTTGCGGCCGAGGAGGCTGCGGACGTCGTTGGCCGGCAGCGCGAGCAAGGTCCCGTCGGTGATCGACTCGGCCGAGGCGGAGCGGGTGTCGCCGTCGAGCATGGCGAGCTCACCGAAGATCTCCCCAGGCCCGAGCGTCGCCAGCGTGATCGCCCGCCCGTCGGAGTGTTCGCGGGTTACCCGGAAGCTGCCGTCGCGGACGATGTAGCAGGCATCGGAGCTGTCGCCCTCGTGGAAGACGCGCGTGCCGGCCGGGAAAGTTCGGGGCACGGCGACCTGGGAGAAGCGTTCAAGCTCTCCCTCCTCGAGGTCTGCGAAGAGCGGCACGCTCCTCAGCAGCTCGACCGCACTTTGCGAAGTCGTCTCAGGCACCCTGGTCGATTATGCCGACGCGGTCAATTTGCGGGGGCCGCGGCTGAAGCCGGCGCCGATCAGGGCGTCCTCGTGGCCCGAGCCGATGACCGCCTCGCCGTCGAGTTTCTCGATCGCCAGTTTCGGCAACTGGCCCTTGGTCACGGCCTCGGCGAGGGCGCGCATCGCGGCGCCCAGCTCGTCCTCCTCCATCGAGCGCAGGCGCAGGAGGCCGCGGCCGCCTCGCTCGACGAAGACCTCGGGCTCGCCGTCGCGCAGCAGCAGGTAGGCGCCGGGGGTGCGGCCGGGGCGGCGGCCGCCCTCGAGTTTGGGCCAGGGCAGGGAGGCGCCGTAGGGGTTGGCGGGATCGGTCGCCGCCAGGACGAGGTACTCGCCCTGCGCTTCGGGCAGGGAGCGAAGGCGCTCGACCGCGCCGGGCAGCGCGAACTGGGCGCCGCCGAGGCCCTCGACGAAGTAGCCGCGCCGCGCCGTCCCGAGCAGCTCGAGGTTGCCGAGCTCCGAGTAGAGCGTCGAGAAGCCGCCGGGCACGCCCTCGGCGAGGACCGTCTCCCGGGTGACGATCCCGTAGCGCTCCATCATCAGCTCGGCCTGGGCGCGCAGGCGTGCGCCGGGCCCCGGGGCGCCGGCGAAGATCGGCGCGGTCAGCGACCACCGTCCCTGCACCGCGGCGCCCGCGGTCGAGCGGCGGCGGGCGAAGCGGCGCCCCGCCTGCCGGGAGTTCGGCACGGCCCGCAGGCGCGGCGCCCGCAGCGGCGCGAAGGCGTCGTTGGTCACCTCCCCACCCCAGGCGAGGTCCCAGAGCGCGTTGTGCAGGTCCTCGGACGGGTGGTCGATGTCGGCGACGAGGTCGAGCCAGAACGACGGCCCGGCGGCGAGCCGCTCGCGGATCGCGTCGTGGACCTCCCCTTGCGGGATCTCCAACTTGCCGTTGGCCGGGGGCGGCCCGGCGAGGCGCACGTCTTCGCGGAAGTAGAGGGCGACCCGGCCGTCTGAGCGCCCGAGCGATCCCGCCCCGATCCAGATCAGCTCGCCGCTGGTGCAGAGCTGGTCGAGCCAGTTCGGCGAATACGCCCCGAGCCGGCGGGGCAGGACGTCGGTCTCCCACACTTTCGGCGTCAGCGCGACGCCCTGCAGCGGCACCAGCGCCTCGCGCAGGCGGTCCGGGCCGGCGCCCGCTTTGCGGAAGGCGTCGACGTTCTGCCAACTGGGCAGGAAGCGGGCGAGCTCGGTGCGGTCGGCCGCCTCGACCTCCTTGCGCAGCCGCGCCAGCGAGGCGCGCCGCACCCGTCGCAGGACATCGGAGTCGCACCACTCGCGCTCGGTGCCCCCGGGGAGAAGCTCGCCGCGGACCATTGCGCCCTCGTTCTCCAGCTCGCGCAGCGCCGGCCCTGGGTCGACGCCGTAGCGCTGCATCAGTTGCCCGGTCGGGAAGGGGCCGTGGGTGCGGGCGTAGCGGCGGACCAGCGCCCGCATCGCGTCGGGATGCTCCTCGAGGAAGGTCTCCGGCAGCCCGGGCGGCGGCGGCACCCCGAGCGAGTCGCGGTAGAGGCCGGCGTCCTCGGAGGCGATCCAGCGCTCCTCGCCCGCGATCCGTACCTTCGCGATCCGCCGCTCGCCCGCCAGTTTGGCCAGCATCGACTCAGCCGAGTAGCCCTCGGCGACCCGCTCGGCCGCCTCCTCGGTGGTCAGGTCGCCGATGTTCCGCAGCAGCTGCTGGAGGGCGTCGCGGTCGCCGGCGCGCCCGGCCTCGGTGCGGTGCTGCAGCTGCGCTTCGACTTCTTCGAGCGCCTCCGGGTCGATCAGTTCGCGCAGCTCCTCCTGGCCGAGCAGCTCGCGCCGCAGATCGCGGTCGAGCGCCAGAGCCGCCGCCCGCCGCTCGGCGTTCGGCGTGTCCCCCTCGTACATGTA
>JAFDWD010000588.1 GCA_018268695.1 Actinomycetota bacterium
CGCTTCCTTCAGCGCCGCTTCCACCCCGGCGGCGTCTTCGAGGCTGAAGATCTTGATCGTCACCCCGCCGCCGGGTCGCGGTTCGACGGCGAAGGCGGTGGAGCTCTTGCTGCCCCCGGCGGTGACGATGAGGACGACGGCGACCGCCGCCAGCGCGAGCGCGCCGACGAGCGCGAGGCGCGGGGCGCGTCGGCGCCAGGCGGGCAGGCGCGGCGCCGGCGCCGCCGCCTCCCGCCGTGAGGCTTGGTCGCCGCGCTCGGCGACGATCGCCTTCAGGTGCCCGAGCAGGCGGCTCTCGAAATCGTCCCTCTGGTTCTCCTGGCGTTTCACGACCGGCCCTCCTTTCGGGCTGATGGGTGGTTGGCGGTGGGATCGCCGGGGGCCTCGAGCTCGTCGCGCAGCTTGCGCCGCGCCCGGTGCAGGCGGACGCGCGCCGCCACCGACCGGATGCCGAGCGCCTCGGCCGCCTCGGCGAGACTCAATTCGTCCAGGGCGACCAGTTCCAGCACCGCCCGCTCGCCGTCGGGCAGGCCTGCCATCGCGGCGAAGAGCTCCCGCGAGCGGGAGGCCGCGTCGATCCGCGCGTCCCAGCGCGCCGCGTCGTCGGGGTCGAGCAGAGCGGTGCCCCGGAGCCGCGCCTCTCCCACTCGATGCCGGTCGCGCGAGCGCCACTCCCCCGCGACGAGATTCCGGGCGATCCCCAGCAGCCACGCGCGCGGCGATCCGAGCGCCGGCCGGTAGCGATGGGCCGAGTCGATCGCCGCGATGAAGATCTCCGCGGTCAGATCGGCGGCGCGCTCGCGATCCCCGACGCGCCGCATCACGAAGCCCTCCACCCCGTCGATGTGCTCGTGGTAGAAGGCGTCGAAGATGTCGGCGTCGATGCCGATCAGCGGCAGTTGCTCGGGGCCCACTCCGTGCTCACGGGCGGCGACCACGCTGAGCCGTCGGGTGAGCGAACTGGGTGGATTCGGCAGGGCCGGCTCGATCTCCATGCTTGGTATTGCCCGGAACGGCGGAAAGCGTTACCTCCGGCCGCGCGCCGGGCCGGCGATACTGAGGCTATGCACGCAGGAGATCTGAGCACCGGGACAGGACGGGTGGCCGAGCTGGTCGAGGAGGCCGCCGCGCGGCTGGCGGGGGTCGTACGGCGGACGCCGCTCGAACGCAACGAGCGGCTGTCGGCGCTGGTCGGCGCCGAGGTCTGGCTGAAGCGGGAGGACCTGCAGCCGGTCCGCTCCTACAAGCTCCGCGGCGCCTACAACCTGATGGCGCAGCTCGAGGACACGGCGGCGGGCGTCGTCTGCGCGAGCGCCGGCAACCATGCCCAGGGCGTCGCCTACGCCTGCGCGGCCCTCGGGATCCGGGGACGCATCCACCTGCCGCGGACGACGCCGCGCCAGAAGCGCGAGCGGATCGCGGCGATCGGCGGCGCCTGGGTCGACATCGTGATCGAGGGCGA
>JAFDWD010000589.1 GCA_018268695.1 Actinomycetota bacterium
CCGATCACCTGGAGCGCGTAGGCGACGTTGTCGTAGACGGTCCGGTTCGGCAGCAGCTTGAAGTCCTGGAAGACGGTGCCGATGTTGCGGCGCAGCTGCGGGACCTTCTTCTCCGGCATCGAGCCGATGTCGCGGCCGGCGATGCGGACGGTCCCTTCGGTGACGTCGAGCTCGCGGATCAGGGTCTTGATCAGCGTCGACTTGCCACAGCCGGTCGGGCCGACGAGGAAGACGAACTCCCCCCGGCCGATCGACAGCGAGACGCGGTCGAGCGCCATGTGACCGCCGGGGTAGACCTTGGTCACGTCGTTCAGCTCGATGATCGGTGCGCGCCGACCACGCGAGCGCACAGGCTCGGGGGCGCGATTCTTTTGGCGTCGGAGTCTCGGCATAGGTGTGAGGTGCCTTCTGCGAGAACAAGATGACTCCTCCGAAGTCTCGCCTGCGAAATTTTGCGCCCAGAATTCGGGCGTTTCGCTCTGCGATTGGCCCGCTCCGGGCGCCTTTTTAGGTTCGCCTCAGAAAACGGGGACGCGAGCGGGCTAGACGGCGACGAGATCGGGACGGACGCCGAGCGCCGCCTGGGGGTCGACGAGGACCACCACGTCGTCGATCTCCCGCGAGTGCATCACGTCACCGGCGGCCGCGGCGAAGTCCGCGTCCCCGACGATCGTCTCGATCACCTCGAGCCCGGCATCGCGCAGGGCGCTCGCGCCGGCCTCGGCGCGATCCAGCGCGTCGGCCCAGTCGATCGGCGAGTCGGCCCCGTGCAGCGGCGTAGCCGGGACCAGCAGCGTGAACCCGGTCCCCTCGGACCGCGGCCGCAGGGCGTCCACCATGATCGGCGGCTCCGCCTCCCGTCCCACGATCACCAGAACGTTGCGCTTTTTCTCGGTCTCCAGCATCGTGTCTCCCCTCTATTCGTCATCAGGTCCTCCCAGCCTTCACCTTGGACGTAAACGCCCAGCCAAGTTCACCTGAGCGTTCCCTTAAGACGCTCTGGGCGGAAGGACGGAGCGGTCTTCGTCGAGTTCGGACGCCCTGACCGCCCGAACTCGACGCGCATCTTTCGTGACGCCCATAGGCCCGCCGGGCGGCGGGCACGGCGTCCCTACCCGATCGCCACCATGCGCTCGATCGGGAGCTTCGCCCGCTCGGCGATCGCGGGCTCCACACTGACCTCGAACTTCATCTCCGCGAGCGAGTCCCGCAGCTTCGGGAGCGTGATCATCTTCATGTATTTGCAGAAGGCCATCCGGTTGGCCTCGATCAGGTTCGCCTTCGGCGCCGCCTGCTGGAGGGGGTAGAGCATGCCGTTCTCGGTGGCGACGATGAACTCGCCCTCCGGGTTGGCTTCGACATAGGTCTGCATGCCCGAGGTGGAGAGCATGTGAACGCCGGTGGTGTCGATGTCGCCCGCGGCGACGTACTCCATCGCCTGGGTCGAGCAGCCGCACTCCGGGTGGATCAGGAACTCGGCCTCGGGGTGTTCGGCGCGGGTGCGGGCGATGTCCTCGGGACGGATGCCGGCGTGGACGTGGCACTCGCCGTCCCAGATGTGGAAGCGGGCGCGGCGCTCCGGTTCCTTGGTCAGCCCGGTCTCGCGCTCGACGAAGGCCCCGAGCCACATGTCGGGACCGAAGAGGATCTCGGTGTCGGGGCCATGCTCGCGCCAGATGTGCTCGACCACCGAGACGGCGTTCGAGGAGGTCACGCAGTAGTCGGTCTCCGCCTTCACCGCGGCCGAGGTGTTCACGTACATCACCACCATCGCCCCCGGGTGCTGGGCCTTCCAGCCGCGCAGCTGCTCGACCGTGATCGAGTCGGCGAGGCTGCAGCCGGCGTCGAGGTCGGGGATCAGCACCTTCTTTTCGGGCGAGAGGATCGAGGCCGTCTCGGCCATGAAGTGGACGCCGCAGAAGACGATCACCTCGGCGTCGGTGGCCGCGGCGGCACGGGAGAGGCCGAGGCTGTCGCCGCGATGGTCAGCGACGTCCTGGATCTCCGGCACCTCGTAGTTGTGCGCGAGGATCACCGCATCGCGCTCGGCCGCGAGCGCGCGGATCTCCTCGCTGAGCGCGGCGATCTCCTCCGGAGCGAGCTCCGGGGCAATTCCGGGTTGGATCGTCGGGAGCTCCTGCATGAGCCCTTCCTTTCCTCTGTTCGCCGGCAGACCTTCAGGTCGAACCAGGTCGAATAAACGTGGACGGAGTTTACCGGGTGCGATCCTTCAGGAATGCCTGAGCTACCCGAGGTCGAGATCACCGTGCGGCGGATCGAGGAAGCCGTCAAGGGAGCAACGGTCGAATCGGTACTGGCGCCGGGGATGAACGTGATGAAGACGTTCGAGCCGCCGCTGGATGCCCTGGTCGGCCGCGAGATCACCGGCGTGCGGCGGATCGCCAAGATGCCGGTGGTCGAGTTCGGCGACCTCTCGCTCCTCATCCACCTGATGTCGGCGGGACGCCTGCGCGTTTCCGACAAACGCGCGTCGCTGAAAGACCGCGCCTCCCGGGTGTTGATCCGCCTCGAGGACGGCCGCGAGCTACGCCTGCGGGAGATGGGAACCAAGCAGCGCGCCTGGGCAAAGCTCCTGCCCTCCGACAAGGTCGCCGAGGACGAGATGGTGGCGACCCTGGGCCCGGAAGCCTGGCCCGTCCCGCCGTTGGAGGAGTTTGCCGCCGCGATCGACAAGCCGCGCCACCTCCACCCCTTGCTGCGCCACCAGAAAGACATCAGTGGCATCGGTCGCTCCTGGGTCGACGAGATCCTCTGGGAAGCCCGCCTCTCCCCCTTCAAGAAAGGCTCCGAACTGGACTCCGACGAGGTCGCCCGTCTCCACGCCGCCCTCCACGTCCTCGGCGACGCGATCGACCACTACGAGAAGACGATCGGCCCCGACCTCCCCGACAAGATCAAGGTCCCCCTACGGATCCACAAACACGAGGGCGAGCCCTGCCCCCGCTGCGGCACCACCCTCGAGGCCGTCTACTTCTCCGAACACCAGATGAACTACTGCCCCCACGACCAGACCGGCGACCGCATCCTCAAGGACCGCCGCCTGTCGAAACTCCTGAAGTAGGAATCAGTCCTCCGCGCTGAGCAGCAGGGAGAAGTCGAGAGCCGGCGCCGAGTGGGTCAGGGCGCCGACGGAGATGAAGTCGACGCCGGTCTCAGCGGTGGCGCGGACGGTCTCCAGGTTGACGTTGCCGGAGGCCTCGAGCGTCGGCTTGCCGTTGCCGCCGTGGGCGTCGCGCAGCTCGACCGCGGCGCGCATCGTCGGCAGGTCCATGTTGTCGAGGAGGAGCTCGTCGGCGCCGGTGCCGAGGGCATAGGCGGTCTCGTCGAGGTTGCTGACCTCGACCTTGATCGGGAGCTCGGGATGGGCCTTACGAGCCGCGTAGACCGCCTTCGGGATGCCACCTGCGGCGGCGATGTGGTTCTCCTTGATCAGGAAGGCGTCGTAGAGCCCCATCCGGAGGTTGGTGCCACCGCCTGCCACGACCGCCGCCTTCTCCAACCTGCGCAGGCCGGGGGTCGTCTTGCGGGTGTCGAGGATCGTCGCCTTGGTGCCGTCCACCGCCTCGACGTAGCGGGCGGTCAGCGTCGCCACCCCGGAGAGGTGGGCGAGGAAGTTCAGCGCGGTGCGCTCGGCGGCGAGGATCGCGCGGGCGGACCCGCGGGCGACCAGCACCTCGACCGGAACGGTCTGACGCCAGAGGCCCTCCGGGGCCAGCTTCTCGACCTCCTCCACCCCGGTCTGGGCCATCGTCTCCACGACGAGGTCGAGCCCGAAGACGACGCCCGGAGCTTTTTGGACGATCCGAGCGGTCGCCGTCGCCTCGGCGGGGACGGTCGCTTCACTCGTCACGTCACCGTCACCGAGGTCCTCGGCCAATGCCCTGGCGACCATCTCGCGAAGCTCGTCGGCCGAAATTGCGGGCACATTGGCACCCTAGCGAAGTCGTGGGGGGTGAAATCTCACGTCCCCGGGACTTGGCACGTTTGAAGACTGATGGCAGAGCTACCCCCGTTCCAGACACTGATCGACGAGCACGCCGCCGAGGTGATGGCGGTGCTGCGCGGCGCGGTCGGGCGCGACGGGGCCGAGGACGCCTTCCAGGAGACCTTCCTGGCCGCCCTGCGGGCCTACCCGAGCCTCGGCGAAGCCCGCAACCTACGCGGCTGGCTGGTGACGATCGCGCATCGCAAGGCAATCGACCACCACCGGGCGCGGGGACGCTCACCGGTGCCGGTCGAGTCGGTCCGCGAGGAGGCGGTCTTCGATCCCGATCCAGCCGATGGCGAGGTCTGGCGCGCTGTGGCAGTCCTGCCGCCGAAGCAGCGGGCCGCGGTCACCCTGCGCTTCGCCGGCGACCTTCCCCACGAGGAGATCGCCGCGGCGCTCGGCTGTTCGCCCGAGGCGGCACGCCGCAGCCTGCACGAGGGACTGAAACGACTTCGAAAGGAGATGGCATGAACGCCGTCATCGACAGATCACTGGAGCGGCTGCGCGAGCGAGCCGCCGCCGAGGGCCTCCTCGACATCGCCTACGGGACGGCCGACTCACCGTTCGGGACGCTGCTGCTGGCCCGGACGCCAGGGGGCCTGGTCCGTCTCGCATTGCCGAGCGAGGACGTCGATGCGACGCTCTACGACCTGGCCGAGCGGATCTCCCCGCGAATCCTCGAGGCCCCCGACCGGTTCGACGAGGAGCGGCGCGAGCTGGAGGACTACTTCGAGGGCCGCCGCCGCGAGTTCGACCTGCCGATCGACTGGCAGCTCAGCCATGGCTTCATGCTCCGCGCCCGCGAAGGGATCGCCGCGATCCCCTATGGCGAGACGCGCACCTACTCCGACCTCGCCCGCGGAGCCGGCAACGAGCGCGCGGTCCGCGCCGCCGGGTCGGCCTGTTCGCGCAACCCGATCCCGCTCGTCGTCCCCTGCCACCGGGTCGTCCGCAGCGACGGCAGCCTCGGCCTCTACGCCGGCGGCGTCGAGATGAAGAAGCGACTGCTCGAACTGGAGGACCGAAGTGCCTAGATCAAACGTCTAGGTGGAGTAAAGAAGCCCCCACCGAAGCCGATGCAGGGGGCATGAAGCGCCACTCCTTCCTGCTCATGCTCCTCGGCCTGCTCGCCGCCCTTGCCGTCTCCCAGGTCGCGACGGCGGCCGCGTCCCCCGCGCGACCGGCCTCGACGACCGCCCACCCGACGACGCTGCGCGACGACTTCACCGATCTCGAAGACGAAGAAGAAGGCGAAGAAGTGGAATTCGAAATCGAAGACTGCGAAGCCGGGGCGGAAGAATTCGAATTCGAAGAAGACGAATTCGAAGAAGCCGAAGACGAAGAAGAATTCGAACTCGACGAAGAATGCGAGGACGGACCCGCCGCCAAGGCCTCGAAAAAGGGCGCCCCGTTCGTGACCGCGCCGGCGCCGTGCCAGGTCCGCCGGGCGGAATCGACGATCACCACGTTGCCCGCCTCCGACCAGGTGCGCCTTACCATCCGCTATCAGACCTACTCCCCCACCCCGGTCACCGTGGGGCTGAAACTGAAAGACACCAAGGGCGCCGTCGCGATCGAACG
>JAFDWD010000058.1 GCA_018268695.1 Actinomycetota bacterium
GGCACGGCGTCGAACGCTTCCTCTACGAGATGTCCGAACGGGCCGCCGTCGACCACGGGATCGCCGAGGGGAACAAGGAGAAATGCGTCGCCTCTCCGGCACTGGCGGCGGAGCGGCACCGCATCGTCGACCTCACCTCCCAGCTCGTCCGCCGCGCCCAGAAGGCCGACGCGCTGCGCGACGACATCGCGGGCCAGGACCTGATGTTCCTGATGTCGGCCGTCGCCTCGCTGGCCGAGGTGCCGTTTCCCGGCCTCCGCGCCGACCTCTGGAAGCGCTATCTCGGCATCTTCCTCGACGGCCTGCGTCCCGAGGCGGCGACCAAGCTGCGCCCCGGCGCGCCCTCGCGCAAGGTGATCGAGAACCCCGAAGTCGAGTAGCGGCGCCGGCGGGTGGGTAGCCTGGACCGCATGACTACTTCAGAGCAGCTCTTCGGCGACGAGCACGTCCAGCGCTACATCGAGACCGACGGCGAGGTCGGCTACGACTGGCGCAACGGGACCAAGATCCTGATCCTCTTCACCAAGGGTCGCAAGTCGGGTGAGGAGCGGGCCAACGCGCTGATCATGGAGCCCGACGGCGACGACTTCCTGATCGTCGCCTCGAAGGGCGGGGCCCCGGCACCGCCCGCCTGGTTCCTCAACCTCGAAGCCCACCCCGAGTCGGTCGAAGTCCAGGTCAAAGGCGACCGCTTCAAGGCGAACGCCCGGGTCGCGACGCCGGAGGAGAAGCCGCGGATGTGGAAGAAGATGGCCGAAGCCTGGCCCGACTACGACGCCTACCAGGGGAAAACGGACCGCGAGATCCCGGTCGTCGTGCTCGAGCGTGCGTAGGGCCTTCCCGGCGGGGGCGGCGCTGGTCGCCGTCCTCGTCTGCCTGATCGCCGCCGCCTCGTCCCCTGCCGCGAAGGTCGACTCCGCCTGCCGCAGCGTCGACGCCACCCACGGCGGCCGCTGGGCTCCAGGCCCGACCACGGCCGCCTGGCAGTGGCAACTGCAGGGCAAGATCGACACGAGCGTCCCCGCCTGCGTCTACGAGGTCGACGGCTTCGAAACCTCGAAGGCGACCGTCGCCAAGCTGCACGCCAAGGGCGTAAAAGTCATCTGTTACCTCGACGTCGGCAGCTGGGAGGAATACCGGCCCGACGCGGGGCAGTTCCCGAAATCCTCGCTCGGCGACGTCTACGAAGGCTGGGAAGAAGAGCGCTGGCTCGATATCGCGCAATTCCAGAAGTTCGCGCCGATCATGGAAAAGCGGATCTCGATGTGTGCGAACAAGGGCTTCGACGGGGTCGAGCCCGACAACATCGCGGGCTGGGAAAACAAGACCGGCTTCCCGCTGACCCGCGCCGACCAGCGCCGCTACAACCTCTGGATCGCCCGCCAGGTGCACAAGCGCGGCATGGCGGTGGCGCTGAAGAACGACCCGGGCCAGGCGAAGGAACTGGTCGGCGCCTTCGACTTCGCCGTGGTCGAGGAGTGCTTCCAGTACGAAGAATGCGCCAAGTTCAAGCCCTTCATCGAAGCGGGCAAGGCGGTCTTCGAGGCCGAGTACGAACTGACGACCGCGCGATTCTGCCCGCGGGCGGAAGCGCTCGACTTCGCGGCGATCCGCAAGAGCGTCGACCTGTTCTCCCGGCCCTGGGAACCGTGCGACCCGCTGCCGCAAGGATCGAGCTGAGTGGGAGGCACTAATCTCGCGGTGCGCCGCGGAGCGCCCCCCACGTCGAAGGAGGCCTTGATGGGATTCGACCAGTACCACGAGCCGCCGGAGGAGCTGCCGGCCGAGACGCGGACGTTCGCCCGCCTCTGTGCCTCGCTGGAAGAGGAGTGCCAGGCGATCGGCTGGTACCAGCAGCGCCTCGCGGTCGAGCCCGACGCCGACGCGCGGGCGATCATGCACGACGCCCAAGGGGAGGAGTTCAAGCACTTCTCGATGGACCTCGAGTTCCTCCTGCGCAAGACGCCGCGCTGGCGTGAGATCGCCGCCGGGGTGCTGTTCCAGGAGGGCGACATCGTCGACCACGGCGAGGTGGCCGAGGCGGCCTCCGAGGACGACGGCGACAACGAAGCGGCGGTCGCATCGATGGCGGGCGGCGACGGCTCGCTGGGGATCGGCGGCCTGAAAGGACGGGGACGATGAACCACCTGCTGCGCGGCCACGCGCCGCTCACCGATTCGAACTGGAAGTTGCTCGACGAGGAGGCGCGCGAGCGCCTCGCGGGGCCGCTGGCGGCGCGCCGGCTGGTCGACTTCGTCGGCCCGCAGGGTTGGGAGCATTCAGCGACCAACCTCGGCCGCACCGAGTCGGTGCCCGGCAACGAGGGGGGCATCAGCGCCCGGCAGCGGCGGGTCCTGCCGCTGGTCGAGGTGCGGGTCGACTTCACCGTCTCCCGGGCCGAGATACGCGACGACGACCGCGGTGCGCTCGATGTGGACCTTGCCGCGCTCGACGCCGCCGCCCACCAGATCGCGGTCGCCGAGAACAGCGCCGTCTTAAACGGCTGGGCGAAAGCCGGGATCACTGGCGTGATCGAGGCCTCGCCGTTCAAGCCCGAGCGGCTGGGGTCGAAAGCCGACGGCTACCCGCGCGCGGTGGCGCGGGCGGTCGAGGCGCTGCGCGAGGCGGGCGTAGTGGGGCCCTACGGCCTGGCGCTCGGCCCCGACGAGTACATCAAGGTGATCGAGACCGCCGAGCACGGCGGCTACCC
>JAFDWD010000590.1 GCA_018268695.1 Actinomycetota bacterium
CTCCCACCTCCTCTGCTCGGCGCTCAACTCCCACGCCGCCGGTCTCGTGGCTCGAGAGCTCGGCGGCGAGGTGGAGCCGGCGGCGCTGACCCGCCTGCGCCGGTTCCACTTCGTCGCCCAGGTGACCGAGGGGGGCGAGCTCTCGGCGCCCTTCGCCCTGCGCGGCGTGCAGGTCGAGCAGGTCCTCGGCAGGGGCAGGCCGGAGAAGGTCGACGAGCTCGAGGAGGCGGTACGGGTCTCGGGGCGCAGCCGCAAGGCGGTCGAGGCACTGGCCCACCTGGAGACGCTCGACGCGCGGATCCTGGCGGCGTTGAAGCAGGGGAGGCGGGACGGCGGGCAGGGCCGCGGGCTACCGGCCGACCCGAGCGAGGTCGATCTGCCGGCGGCCCCACCCTCCTCCTTCGGCGTCCCCCGAGGTGGAGCATGAGCGGGAGAGGGGGCCTGCCGGAGGCGACGCCGGAGATCCTCGCCTCGCTGGCGAGTCACCGAGCCCTCTCGGCCGCGCAGGTCGGCGAGATCCACATGCCCGAGGCGGGGGCGCGGCGGGTGCGCTCGGCGCTCGGGCGGATCGCCACCGCCGGTCTGGCCGACCACACCCGGGCACCCGGCCCGGTGCGGAGCCTCTGGTTCGCGACCGAGGAGGGGATCGCCGCGGCGGTCACGGCAGGCGCCCTGCCGCGGCCGCTGCCGACGCTCACCGCCCGCCAGGTCCGCGGGCGCCTGCGCTCCCACACCTTCGCCGTCAACGAGGCGGCGATCGCCTTCCTGCGGTCGGCCCGGGAGCGGGGCGAGGACTTCGGTCCGCTGGCCTGGCGCCCCGAGGTCGCCCATCCCCTCCGCCCCGGCACCCGCGGCAGACGCGCCCGGGCGGTGATCGCCGACGCGCTCCTCACCTACCTGCGTCTCACCGAGCAGGAGGTCCTGCTCGAGCAGCGCTTCCTCGAGCTCGACCGGGCCACCCTGCCGGTCGACGCGATGGCGGCCGAGCTCGCCCGGTACGCGGAGCTCTTCCGCGCGACCGGGAAGGGCGGCACCCCGGTCTGGCGCTCGCGCTACCCGGTCTTCCCCGGGGTGATCTGCGTCCTGGCCGGTGCGTCCCGCGAAGCACTCGGACGTCGACGCGACACCGCGCTCGCCCTGCTCCGGGCCGAACCCTGGCTGACCCTCACCCCGGAGGTCGGGATCAGGATGTGCCTGCTGGAGGACCTCGTGGAGCGCGGGCCGTTCGCGCCGATCTTCCATGGGCTGCGCGAGCCGGGGCGCGAGGTCGACTGGCTCGGCCGGGAGGGCGAGGGCTGATGGCCGCCGGCGGACGCACGGAAGCTCGGTCGACCGGCCGGCGACGTCGGGGAGCCCACACCCCGGAGGTCCGCCTGCTGCACGGCGAGTGTGCCGAGGCGATGGCGGGGATGCCGGAGGCGAGCGTCGAGGCGGTGGTCACCGACCCGCCCTACGGGATCGACTGGCAGGGCGAGTCGTGGGACGGGCGGGCGATCCGCGAGGCGGCGGCGCGGTCCGGCGGCGAGCGGTTCTCCCCCAACGAGGCCTTCCAGTTCTGGTGCCGGGGGTGGGCGGAGGAGTGCCTCCGGGTGATGAGGCCGGGGGCGCACCTGCTCGGCTTCGGCTCGCCGCGCACCTGGCACCGGCTGACCGCCGGACTCGAGGACGCGGGCTTCGAGATCCGCGACACCTTGATCTGGCTCTACGGCTCCGGGATGCCGAAGTCGCGGCGCTACCCGGGCGACCGGGCCTCGGCGCTGAAGCCGGCCTTCGAGCCGATCGTCCTCGCCAGGAAACCGCTGGAGGGGACCCTGGCCGAAAACGTCGCCCGTCATGGGACCGGACTGCTCGAGACCGGTGCCTGCCGGATCGAAGGCCGCCATCCAGCGGATGTAGCGATCGGCCACGCAGAGGGGTGCGGGGAGGGGGCCTGCGTGCCGGGCTGCCCGGTGGCAGAGGCTGACGCGACGGCGGGCACGCAACTTCCGCCGAGCCGCTTCCTCCACTGCCCGAAGGCCGACCGGGCCGAGCGCGACGCGGGGTGTGAGGAGATGCCCGAGCGCGACCTCGACCTCTTCCCGAACGCACGCCGCGCCGACAAGGCAGCCTCGCCCGCCCGCAACTCGCACCCCTCGGTGAAGCCGATCGAGTTGATGCGCTGGCTGGTGCGGTTGGGCTGTCCGTCCGGCGGTCTCCTCCTCGACCCGTTCATGGGCAGTGGCACGACCGGGATCGCGGCGGTCTTCGAGGGACGGCGCTTCTGCGGGATCGAGCGCGAGGCCGACTACCTGGAGATAGCGCGGGCGCGCATCGCCCACCACGGCGGCCGGGTCGCAGACGGCGGCCGCCTCCCTTTAGGTCGGAGGAGGGGCACGCGGTGAGCGGCGAGGTCGAGCTCTCGCCCCGGTCGATCGAGGCGCTCGCGACCCGCCTTGCCGCGCTTCTCGGAGAGAACCACGGAGGTGCGGGCAGGCGGGACGAGGGGGAGATGATCACCGCCGCCGAGGTCGCGCGCCGCTGGCGGGTCTCGCGACGCTGGGTCTACGAACACGCACGCGAGCTCGGAGCGCTCCATATCGGCGCCGGGCCGAGGCCGCGCCTCCGCTTCGACCCGATCGAGGTGGCCGGCCGGCTGGGCGCTCCGGTCATCGCCAGGAGCCCGGGACGGCCCGATGCGCGGCGATCGGCAGGGAGTGCGGAGAGGCGTGGATCCGACTCGCTTTCCCCGCCCACCGGAGCTATCTTCGTCGAAAGTCAGATAGCGGCCGGCGGGCGCACGAACGCCCCCCGCCCGGCGCCGAAGGAGGTGCTCCGGCGCGCCCCGAAGCCTAACCGCGGTGCGCGCCACCTACCACCTCCGAGGCACCGCAGACCAGGAGGTGGAGCGCGATGAGGACGCGAGAAGACGCCAGGGTGGAGCCTGGGCGCGGAGACCCGGGAGCGCGGCTCTCCTTCGTCGACCACGACCGCCAACGCTACGCGGCGAAGGTGCCGCTGCCGAACGGGGGCGAGGTCCTGGTCGGCGAGTACCTGGAGGGTGGCGGGACCGGGCCGCTCGGCGAGTTCAAGGTCGCCCTCCACGACCTCGGCCGGCGGGATGGGCTCCTCGACCCGCAGCTCTGCGTGTTCGGCGACGGCGCCGCCGCGCTCGTCGCACTCCTGGGTCTGGAGGGCGCCGACCTCGCCGGCCTGCTGGCGCCGGTGTTGGGCCACGAGGCGATGTCGCGTCGGCTGCTCGGGCTCGGCCTCCGCGACCGCTCCGACGCCTCGCTCGCCGCTGGGCGGGAGGACGGCTGAGATGACTCGCAGGAAGGAAGGCGAGGTGCTCGAGCGCCACTGGAAGGCGGGTCGCGGCTACGCCCTGCGCTTCAAGGCCTACGGAGAGCGGCGCTACCTGACCCTCGGCCTCGAGACCGACGGTTGGGACGGCGCGAAGGCCGAGAAGGAGCTGCAGAACGTCATGGCCGACGTGCGGCGCGGCATCTGGGTGCCGCCGCCTAGAACCTCGGGGCGGGGGACGTCGGCGGAGGAGGCGCCGCGGGGGATGCCGCTCTTCGGCCCCTTCGCCGAGGGGATCGTCGCCTCCCGGCGCGGGCAGGTCGCCCCCGACACCGTGCGCCTCGACGAATGGGCGCTCTCGCACCTGAACCCCTACTTCGGCGAGTGGCCGCTCGAGGAGATCGACGCGGAATCGATCGACGCCTACCGGACCCATAAGGTGCGCGAGTCCGAGGACCGCGCCCGCGCGATCGAGCGGGGTCGGCCGAGGCACAACGACCACGGCCAGGCGCTCCGGCCACTCGCCGCCGCGACGATCAACCAGACGATCGACGCGCTCGGGCGCTTCCTCGGGGTGGCGGTCGACTACGGCCACCTCGCGGTCAACGCCGCCTCGGGACGCAAACGCCGCCTGGTGGCGCCGCCGCGCCGTCCGGTCCACCTAGACGCGCCCGACCGGATCGAGGCGCTACTCGAGGCGGGGGCGGAGCTCGACCGGGAGCCGCGCAGCCGCTGCCGCGACCGGGAGGTGGTCCTCGCGACGCTCGTCCTCGCCGGACCTCGGGCCTCGGAGCTCTGTCGGCTGCTCTGGCGCGACTTGGACCTTGCCAACGCTCGGCTCCACGTCGGCCGCTCGAAGACCGCGGCGGGGCTGCGCGAGATCCCGATCGGACCGCTCCTGCGCGACCTGCTCGCCGCCCATAAGGCGAGGAACTACGACGGCGACCCCGACGGGCTCGTCTTCCCCAACGCCGCCGGCCGCGCCCGCAACAAGGACACCCTCCGCAAAGGAGTACTGCTCGAGGCCTTCGCGCGCGCCGACGAGATCCTCGGGCGGCGCGGCCAGGTGCCGCTGCCGCGCGGCCTCACCGCTCACAGGCTCCGCCACACCTTCGCCTCGGTCATGTTCGCCTGCGGCGAGGATCCCTACTCGGTGATGCGCATGCTCGGCCACACCGATCCCGCCTTCACCCTGCGCGTCTACACCCACATGATGGCCCGCTCCGAGGAGGAGAGGACCCGGCTGAAGGCGCTGGTCCGGGGCGAGCGGGTTGTCGCGGTCGAGGCGCCCGCCCCGCGGCCGCTCGAGATCGGGGCCTACGAGGGTCCGATCCTGCGGGCGCTGGCGGAGCGCGGTGGTCGAGCGCCGCGCAGCGAGGTCCTCGCCGCGGTCGGCGGGGCGCTTGCCGGCCTGCACGGCCCAGCCGACCGCGAGCCGCTGCCGAGCGGTCCGCCGCGCTGGGAGCCGCGGCTGGCGAAGGCGCGCACGCGGCTGGTGCGACGCGGCTGGCTTTTCGATGGCCCTCGGGGCGCCGAGTGGGAGCTCACCCCGGCGGGGCGTCAGAAGGCCCGCCGCGAGGGCTGGAGCGCGAAGGGGGAACCGGGCGTGGTCGACCGTGCCGCAGCTCTGCGCCCCCTTGCCGCGACCGGCAGGTCGGCCGGAAGGGGGGAGTCGTGACGGGCCTCCCGATGCTCGCGGCGCTCGCCATGGCGCTCTGCCTGTTCTGGGCCTTCGGCGGCCTCGCTCTTCGTGTCGGCGGCGCGCTCGCCTTCTGGGCCGGCCTGGTCGGCTTCCTCGCCGGCGGCAAGGCCATCGGCGCGCTCGTCGCCTTGGTCGGCGCGTTCGCCTGGCTGCTGGGCCAGGGCCATCGCCTCCTCCGCACCGGCGGGGTGCGGAGCGCTCTAGCGGGGAGGATCCTCGGGACCCTCTCGGGCCTAATCGGCCGCGGCGATCGAACCTGAGGGCGACCATGCGTCGCCCGGGGTCGGCCCTCAGGTCGGGACGTCGGTCGGCGCTCAGCCCGCTTTCGTCCGGTAGCGGCGCGGACGCTCGCCCACCCGCGCCAGCTCGCCGCGGTCGGAGAGGCGCTCGAGGCAATTCGCCACCGCACCACCGCTGCGCGCGAGGGCCTTGGCAATCGCCGTCGGGCTGAACGGAGCCTCATTGCTGTTGGCGGCGATGTGGGCGAGGACGAGCCCGTCGAGTTCTCCCTGACGCAGTCGTGTAGACCCGCCCTCCTGGTCCCCAGCGGTCGGATCGGCCTTATGGCCTGCCGGCTCGGCGGCCGCCGGCGCCTCGATAGCGGCGTAGCGGTCGGGGAGCCTGCGCCTGCCCTCCCGGCCTCCCGCGTGGCGCTGCACCTTCCCCTCGGCGACGGCGGCGGCGAGGCGCTTGTGGGCGGTGGAGCGGGCGACGCCGAGCGCCTCCGCGACCTCCTCGAGCGTCGATCTGGGCCCCGCCCTCAGGACATCGAAGACGTCCGGCTCGGTCGCGGCCTTCTGCTTACTTGCCATCTCGAATCCTCCCTTCTCGGGTTTTCATTGGGCGCGCCGGGGTCGGACGCCGCCCTCTGTCCGGTCGTGCGTCCGATCAGGGGACGCCGGACCTGCTCGACGCGCCGACGACCTGATAGCTCCACCCTCACGCGAAAGCGAGTCGGGATCGCCCGGAATCCCCGCGCATCCCCGCGTATCGGCGCGATTCCAGGCACTAGTGCCTCAGATCGGGGTGAAATAAGGGGGTGGTTCGAGATTTTCGGCGACCAGCGGTACCGCCGATTTGCAGGGGATTCAGGGCTATGGGCACGGTTGGTTTCGAACCAACGACCTCTCGCGTGTGAAGCGAGCGCTCTCCCACTGAGCTACGCGCCCGGGGCGGAGCAGTTTACGCCGATGGGGATCGGCGTGGCCGTCCAGGCATTTCGCGCCCGAGCCTGGACGCGCTGTTCCTATAAGTGTCCATAGTAGTAGGTATTGAGGTTGAGAATTTTAAGTAATTGTCGTAGAAGACCTAACGCAATCGTGCGTTCTAATTACCGAAAGGAGCATCGTGTTCACTTCGCTCAGGAGCCGTATTCGGCAGGTGATCCTGCTTGGGTGCGTATCGGGAGCCGCTCTGCTCATTCCCGTTGTCGGCCAGGCTTCTGCCGCCACCTACCCGGGCGGAGGCAGCACGTTCACCGGGAGTGCCGAAGGGTGGAAGGTCGCCACTTCCCCCGAAAAGAGCTGTAAAGCGCTGACCCTGCTGGAAATCGCCTGCGAAAACGGGGGCGAATACGACGGCACGACGGGAGCTCCCGCCGGTTCGTACGAGGTCAAGACCAAAGTCACGCTGAACCTGTTGGGCCTGTTCCAAAGTGACTTGTCCGCTGAATCGCCGACCTTCACGGCGGTCGGGAGCGGCTCCGGGTCTCTCGCCCTCGCTCGAGCCTTCTCACCAGGGACGCTGTTGAACGTTGTTCCGCAGTTCACCTACACCGCGAACCTGGTCGACAAGACCGACAACACCAAACAGAAAGCGGTCAGCGAGACGCTCGAAGGCGAAGCCCCGTTCGCCGTCAAATCGGGCGCCGTCTCGCTGACGGCGGGTCACACCTACGCGGTGCAGATCGAAACCACGACGACGTCGACGGTCGCCCTCGCCCTGCTCGGCGAAGCGATCGCCCATTTCGACAACGTCTCGGTCGTCGGTCCCGACGCTCCCTCGAACCCCGGCAGCAACGATGGCGGGAACGGTGGCAGTGGCGGTAACGGCGGCGCGGGCGAAGAAGGCGTCGGCGGCAAGAAGACCGGCGCCGGAGGCGTCTCCAGCGACCAGCTGGAGAGCCTGATCCGCTCGTCGAGCCTGATCAGCCCGGCGACGTTGACCGGCAACCGCCTGTCGGTCAAGGCCAAGTGCCCGGCCAAGGTCGGCGCGACCTGCACGATCTCGTTGCAGGGGATGCTGACCCGCAAGAAGGCCGCCACCGGGGGCCGCAAGGCGAAGGTCAAGGTCGCCAAGACGAAGAGCTTCGCCCTCACGGTGAAGCCCGCCGCGCGCGAGGCGCTGAAGTCGAAGGGCAAGCTGCTCTTCAAGGAGACGGTCAAGGCCGGCAAGGCCAAGGCGACCGTGTACAAGTCGATCAAGTTGGTGCGCAAGTAGCGGACGCCCCCGGTGGCCTACGCCGCCGGTTGCGGCCGGGCGACGGGCTTCCCTCCGAGTGGAGGGGAGCCCCCGTCCGGGTCCTCTTCGACGTGCTCCCCGCGGTCGGCCTCCTCGTGGCGCCGCAGCGCCAGGCCGACGAAGGGGAAGACGAGGGTCGACAGCATCGCCGCGCCGACCAGGCCGGCGGCGGTCGACGCACGCATGTGGCCACCCTCGATCGCCAGCGTCGTGATCGCGACGACCAGCGGCAGCTCGGTGGCGCTGAAGAAGGCGAGCGCGCTGCGGTCACGGGTGCTCAGCACGCCTCGGTAGAGCAGCAGCGCGGGCGCCCCGCGGACGACCAGGAAGAGCGCGAAGAACAACAGCAGCTTGGCGATCGCCCCGACGCTGCCGAGCGCGGCGAGGTCGAACTCGATCCCACTGGTGACGAAGAAGAACGGCACGAAGAAGCCGAAGCCGACCGCGGTCAGCTTCGACTCGAACACCTGCAGCTCGTGCCCTCGTAGTGCCAGCCGCACGATCATCCCGGCGACGAATCCGCCGAGCAGCAGGTCGAGGCCCAGCTTCGAGGCGAGGAAGACGAGGCCGAAGACGAGCACCACCGTCAGTCGCACGGCGACCTGGCTCGAGGCCTCGAAGGTGCGCTCGAGCATCGCCCAGCCGCGCGGCGCCCAGCGCATCGAGCCGAGCGCGAGCACCAGGGCGAGGCCGATGAAGGCGAGCAGGATCAGGGACTCGTGCAGGGCGCTCTCGGTCGAGAGGACCAGCGTCACCAGCAGGATCGGCCCGAACTCGCCGGCCCCGCCGGCCGCCAGCAGGAAGGTCCCGAAGCGGGTCTTCAGCTCGCCGTTGTCGCGGAGGATCGGGATCAGGGTGCCGATCGCGGTCGTCGCCATCGCCGAGCCGGTGTAGAGGAAGGAGACGACGATCCCGGCCGCGGCGAGGATCCCGCCGATCCCGTAGGCGAGCGCCACCGAGAGCAGCCAGCCCCAGGCGCCGAGCTTCATCGGCTTGCCCTTGATCCGGCCGAAATCGATCTCGTAGCCGGCGAAGAAGAAGAGCATCCCGAGGCCGAGGTTGGAGAAGAATTCGATGAACGGGTCGGAGTGGGCGAGGTCGAAGACGTGGGGACCGATGACGATCCCGAGCATCAGCTCGAGCACGACGACCGGCGGCGCCAGCTGCTTCGGCACCACAGCAACCGTGACCGAGGCGATCGCCGCGACCAGGACGATCGCGAAAAATGATGAGGTGTCGACGTCGATCAAGCGGCGTGATCGTACGGCCGCGCGCTAGTGTTCGCAACGGACCGTGCTAGGCGGGGAATCAGCGGTGCCCTATAACCCGCAATCCGCTCTAGCGGGGCCGATTACCGTTCCGAGGGACTGACCGTCGGGGTCAGTACGTCGCGGAGGCGTTGACGGCCGGGTCCTGCGCGACGTGGGCACGCGAACCAGGTCAGGTCCGGAAGGAAGCAGCCTTAAGCGGATGCCGCGGGTGCCGCAGGGAAGCCCGGCTCGA
>JAFDWD010000591.1 GCA_018268695.1 Actinomycetota bacterium
AAGCCGGCTTCAAGGTCATCGGGATCGACGCCACCGGGCCGGGAAACGCCTGGCTGCTCGCCCGCCAGGCATCGGCGGCCAACGAAGAACGAGTTTTCGGCCACATCGTGCTCCTGCAGCGCGAAGGAGGGAAATGGCGTCCGCGGGCAGGGAACCTCTCCGCGCCCTCGCTCGTCGGGCCGATCGGCTCCCTCTTCGGCAGGGAAACGGTCGAACCGACGCCGGTGGTGAAGGTCACGGTCGCCGTCCGCGAAAAGGGGCAGCCGCTCACCGTCACCTCGCAGGGCATGTGGATCGACGCCACCTTGAAGGCGCCGGAAGAAACGTCCGACGCCACGCTCTTCTTCAGCCTCGAAAAGGGTGAAGTCACCGGTAGCTGGTGCGACCTGCAGGGCGAAGCCACGGCGGTCATGTGCGGTCGCCCGCTCGGCTCCTCGCTCTCGACCGGCGAAGGTCGGAGCTTTGCCTGGCCGGGGAACGGCGGGGAAGGCGAAGAATTCGGCACCCGGACGATCACCGGCGTCGGCCAAGGGGCGATGCTGACCTTCGAACGCGGCGCCTTCACCCGGATCCCGCTGGACGGCAACGGCGGATCGACGGCGGGGGCCGCGCTCAGCGCGCCGACCGAAGGCTGGCTCGGGCCGTCCTATCACCTCACCCGCACCCCGATCGTCTCCGGCCTGCAGCCCTGGCCGGTGCCGTTCCGCCGTCCGCTGACGGCGGTCGCCCCGCAACCCGGTGCGCCCGTGGGGGCGCTCGGCTCGCAGGCGCTCGCGGTCGGCGACAACGGCCAGGTCGCCCGTTACCTACCGGGTGTGGGGTGGCAGCAGGAATCGCTGCTGACCGGCTCCGGCGCCCGCGCGACGCCGGATCTGCGGGCGGTCGCCTGGCCGGAACCGAACTTTGCCTACGCGGTCGGCAACGAAGGAGCGATGTGGCTGTGGCGCGGCTCGACCGGCTTCTGGGAACCCGATCCCGGCGCGCCGCCGAACCTGATCCGCGGCAACTTCACCGGCATCGCCTTCCAGCCCGGTGAACCAGACCGCGGCTACGCGGTCGGCAAGCAGGGGCTGCTGCTCGGCTATGGCCGGCGGTGGACTCAGGAAGGGCTCCCCGCCGGGGTGAATCCCGAAGCAAACATCACCTCGATCGCCTTCGCCGGGGCCGAAGCGATCGCCACCTACACCTTCCCGGTCCTCAAGGAAGGGCCCACGTCCGTCCCCGTCTTCGAAGGCGGGGTGATGGTCGACGACGGCTCGGGGTGGCGGGTCGACGAAGAAGCGTCGAAGGTGCTGGCGACGGCCGAAGCGGGAGGGTCCGGGGTCGCGCCGCGCCGCGTCGCCGGCCTCCCCGACGGGGGCGCGGTCGTCGTCGGCATCACCGGTGGCGTGATCGAGCGCGAAGGCGTCGGTGCTCCTTGGCACACCGTCACCGGTGGACCGGTCGGATATCCGGACGCGGTGGCGGCGATCCGCGAAGGCGGGCAGGTGCGGGCGATCCTCTCGGTCGAAGGCAACGCTGGCGGCAACCCGACCTCGAGTCGGGAGCGGACGAGTGACGAAGCCCAGGCGCGGGCGCCCTCCGCGCCGGGACAGCCTCCACTGCTCACCGAACCGTATCCACTGCCGAACAACGGCTTCCTGATCCGCCAGACGGCGACCGGTTGGCGCGATGAACAGCGTCAGTCCTATCCGGCGCCGGAAGCGATCGAAGGGCAGACCGGATACGACCTGCCGCGGGTGCCGGACGCCGTCCTCGCCTTCTTGATCAGCCCCGAAGGCGCCGAAGGCTGGGCGGTCGGCGGCAACACCGGCGAAGAAGGCGGCGCCGCGCTCGCCTACCAGCGGGAAGGGATCCAGACCGCGAGCGCGATGCGCTACGGAGCCGCGGCGGCTCCCCCCGAAAACACCGAGGCGGCGCCGATCCAGGTCCCGGCGGGCGCGGCGACCTTCGCGATCGGCGGCAACGCGTCCTGCGCCGGGCCTTGCGCGAACCTGGCGGGGACCGGGATCGGCCCGGACGTCTGGCTCCCCTCGGCGGTCTCCAAGGCGGCGGCGATCGGTGGCGTGCGCGCCTTCCTCTACACCGGCTCGAGCGTGGCGAGCGGCGCCGCCTCCCGCGGCCGCCTCGCGTTCGCCGAAGAGGAGGGCGCCTACGCCCGGCGCCTCGGCTCGGCCGCGGGGGCGCTGCCCGTCTACGCCGCGCCCTCGGCGACCGACCTCTTTCCTCCGCCTCCCTCGAGCCAGGCCTCGCTCTCGACCTTCGCCTCGCAGTTCGAAGGCTTCCCCGAACCCCTGGGCCGGGCGCCGTTGCCGACGTTCAGCGGGATCGTCGCCGGCGAACCGGCCGTCGACCCGGCGCACGACGATTCCTACTGGTTCGAATCCACGGACGCGGCGGGCCTGCATCCGGTCCGGGTGCTGGTGCTCGACTACTCGACCGAAACGCTCAGCAGCGAGAAGAAGTGCTGGTTGGCGACGCAGCTCTCCTTGGCGAAAGCCGCCGGAGTGCCCGCGATCGTCGTCGGCAACCGCGAAGTCGGCGCCGAAGTCGAACTGGCCCAAGTGTTGGTGACCGGGGA
This sequence comes from Actinomycetota bacterium, assembly GCA_018268695.1. The sequence continues at coordinate 2,582 of JAFDWD010000591.1, forward strand.
AGCCCTCGAATGCGGCCTGCCCGCGTCTCCCGGCGCCGCCTCGGCCTACTTCTACAAATCCAACGCGAACCGCCAGCAGACGCTGGTCTGGGGAAGTGCCTCGATCCCGGCCTTCGGCACCGGGACCCTCGGCTACACCCCCGTCGTCAACCCCGCCTTCCACGAACATGCCCCGGCGAGCGGGTTCCTGCTCGCCGCGGTCGGCGAACCGAACGCGAACGACGTGGCCCCGGTCACCGTCAGCCTGATCCCCAACATCGGCTCCCTGGCGATCGATGCCGATGACGGCACCTTCCTGCGGCGCAGCCAGCCCGCCCTGTTCGAAGCGCTCGCCCGCCGACCCCCCGCGGGTCGAAGCTGCAGTGGGAACTTCGCCCCCGGGTCCTGCGATTCGACCAATCCCGACCCCTACGTCCAGATCCCCGACCGCTGTATCAGGGGCTTCGAAAACGCCGGCTGCGCGACCGAACTGCTCGCCGAATACAGGTTCTCCTCGTCGCGGCCGGACATCGCCAACTTCGTCGAGGTCGACCCCGCGTCGACCAACCCCCGCGCGGTGTATCTGCAGAACGGCATCCCGGTTCCCGACCCGAAGTCGGGCCTGCTCTGCGCCTTCAACGCGGGCACGACGATCGTGACGGTGGAAACCGGAGGGCTCGCCTACTCGATCCCGGTGACCGTGCAGGAAGGAAGCGTTGCCCAGCCGTGCGGAACCGTTCCCCTGTTGAACCAGCCCGCGGTGCCGCCGCGACCCACCGTCCCGCCGCCGCCCCCGCCCCCCAGCCCGACGCCTCACTTCGTGCAGCCGAGCGGCACGCTTCCGCCGCCGGCCTCGCCGGTCGTCCAGCCCCCGGCGCCGCTGACGGCACCGGTCCCGACGCCGGTGGCGCCTGTCGTCCACCACCCGGTCAGTCCGCCGGCCCCGGCGCCCCTGTCCTTCTTTCCTTCACCGACCCCGGGGATCGCGCCGATCCCGGTGATCGTCCCGCCCCCGCCGGCTCCGGTGGTCGAGCCGACGCCGCCGAGCGGCACCTCGCCGGTGACGCAGCCGGCGGTCTCGCCCGAGCCGCAGGAAGAGGAAGAGGCCGCCTTCGACCTCGTTCACCACATGGCCGCCTATCGGCATGCGCAAGGGCGCAACGCCGCCGCGGCCTTCTCGTCGAGTCCGGGAGGCGCGCCCAGTCTGCGCTACTTCGTCCCGGCCCTGGCGCTGCTGATCGCGCTCGCGGGCGCCGGGATCGCCGCGCCCCGACGCCGCTCCCCACGTTTTGCCTACGAAACCCGAGCCACGCCAAGGAGGCCACCCAGATGAGCCAGCACCAGAACCTCGTACCGCGACCGGATCCGGTGCCGCGGCTCCTCTCGGCGGCCGCCCTCCTGGTGGCCGTCGTCGCCCTCGTCTTCTCGATGAGCGGCCTGTCGGCGGGCCAGGGCGCCGGCAAGGTCGTGACCCTCGACAAGAAGGGGAAGATCCCGGCGCGGTACATCCCGACCGTGCCGACGGCGGAGAACGCCCAGAAGCTCGCCGGCGCGCCGAAGGGCAAGTTCACCGCCGCCTGCCCGGTCTCCGGCGCGATCGATCTCGGCAGCTGGTGCCTGGAAGGCAGCACCTTCAAGGTGCCGCCCTCCGAAGCGGGTCAGAACGACTACGTCTACGCGGCGCAGAAGTGCGTCCAGGAAGGCGGCTGGCTGCCGAGCGCGGCGCAGCTGATCGGGGCGGCGCCGGAGGCCGCGCTGAAGAGCACCCTCAACGACGATCCAGGCACCTCCGGGGCAAGCGAATTCCCGGAAGCCGCCCAGGGGATCAAGGACGAACGCGAGATGACCAGCGATCTCTTCACCACCGCGCCCGGCCTGCGGGCGGCCGGCTCGGAGGGAGTCTCGGCGGGCTCGAAAGGGGTCGGCAACATCGGTGAACCCAATCCGGTTCCGGTCCCGGCCGAACCGCTGCCGGAAACCCTCGCCTACGTCACCGTCTTCGACAACCACAACATGGGCGGTTTCGCCGGCGGCGCTCCGGTGGGCAAGCCGGAGAACTTCCGCTGCGCCTACGCGAAGGGCTACCAGGGCAAACCGCGGGACATCTCCTCCCGCTCCTGACCGATCTGCCTCGCGAACCTTTCGCCTCCCGGTCGAGCTCGCAGTAATCCGCGCTGTCGGCGGAGAACTGCGAGCTCATCCCGGGAAGGGTCGCGCTGCTAGGGGTAGACCACTCCCGGATCCACGACCGACGCGGTGTAGGTGAGCGTCGTGGTGTTGGTGCCGCCGGCGGCCGGCAGCTTGTAGGCAGCGTCGACGAGGTTGTCGATCGACACGTTGTACGGGCCGACGGTCAGCTTGCACCCGCTGGCGCCGGGGACGGCGTAGGCGTTGTCGACCAGCGTGCCCGCGGTCGCCGTCGTGAACACTTCCGGCCGGGCCGCTTCGGGTTCGAATTCACCGGCGACTTCGCCGCTGATCGGTTTGTTCGGCGCCGGCGGGTTCGTGGTCCCGTTGGTGAGCCGGAGGGTCAGCGGGGCCGTCGCCGAGCCGACGTAGCAACCGCTGCCGAGGGCGGGGTTTTCGAGGTGCACCTTGACCGGCACCGTGAACGGCAATTCGTTGACGCTGCTCGGCGAGCCCGCGAGTTCGACCGTCGCGTAGAGCTTCAGCCCTTCTTTCGAACCGAGGATTTCATCGAGCCACGACATGCCGGTCAGGCCGATCAGGCCACCCGGGACGGTCTGCTTCGCCGGGACGATGCCGCCTTCGGCGTTGTAGAGGAAATTGCCGGTGATCTGTTCGAATCCGCCCCGCAGGACGATCGGGTTCGTGACCGGGATTTCCCGGTTGCCGAGGCCGATCTTGCCGCCGCTGAACGTGTACTTCACGCACGAGCCGACGAACGGGCTTTCCGCGCGGCTGGGGCAGCCCGCGAAGTCCTGGTAGGGGGCGGCCGGGGTGGCCGCGGTGGCGGCCGAGGCAAGGATCGCCATCGACGCGAGCGCGGAAAGCGCGGCGGCGACGAGGATCTTGCGATAACGCGTCCTCATGTTCTGTCCTCCTGTCAGGCCGACCTCGGGTCGGCCACAGTGGGTTGATTTGCCGGCCGGACTCTCACCGACCGGTCGAGGACAGTTGTTTATGTTCCGCTATCAGGCTGTTTACAAAATGTATTGCTAAGTCGGGCAATCTCGGGGGACCTGAAACCTTCGAAAGGATGCGTCTTGACTCGTAGCAAGTTGCTTGGTGTGGCTCTGGGCCTGGTGGGGGTCCTCGTGCTCGCGGTTCCGGCGTTCGCCTCGGCGGCGCTCACCGGGGCCGGGTCGACCCTCGTCGCCCCCTTGATGGCGAACTGGATCAACGGGTTCGAAACCGGGACCGGCATCGGGGTGAAATACGCGGCCGTGGGGTCCGGCGAAGGGATCAAGCAGATCGCCAATGGGACCGTCGACTTCGGCGCCTCCGATGCCCCGATGACCTCAGAACAGGCCGCCGAATGCGACGGCTGCCTGACCATCCCCTGGGCGCTGACCGCGACCGGGGTGGGTGTGAACGTCCCCGGGGTCAGCAAGGTGAACCTGAGCGGCCCGGTGCTGGCGGAAATCTTCATGGGGAAGATCACCAAATGGAACGACAAGAAGATCGCGGCGCTGAACCCGAAGGCGAAGCTGCCGTCGCTGACGATCACGCCGATCTTCCGCTCCGACGGCTCCGGTGACACCTACGCCTTCACCAACTTCCTCTCCAAGGTGAGCCCGGCCTGGCGGAGCCAGTACGGCTTCGGGACGTCGGTCGGTTTCAGCGCCGGGGTGGGCGCCAAAGGCAATACCGGCGTGACCTCCTCGCTGAAGACGCCGGGGGCGATCGGCTATGTCGCCGCCGCCTATCTGATCGGCGCCGGCATCCACGCCGCGGCGATCGAAAACACCGCCGGCAACTTCGAGCTGCCGAACCTCACCAACATCGAGGAAGCCGCGTCCGTGGTCAGGTCCGTGCGACCGAACAGCGGCGTCAGCATCGTCGCCCCGCCGAAGAGCGCGCCCAAGGCCTACCCGATCTCCACCTTCACCTACGCGATCGTCCCGAGCAACGCTCCCCAGGCGACCGCGGTCAAGGAATTCATCAACTACGCCCTCACCAAAGGCCAGTCCTTCGGCGCCGCCCTCGACTTCGCCCCGCTGCCGAACGTCGTGCTGAGCGCGGCCCAGAAGACGTTGGGGTCGTTGTAGGGGGATTGCCAAGGGACGCGAGGCAGGGCCGGGATGTGGGGGAAGCGGCTGGGCCCGGGTCGCGCGCCGGCCCTCGGACGGTCAAGGATCTCCGTGGTTCGTATGGTCGTATGGCGCCCATTTCGAACCACGCAAGCCTTGCGGTGTTCGATATCCGTCGTATAGGCGGATAAGGAACACGGCAGATTCCTGACCGTTCGAATCTCACGCTTTGTCTCACGGAGCCGTAGCTAGGACTGCCGCCCCCGCCCCGAACGACAAAGGGCGGGCCTTGCGGCCCGCCCTGAAGAGACGCGCGTTGTCGCCGGGGCTTAGGCCGGAACGGCGGTGAGGCGCTCCTCGACCCACTTGGTCGAGGCGATGTGCTTGC
>JAFDWD010000592.1 GCA_018268695.1 Actinomycetota bacterium
GATCTGTGGCGTCACCAGGAGCTGGGTCCCTTCGTAGCGGTCGCTCAGTTCCTGGAAGCGGTCGGCGGGCGGCGGCTCCTCCATCCAGTCGACCTTGCCCTTGATCACTTCGTTGACCGCGGTCTCGGCGTTGCGGATCACCTGCACGTCGATGTCGTCGTAGTAGCCACCGGGGATTCCGGACAGCCGCGGCCCGTTCACCTTCGCCCACTCGGGATTGCGCTTGTAGGTCCAGGCGTCACCGGGTTTGGAGGAGGCGATCACGTACGGGCCGGTGCCGGGAGGCGGGTCGGCGGAGAGGTCCTTGCGCGGGGTGTCGGCGGGGAGCGGCGCGGCGAAGAGCGTCGCCAGCTCGTTGAGGAAGGTGCTGCGCGGCTTCACCAGATGGATGACGATGCGGCCGGTCTTGTCGTCGGCTTCGATCCCGGAGATCCCGCCTTTCTTCGTCTTGGCGAACTTTTCGGCGCCGACGATGTCGGTGAAGAAGGGCGAGCCGGGGGAGTTCACGACGAAGACCCGTTCGATCGTGGCGGGGAAGTCGGAGGCGCGCACCGGCGTGCCGTCGGAGTACTTCAGCCCCTTGCGCAGGTACATCGTGTAGGTGCGGTTGCCGTCGCTGATCTGCGGCATCGCCCGCGCCAGGCCCGGCATCAGTTCGGTGCCCGCGGACCCGTCTTTGTGCTGGTAGGTGACGAGCGGCACGTAGGTCTCCCACATCGCCGAGAGGCCTTCGATCGTGTAGCTGAGCGACGGGTCCAGGTGGTCCGGGAAGGACGCGTAGGTGACCTGCAGGGTCGACGCTGCGGGCGAGGATTCGTTGCTCGAGGAGCCGCCGCAGCCGGCGACCGACAGCGCCAGCGCCGCGATCAGCGATGCCGCGATCAAGGTCCGCCCAAGCGTCCCCCGCCAAAGCCGCCCGCCGGTCTTCGTGAGTGCCACGCACCCATCATGCCGGGATTGCGCCCGGACTTCAAAGAACTTTGTCCATATGAATGACTGATACCGCTTCAGGTCTCCGCCGGAGACCTGATGGCCCAGAGCGCCACGCAGGGCGGGATCAGGAGCGAGGCCAGGCCGGCTATCTCGAAAGCTCCGTCGACCGCGCCGAAGCCGTCCAGGTGGGTGACGTGGAAGAGGAGGTGGGGGACCGAGACGGTGAGGAAGCCGGCGCACGCGGCGATTACCAGCAGCCGCTCCGGTCGCCAGGCGGCGATCCCGGTGATCACCGCGAAGCCGACGTAGAGCCCGCCGACGTCGCTGACCAGGTGCTCGTTGTAAGGCGGCAGGCGCTCGACCCAGTGGGCGAGGAAGGGGAAGTCCGTATAGAAGGTGTGCGGGACGACCAGCGCGGTGAAGCCGATGAAGAGGCAGTAGGCGCAGAGCGCCGCAAGCGCGGCGCGGGCGAGGGTGGGCGACCGCATCAGTCCTCCTTGGTCAGGCCGCGGAGCTTGTCGGGATTGCGGACGATGTCGACCGCGGTGATCCGGCCCGCATCGATGGTCAGGGAGACGACGCTGGTCGAATAGCGGTCGTGGACCACCAGGCCGGGGGCGCCGTTGACCCGGGCGACGCGGCCCTCGAGAGATTCGCCGCGACGCTCGGCGGTGCGGGCGAAGGCAACCAGCGCCCGGCCGATGCGATCGGCGCCGAGCAGCGGCTTGCCCGCCGAGGGCACGCGGCCGCCGCCGTCGGCCCGCATGATCGCGTCGGGATCGAGCAGCCCGAGCAGCGCCTCGTGGTCGCCCTCCTGCCAGGCGGTGGCGAAGGCGGCGACGATCCGCTCCTCTTCGGCCGCGTCGGCGGGGAAGCGCGGCTTGCCCGCCTCGACGTGGGAGCGCGCCCGCGAGGCGAGCTGGCGCACCGCGGCGGGCGAGCGGCCGACGACGTCGGCGACCTTCTCGAAGGGCAGGTCGAAGACATCGTGGAGGAGGAACGCGGTGCGCTCGGCGGGGGAGAGGCGCTCGAGCACGACCAGGAGCGCCGTCGACACCGACTCGTCGAGCGTCGGGTTCTCCTCGGTCCCGTACTCCTCGACCACCGGCTCGGGCAGCCACTCGCCGACGTAGCTCTCCCGCCGGCGGCGGGCGCTGCCGAGCGCGTCGAGTGCGATCCGCCCGACGACCGTGGTCAGCCAGGCGCGCAGGTCCTCGATTTCGGCGGCGTCGGTGCGGCCGAGTCGCAGCCAGGCCTCCTGGACCGCGTCTTCGGCTTCGGCGACGCTGCCGTGGATGCCGTAGGCGACCCGCGTCAGGTGCGGGCGGAGCGCCTCGAATTCGGCGGCCAGATCACCCATGCGCGAGCCATTCCGCGAAGTCGGGTCCGGGCACCGCGGCCCGCTCGTCGCAGAGCCCGCCCGCGGCGAGCGCCCGGCCCATCTTCCCCAGCGCCGGGACGCGGAGCGGCAGCCGGGGCTTGCCGCGTGCCGTCGCCCAGGCGGCGCTCAGCTCGGTGAGCGTCTGCACGCGGGGCCCGGCCATGTCGGGGAGGCGGCCGGCGGCGGGGGAGAGCGCCGCCTCGGCGAGTCGCGCGGCGACCAGCGTCGGGTCGATCGGCTGCACCTTCGCCCTGCCGGTCGGGCGCACGCCGAAGCGCGCCGCGGCCGTCAGCGCTCCATCGACGAGCTGGTGGAACTGGGTCGCGCGCAGCAGCGTCCACGGCACCTCGCCCGCCACCAGCGCCTCCTCCTGGGCCAGCTTCGCCTCGTAATAGGACATCGGCACCCGGTCGATGCCGACGATCGAGATCGTCACCTGGTTGGCGACCCCGGCGCGGGCGCCGGCCTCGGTCAGTCGCCGCGTGCCCTCGACCAGCGTCTCCTTGGCGCCCTTCTGCGAGTTGGCCGCGTCGACGACCGCGCGCACGCCGTCGAGCGCCAGGTCGAGGCCCTCACCGCTGGTCAGGTCGACGCGGCGGTGCTCGGCGCCCGTCGTGACGTTCGCGTCTCGTCGGCTCAGGACCGCGACCCGCTCACCGCGGCCGAGCAGGTCGGCGACGACGAGCGAGCCGAGCGTCCCGGTCCCACCGACGACCGCGACGGTCACGACTCGGCTCCCACCACGGCCGCCGGCGTGTAGTTGCCCGGCAGCGCGCGCGTCGCGATCTGCAGGCGGTTCCAGGTGTTGGTCGCGGCGATCGCGCAGAGGAGCTGGGCGAGCTCGTTCTCGTCGAAGTGCTCCTGTGCCTCCGCCCACACCTCGTCCGGGATGCCGGCGTGGTCGATCCGCGTCACCGCCTCGCACAGCGCCAGGGCAGCGCGCTCGCGCTCGTCATACAGGGGCGACTCGCGCCAGGCGTCGAGGCCGTAGAGCCGCGCGTCATCCTCGCCGCGGGCCTTCGCGTCGAGCCAGTGCATGTCGATGCAGAACGCGCAGCCGTTCAGCTGCGAGGCGCGCAGCGCGACCAGCTCGTGCACCTGTGGGTCGAGGTCGGGGTGGTGGCCGAAGCGGATCAGCGCGGCGGTCTGCTTCGGCGCCACCGCGGCGATGGAAAAACGCTCCGCCGGATATCCCTCTGCCATGTTCGTCTCCTTTCGTCGGGTCTTCTGAAAGGAGGACGAAGGACGCCCTACTTGTGTGACATCCCCTCGCGGGGCGCGATCAGTAGCTGCTCCGAGTGGGCGAGCACCGCTCCGTCGGCGTCGAGGATCGCGGTGGCGGCGAAGCCCTTGCGGCCCTCGCGTCCGAGCGGCCGGCCGACGGCGACGTACTCGACGCCGGCGTGGATCGGCCGCAGCAGCTCGGACTGCTGGCGCGCGAGGAAGGCGAGCTCCGTGCCGAAGGCGGCGAAGTAGCCGGGGCAGTCGAGCGCCGCCCAGACGAACTCCGGCAGCACCACGCCGTCGGCGTCGGTGGCCCAGGCGGGCGGGGTCCAGGGGGCGGCGAGGAGGTCGGTGCCCTCGACCGGTCCGAGGAAGATGTGGAAGCCGTCCCCGTGTCGTGCCTGGCCGCAGACGAAACAGCGGTCGAAGGTGCCTTCGGCCGGCGGCGTGAAGCGCGCGGACGCAGCACGGGCTTCCTCGAGGCTCACCGGCGGCGTGTCCCACCGCGCGAGCGCCGGCGTCGCGATCGCCTCGATCACGAGCTCGCCCGCGGCGTCATAGGCACGCGCCGCGACGTGGTCGACGCCGCCCGCTCGCTCGGCGTCCCCGCGCAGGTCCGCCTGTCCGCGTTCGATCCGCACCTCCAACTCTTCGTCCAACGGCACCGGCCGACGCAACGACACCGCCGCCGGCCCGTCGAGGAACGCGGCGAGCGTGCCTGCCGAGTATCCGCCTTGCCCGCTCGCGGGAGGACCGTTGAAGCGCGCGGGGACGAGGACGCTCGGCACGGCCCCGATCTTAGGCGGCATCTACCGATGCCTGCTTTTTGGCTCCACGACTGGGAATCGCGGCCATTCGGCGGCCGACGTCACCGTCCATATAAGAGGAGTTTGTACTCCGATTAAACGGAGTGCTAGCTCCGGTCACTTCGGGAGACCGGGAGGATGTCTCCAACTTGGCTCCGGGAGCCACATTCCGCCGACTGAACGGTTACGGTGCGACCGCCCCCGGAGACTCAAGGAGCTAGCTATGCCAAGCAAACCCAAAACGACTCGGAAACCTGCCGCGAAAAAAGCGGCGGCGACGAGCTCGACCAAAAGCAAAAAAGCGCCGGCCAAAGGCGCGAAAAAAACGGCGAAAGTCGCCGCCAAAAAAGCGACGAAAGCCGTGAAAAAAACGGCGACGAAAGCAAAAGCGAAAGCGAAAAAAGTCGCCAAAAAACCGGCGGCCACC
>JAFDWD010000593.1 GCA_018268695.1 Actinomycetota bacterium
ACCGGGGTCCAGCTCGCCGCCTTCGCGGTCTCGGCCTCGATGTTCTCGCTGTTCCTCTACCTGACCCTCTACCTGCAGAACTTCCTCGGCTACTCGGCGATCGACGCCGGGCTGCGGTACCTGCCGATCACGGTGGGCGCGTTCATCTTCGCGCCGATCTCCGGCATGGCGCTGGCCAAGGTGCAGGCGCGCTACCTGATGGCGGGCGGCCTGGCGCTGACCGGCACGGGCCTCCTGCTGATGGGCGGGCTCGGGGTCCACTCCGATTGGACCGCGCTGCTGGTCGGCTTCATCGTCGCCGGGGTCGGCGTCGGCCTGCTGAACCCGGTGATCGCCGACGTCGCCCTGAGCGTCGTCCCGAAAGAGCAGAGCGGCATGGCCGCAGGCATCAACGACACCTTCCGCCAGGTCGGCGTCGCGGTCGGCACGGCGGCGTGGGGAGCGCTCTTCCTCGGCGCCGGGGCCTCGAAGGTCGAGTCGCTCACCGGCGGGACCGTCGGCCACGACCAGGCCCGCGGTCTGGTCGAAGCGACCTCCTCGGGAGCCCTCCCCCAGGCGCTCCAGTCGGTTCCCGCGAGTGCGCGCGACAACGTGCGGGCCGCCGCCGAAGCGGGGTTCATCCACGGGCTGAACGAGATCATCATGCTCGGCGGGATCCTCTGCCTGATCGGCACCGCCTTCGCGTTGTGGCTGGTCCGCGAGCGGGAGATCGACCGCGGCGTGGAGGGCGCCGGGAGCGACGCGCCGCTCGAGGCCGAGCCCGTCCCGGCCCAGATCTGACCGCAGCGCGTCCCCGTGTGCTTCCGAGCTTTTAGGCCATATATGGCCTAAAAGCTCGGAAGCACCCCGGCCGGCGGGGGACGGCGCTCGCGGCTAGGCTCCCGCGTCATGCGATTGGTCACTTTTGACGCGGGGGACGGCGGACGGGCGGGGATGCTGGTCGACGGGCGGGTTGTCGATGCCTGGGCGGCGCTCGGCGAACCGCACCGGGGCAGCCTCAAGGAGCTGATCGAGCACGGGCGGATCGACGATCTGCACGCGCGGATCGGCGACACCGGGGCGCCGTCGCACCCGCTCTCGGCGGTGCGGCTCCTGCCCCCGATCCCGGACCCGGAGAAGATCATCTGCATCGGCCTCAACTACGCCAAGCACGCGGAAGAGGGGCGGCAGGATCTGCCGACGACGCCGATCATGTTCGGCAAGTGGCGCAACGCCTTGGTTGCCGACGGCGCGACCGTCACGCTTCCCGAGGCGTCGAAGAAAGTCGACTACGAGGCGGAGGTCGCCTTCGTCATCGGCCGCCGCGCCCACAACGTCGCCGAAGCGGACGCGCTCGACTTCGTCGCCGGCTACACGCTCTTCAACGACCTCTCCGCCCGCGACCTCCAGTTCGCCACGCCGCAGTGGATGGCGGGCAAGGTCTTCGACGGCTCGGCCCCCTGCGGCCCCGCCCTCGTCACCCCCGACGAAGCGGGCGGCCACGACGGCATTGAGATCGAGCTGACGCTGAACGGCGAGAAGATGCAGGGCGACACGACCGCGAACTTCATCTTCAGCGTGCCGCGGCTGATCTCCTATCTCTCCGGGCTGACGACGCTCGAGCCCGGGGACATCGTCGCGACCGGCACCCCCGACGGCGTCGGCGGCGCGCGCGAACCGCGCGTCTGGCTCGGCGACGGCGACGAGCTGGTGGTCAGCTCGCCGACGCTCGGCCGGCTGACGACGAAGATCGCCCGCTAGAGCTCGTCGCGCTTCGGGGGGAGCGATGCGGAGGCGGGGCGATGGGGCGCCGTCCGCTCGCCGAGGGCGCTTGCGGTGGAGGTGCTCGCCGCCCATTCGACCGGCGTCGGCGTGTAGTTGACGAGCTGGGCCCAGGTCTCGCTCCCGAGCTGGCCGTCGCCTTCGAGGCCGTGTTCTTCCTGGAAGGCGCGGACCGCCGCGCGCATCGTGCCGTTGAAGATGCCGTTCACCTCGAGTTCCGCGCCGGCGGTGATCAGGCGCTCCTGCGCCCAGACGACCAGGTCACCTTTGGCTCCGATCCTCAGCAGCGGGTATTCGGCTTCCGGGACCAGCCCGGGGATCTTCAACCGCCCGGTCCGCGCGCCGAGCGCGCCCCACTCGCGCGTGTTCGTCTCCTGCCAGTCCCACCAGCTGGGGACGGTGCCGTAGGTCGCCGAGTAGCGACGGAAGAGGCGCAGGGAGGTGACGCCGGGAGCGCCGTACGTCTGGCCGATCGGGAAGATCGGCGCGCCCCAGAGCCGGTTGAAGAGGTAGGTGTGGGCGAAGGCCTCGTGCACGGAGGTGCCGATGTCCTTCCAATACATCTGCGGCTGGTTGACCGTTGCGCCACCCGGCCCGAGGAAAACCGAGTAGGGGAACGCCGGGTGGTAGTCCACATAAGGGAAGCCCGCGAGGGAGAGCGGGAAGCCGGCGCCGATCTGGGCGCGCAGCGTGTGGATGTAGAGCTCGGCGGCGGCGTATTTGCCTTCGTACTCGGCCTCGGCGTCGATCACCAGGCAGTCGGCCCCGGCCCGGACCGCCGCGGCGCCGATCCGCGCCTCGGCCTCCGGCGCGTCGCCGTAGACGAACTGCCAGGCGCAGACCTTCAGCCCGCCGCGATGGAGTTCCCTGACCAGCGGCGCGTTGAACTGGTCCCAGCGGGTCGTGCCGTCCCCGGCCTTGATGTAGACGGTGCCGATGCCGTGCCGGTGGGCGGTGCGGAGGATCGCCGGGACCGAGCCGCCCTGGGACTGGGAGACGTACCAGATCCACATGCCCTGGCGGACGAACGGCGAGTGCCGCCCGACCCCCGAGTTTTCGAAGATCCCGGCGCCGCCCGTTTCGGCGCGCGCCGCGGCCGGAAGCGCGAGGAGGACCAGCGACGCGAGCAGGGCGAGGACGCGCGGGGAGCGGAACGGGGTCGGGGCCGGCACTACGATCACCTTCCCTACCCGGGAACCCGCATGCCTGACCTTCCCTTCGCCCGCAAGATCCTTCCCGCCCTCTCGGCGGCGGTCCTCGCGACCGCGGCGCTGCTCCTGATCGCCGCCGGCGCCCACGCCGCGACCGCCCCCAAGATCGAGGACGCGACCGTCAAGCAGCAGGGGCAGGATCTGGTGCTGACCGTGCGGACCGCGAAGCCGTTCGCGCTGGCGGGGCTCGAGCCGCGCCCCGACGTGCGCCGCGCCGGCACCGCCTACCTCTGCTTCGGCTTCGCGCCGGCGGCGGGCGCCGGCGAAACGCGGCTCTGCCTCGGCGGGCCGAAGGGACGCAAGCGCGTCGGGGTCGTCACCGTGGACGCGGACGGCAAGCCGGCCGGCCGCGCCACTGTCGCCGCCAAGGTGCGGCGGCCGAAGCCGACCAAGCTGGTGGCGTCGCTCGTCGCCGGTCCCACCCATCCCACCGGCCTGCGACCCGGCCACTACCAGTGGGTGGTGCTCGCGGCGAGCGGCGGCTGCCAGGTGCGCCACGAATGCGCGACGCAGTTCCCCGCCGAAGAAGCGGGCGCCAAGGCCTTCCGCCTCCGCCCCGTCCGCGCCGTCGGCTGCACCGGCGGCGACGCCGAACTGGTCAGCTCGGCCGAGACCGAACGCAAGGTCGTCGCCCTTACCTTCGACGACGGCCCGAGCGAATACACCGAACGCTATCTCGACGTCCTGCGCGAAAAGGACGTGCGCGCGACCTTCTTCGAGATCGGCCAGGAGATGCCGGGCCGCGAAGCGACGATGCGCCGGATCCTCGCCGAAGGCGACGAGCTCGGCGACCACACGATGAACCACGTCGAATACCCCGGTTACGGGCAGATCGCCGGCGCGGCCGCGCGGATCAAGGCCTACACCGGCTTCCAGCCCTGCCTCTTCCGCCCGCCCGGCGGCGCCCAGAACCAGGCGGTCATCGACACCGCCGGCTCGCTGGGGATGAAGACGATCATCTGGGACGTCGACCCGCGCGACTGGTCCCTG
>JAFDWD010000594.1 GCA_018268695.1 Actinomycetota bacterium
CCGACCTCGAGGACGTCGTCGCCTACGTCGGCAAGTACGCCGGCGTCCCCGGCGCCGCGCCGCCGGAAGTCGAAGGCGGCCCCGGTGCCCAGGTCTTCGCCAATAACGGCTGCGGTGGCTGCCACACGCTGGCCGCCGCCAACTCGGGCGGCACCACCGGTCCGGATCTGGACGAAGTCCTGCCCGGCCAGTCGGAAGCCGAAATCGAAGAGTCGATCGTCGACCCGAACGCGATCATCGCGAAGGGCTACCCGCCCAACGTGATGCCGGAGAACTTCGAACAGACCATCCAGCCGGAAGAAATCAAAGAGCTGGTGGAATACCTGAGCGAATCCGCCGGGAAAAAATCCGGCGGCGAATAGCCCAGAGCGGCCGAAGGGCCGCAGCGGTAATCATCTGAATATGCTCGCGAGCCTTCGAAACCGCTTCGAGATCTCCCCGCAGCGCTACGCGCAGGTCACCGCCGTCGCGCTCTTCGGCCTCACGCTGATCGTCTTCAGCGGCGCTGCGGTGCGGCTGACCGAGTCCGGGTTGGGTTGTCCCGATTGGCCCCAATGCTACGGGGCGGGCACGCACCCGCAGCTCGAATCCCACGCGGTCATCGAGATGAGCAACCGGATCATCACCGGGCTCCTCGGCGTCGTGGTGATCGCCGCCTGCCTACTCGCCTTCTTCCGCCGCCCCTACCGCAAGCACCTGGCCTGGATCGGCGTCCTCCTCCCCCTCGGCGTCGTCGCCCAGGCGATCCTCGGCGCCCTGGTCGTGAAGTACGACCTGCGGCCCGAACTCGTGATGTGCCACTTCATCCTCTCGATGATGCTGCTGGACGCTGGCTTCGCCCTCTTCTGGTGCTCGCGCTACGAGCCTTGGGACCGGCGGCGCTCCTGGGACCGCAAGGGCGTCTGGGCGGTGCGTGGGCTGGTGCCGCTCGGTCAGCTGACGATCCTCGCCGGCACGATCGCCACCGGCTCGGGCCCGCACGCGGGCGAGTTCGAAGGCCAGTTCGTCAAGCGCTTCACGTTCGAGGGCCACGACACGCTCGAATGGGTCGTGCAACGGCATGCCGTGCTGGCGGCGATCTACGGGTTCGCGGCGATCGGCGTCTGGTTCTACCTGCGGCGACCCGGCGGCGACCGGCGGGCGGTCAAACCGCTGACGGTGGTGCTGCTCCTGCTGCTGCTCCAGGGCCTGGTCGGCTACGTCCAGTGGGAGCTCGAACTGCCGAGTGAGATCGTCTGGGTCCACGTCGCCCTCGCCACCTGTAACTGGCTGGCGATGCTCTGGACGATCGGCGCCGCGGGACGGCTCGAGCCCCGCACCGGTACCCCCGCCGCACGCGAGCGGGGCCAGGCGCCGTCGAACGAGTCGGCCTCGGCGCCGACCGGCGCGGGCGCCGGCACCGCCTGAGAGCCCGGGGAGCGCGCGATACTCCCCTTCTGGCTCTCGATCGGCTTCCTCAGCGCCGTCCAGGGGGTCCTCGTCGGCCTTCCCCGGCCTCCCTTGCCAATACTCCTCCTCGGCCGCGTAGGAGGCCGCTGGTGGGCTCTGGTGCTGCCGCTCTCGATCGTCGTCGTGATCGCGGCGATCGCCGTCGACTCCACCTCCGCCGACTTCCTCACCTGGCTCGCGCTGATCGCCGTCCCACCCCTTGCCGCCATCGCCCTCGGCTGGACCTCCCACGGCGCCCGGCCATTGTTCGCCCTCGCCGCCATTCCCCTCTTCGCGGTGGCCTGGGCGGCCAAGGGCGAACTCGGCGGCCAGAGCTGCGCCCTCGCCCTCTCCGCGCTCGCCTGCGTGACCCTGGGCTGGCTCCTCGTCTGCGTCGTCCCCGCCCGCTGGGTGAAGGTCGGCATCTACGCGATGGCGGCCGTCGACGCCTACCTCGTCTTCACCGAACTCCTCCAGGAACCGAACTCCGTCCTCAACGCCGCCGCCCCGGCCGCCGACCTACCGAAGCTGCAGCTCGTCAACTGGGGTTCGGCCCTGATGGGTTTCGGCGACCTCTTCATCGCCGCCGTCCTCGGCGCCCTCCTCGCCCGTGACCCTCGCCTCCAACTCCGCGGAGCGATCCTCGCCGGACTCCTCTGCTGCGCCTGGGACCTCCTCTTCTTCGTCATCGACACCACTCCCGCGACGGTCCCCGTAGCCCTCACCCTGCTGACGCTGGAGCTTTGGGGCCGGTTGCGTCCGAGGCTCAGGAGCGATCCAGGATCAGCGTGATCCTGAGTTCAGGGTTTGTAGTCAGGCCCACCGCGCTTGGTCCGCGCGTTCCGCCACCACTCCCGCGTCCACCGATACCCATAGACACACCCGACAATCGCCAGCGCCAGCCCGTAGAGCGCGCCGACCAGACTGCCCAGGAGCAGAGCCACGGCGATCGCCGATCCCCCCGCCACCGCAAAAATCAGCACCCATTTAAATACCGCCGCCTCATTCCAATTCATCTGATCACCCTTCCCCACACCAGCCGTGGGATGGGCGGCGGACGCGGGACTCAGGCGCAGCAATCGCTGTGCCTGGCAAGGACGCAGACCCGAAGGCGTGGCAGAGCCACGTCGAGCGGTCGAGAACGCCGTCAGGCGCGGCGAGGGCAAGCGTGAGACCGCGGACGCCGCCCATCCGACGGCGCTACTAAAGGATGTAGACGGTGAAGAACACGACGATCCACATGATGTCGACGAAGTGCCAGTAGATCCCCGGCACCTCGACCCCGAGGTGCTTCTCGGGCTCTTTGTCGAAATGGCCGCGGAAGGCGCGGATCGTGGCGGCGGTCAGCAGGCACAGCCCGATGAAGACGTGGGCGCCGTGCAGGCCGGTCAGCGAGAAGAAGATCGTCCCAAAGGCCTCGGTGCGCGCGCTGAAGCCGATGTGCACGTACTCGTTGATCTGGACGAAGAGGAACGTCAGGCCGAGGATCCAGGTGAGCGCCAGGCCCAGCTTCATCGCCGTTTTGTTGCCCTTGCGGATGCCCTCGAGGGCGTAGTGGATCGTGAAGGAAGAGGAGACCAGGATGGCCGTGTTCATCCCCGCGACGGCGACCGGCAGTTCGAACGGGTGGGGCGGCCAGGCCGCCGGGTTGACGACCACGCGCAGGAAGAAGTACGAGGCGAAGAACGACCCGAACAGCATGACCTCGGAGACGATGAAAAGCAGGATCCCGAGGACCTGTTTGTCGATCCGCGAACTGACGTTCGCCTCCGGCGGACCGTGATGGTCGTGCCCGGTGGCATGGCCGCCGGCGCCGTGCGGAAGCGGTACGGACGCGCTCTCCATCAGTGCTCACCCCCCTCTGCCA
>JAFDWD010000595.1 GCA_018268695.1 Actinomycetota bacterium
CCTGGGAGGCGATCGAGCAGATGTTCATCTTCGGCTCGCCCGAGGAGATGAAGGACCGCCTCGAGCAGTTCGTCGCGGGCGGCATCACCACCCCGATCCTCACCCCGGTCGTCCCGCCGGAGAAGCTCGCCGACGCGATCGACGCCCTAGCGCGCTAGCTTCGCCAGGCTCAGCGCGAAGTCGTCGGCCGGGTCGGTGAACCAGTGGGCCATCGCCAGGCCGGTGCCGGCGTAGGACTCCTCCAGCCGCGGGCGGGTGAACTTGGTCGAGATCTCGGTGCGCATGATCTCGCCGGCGGCGAAGTGCGTGGTCAGGTCGAGCGCCTCCAGGTAGACGTCCTGGTCGACCAGGGAGCGCAGGCCGATGTCGATCCACTCGTGCACCTCGTCGAAGCGGGCGACGTGCTCGAAGGCATCGAGGTCGAAGTCCCCGCCCAGCTGGCGGTTCAACACGTTGAGGACGTTCTTGTTGAATTCGGCGGTGACCCCGGGCGGGTCGTCGTAGGCGAGCTCCAGGCGGGCGGTTTCCTTGACCAGGTCGGTGCCCAGCAGCAGGTGGTCGCCCTCGTCGAGGAGGCTGCAGATGCGGGAGAGGAACGCGGCACGCTCGTCGGGATAGAGGTTGCCGATCGTGCCGCCGAGGAAGGCGATCAGGCGTGGGCCCGCCTCGCTGGTCGTCGGCGTCCGCTCCAGGTGGGCCTCGAAATCGCAGACGAGCCCGTGCACGTCGAGGCCCGGGTACTCCTCGACCAGGGCCGCGGCGGTCTGCCGGGTGATCTCCTCGGAGATGTCGACCGGGACGTAGGTGCGCAGGCTCCCCGCGTCGCGCATCGCGTCCAGCAGGTGGCGGGTCTTCGACGCCGAGCCGGAGCCGAGCTCGATCAGCGTCGCCGGGTCGCCCGCGGCGGCAATGATCTCCGCCGAGCGCTCTTCGAGGATCTGGCGCTCGCGGCGGGTCGGGTAGTACTCCTCAAGCTCGGTGATCTCCTCGAAGAGCTGGGAGCCGCGCTCGTCGTAGAAGTACTTCGGCGAGAGCTCCTTCGGAGTCGTGGCCAGGCCCTCGCGCACGTCCTGCTCCATCGCGGCGGCCTGGTCGGCGGGCAGGTGGACGTCGATCGCGATCGTCACGAG
>JAFDWD010000596.1 GCA_018268695.1 Actinomycetota bacterium
GCTCCGCCACCGCCTTCTCGCAGTCGGAGCGCTGGGAGTCCCTCGACCTCGACGCCGCCGAGGGCTGCGTCCGCGACATCGCCCACGCCTACTCGGCCGACGGCGGCCTGGCGATCCTCTACGGCAACCTCGCCGAGCGCGGCTGCGTGGTGAAGACCGCGGGCGTCGACGAGTCGATCCTCACCTTCCGCGGCCCGGCGCGCGTGCTGGAGTCCCAGGACGAGGCGGTCGAGGCGATCCTCGGCGGCCGCATCGCCGCCGGCGACGTGGTCGTGATCCGCTACGAGGGGCCGAAGGGCGGGCCGGGCATGCAGGAGATGCTCTACCCGACCTCCTACCTCAAGGGCCTCGGCCTCGGCGCCAAGTGCGCGCTGCTCACCGACGGCCGCTTCAGCGGTGGCACCTCGGGCCTCTCGATCGGCCACGTCTCCCCGGAGGCGGCGTCGGGCGGCGCGATCGCCCTGGTCGAGGACGGCGACTCGATCGCGATCGACATCCCCAGCCGCTCGATCGAGCTGGAGGTCGAGGACGCGGTCCTCGACGAACGCCGCGAGGCACTCCTCGCCGGCAACGGCTACGTCCCGGCGACCCGGGAGCGTGTCGTCTCCCCCGCCCTGCGGGCGTACGCGGCGATGGCGACCTCCGCCGACACCGGCGCGGTGCGCGATGTCGACGCGGTCGAGCGCGCCATGGCCGAGGCGGCCAAGCGCGGCGCCGAGCTCCCCACCAACGGTTAGCTGTTCCTCTTGGACGTCAGGCGTCCATAAGGAACAGCTGGGCGGAGCGGCCGGCCGGGTCCCGGCGCTCCGCGGGATTCCAGATACGCCTAGGCGGCGGCGAGCTGCAGTTCGCCGTTCTCCGGGGTGATCTCGTCCTCGATCACATGGAGCGGAGCGGCGGTGCGGCTCAGCAGGTAAATCTGGTTGACGGCGTCGGCCTCGCTGACACCGTGGCGCTCGCTGACGGGCTTGCCGTCGCGGTACAGGGTCACGCTCCAGGCCTTGCTCCTCGTGCGTCTCTTCCGTGCTGCTTGCGGCTTCTATACCAGTATGGGTTCGGCGCGGGCACGCGTTTGTGACCGCGCTCACTCGGTGACCGGCGTCACAGCTCTCTGACAGATAAATTTCAGGCTCATGCTTGCCGCCCGTGCTGTCGCCGCTTCGATGGAGGACC
>JAFDWD010000597.1 GCA_018268695.1 Actinomycetota bacterium
AGAGGCTGGTGGTGTTGAGCTGGACGCCGATCTTGGTGTCCTTCAGGTCGGCCAGCGATTTGGCCTTCGCCGCTTCCGTTCCTTCCAGCGCGACGACGGCCTGGTTGGCGGAGGAGTAGGGCACCGAGAAGTCGACCGCCTTTTCGCGGGCCGGCGTGATCGAGATCTCGTTGACGTCGAAGTCGAAGTTCTTCGGACCGGTCGCGTAGGAAGAGTCGAACGGCTCCACCGTCCATTCGATCTTCGATTTGGGGTAGCCGAGCTGCTTGCCGATCGCGTAGGCGACGGCGCTCTCGAAGCCTTCCCCGTTTTCCGGTTCGTCGTTTTCGAAGTACGGCGGGTAGGCCGGTTTGTCGGTGGCGACGGTCAGCACGCCTTCCTTGTGCGTCTCCATCGTCGACGGGGTGCATTCGGCGGCGTTCGCCGTTTCGCCGCCTTCGGCCGCGCCGGTTGAGCCGCCCGCTTCGGTCGAGCCCGACGAGGAGCTCGACTTCGAGCCGCCGCAGCCCGCCACGACCAGCACGAGGGCCAGCGCGAGCAGCGAGAGGATGGCAAGGGTGGGTCGGCGCATGGAGTTGCGAAGGCGGAAGCGGTGCATCCTACGTCAAATGACGCGGGTCGGGATTTTGCTTGCTGGGGAAACTATTGAATCGGCTTCAGTCGACCGATACGGAACCCGTGACCGTTGCCTTCGGCCTCTCGTCCGGCCTCGAAAACTGGGTCTACGACGCGCTGCTGATCGGCGCTGCCGCGTCCTGCCTGGTGCGGGCGGCGCTCTACCGTCGCGAGCGGCCGGCCTGGACCCTCCTCGGTGTCGCGCTCCTGGTCTGGACGGCGGCCGAAATCTATTACGAGCTCGCGCTCGCGGGAGCGGGCTCGGTCCCGATCCCCTCCGCCGCCGACGCCGGCTACCTGCTCTTCTACCCGATCACCTACGCGGGTCTGATCGCCTTGATGCGTGCCCGGATCGGGTCCTTCACCCTCGCCCGGTGGCTCGACGCGTTGATCTTCGGCGGGTCGGTGGCCGCGCTCACCGTCGCGCTGGCACTCCAACCGATCATGGACGCGAGCACCAGCTCCGGCGACACCCTCGCGATCGCCGTCAACCTCGCCTATCCGATCTGCGACGTGACCCTGCTGGCGCTCGTCGCGATCGCCGTGGTGCTGGACGGCAGGCGCCTCAGCGCGAGCTGGCTGACCCTCGCCTGCGGGCTCGCCGTCCTCGGGATCTCCGACGTCGTCTACCTGCTGCAGTCCGCCCTGG
>JAFDWD010000598.1 GCA_018268695.1 Actinomycetota bacterium
CCATCTCCGTTGACTATCGGTTTAGCTGACCCTTCGACGTAGTCAAGGTCCAACCCCTCTTCTGGCTGTTCATAGCCGACGGTCGGGGGGGCTTCGCGACGCCTGAGGGCTTCGATCGTGGCAATCGCCTCGACCGCGCCGGCGGCGCCGAGCAGGTGCCCGATCGCCGACTTGGTCGAGCTGACCGGGACGTCGGAGGCCCGCTCGCCGAGGGCCGCCTTGATCGCTTTCGTCTCCGCCGCGTCGTTCAGCGGCGTCGAGGTGCCGTGGGCGTTCACGTAGTCGACGTCGACCGCGGAGATGCCCGCGTCTTCGAGCGCGAACTGGATCGCCTTCGCCGCCGCCTCGCCCTCGGGCTGGGGAGCCGTCAGGTGGTGGGCGTCGGCGGTGACGCCGTAGCCGGTGACCTCGCCGAGGATCGTCGCGCCGCGCTTTTCCGCGGCCTCCTTCTCCTCGAGGACGAGGACGCCGGCGCCCTCCCCCATCACGAAACCGTCGCGACGGGCGTCGAACGGGCGCGAGATTCCCGAGGCCGAGGTCGCTTCCATCGCCGCGAAGGCGGAGGTGGCGACGCCGGTGATGCAGGCCTCGGCGCCGCCGGTGACCATCGCGTCGGCGTCGCCCGCCTGGATGATCCGGACGGCGTCGCCGATCCCGTTGTTCCCCGCCGCGCAGGCCGAGGAGACCGCGTAGGTGTGGCCCTGCAGGCCGTGGCGCATCGACACCGCGGCGGCCGCGGCGTTGCCCATCATCAGCGGCACCGCCAGCGGCGAGACCGCTTTCGGGCCTTTGAGGATGAGTTTCTCCTGCTCGCGCTCGAGCGAGACCAGGCCGCCGATCCCGGTGGCGATGACGCAGCCGACCTTGTAGCGGTCGTACGGCAGCTCGCCCTCGTCGCCGAAGGCCTGCTTGACCGCTTCGTCGCCGGCGACGATCGCCATCTGGGCGAAGCGGTCGGCCCGCCGCGCTTCCTTCTTGGAGAGGAAGTCGTCCGGGTCGAAGTCGAGGCAGCGGCCGAAGCCGTCGGCGATCCCGACCTCACCCGCCATCCAGCGGTCGATCAGAGCGTCGGAGCCGATCCCCAGCGGGGTGACGGCACCGACTCCCGTGATGACGACGCGGCGGGTCATCCTGCTTTCGCGACGACCAGATCGATGACCTCGCCGACGGTCTTGACGTCCTTGACGTCGTCGCCCTTCAGCTCGACGCCGTACTCGTCCTCGACGATCTGGGCCAGCTCGACCAGGTCGAGCGAGTCGACGTCGAGGCTCTCCAGCGTCGCCTCGCGCGAGAGGTCGTCCCGCTCGGTCCCGAGCTCGACGAGTCCGTCGTAGATCGTCTTCTCGACGTTCTCGGTGCTCACTTGCGTTGCCATTCGGTTTCTCCTTTGTCCTGTTCGGTGCAGCTAGGCGCTGAGGCCGCCGTCCACGGTCAGCG
>JAFDWD010000599.1 GCA_018268695.1 Actinomycetota bacterium
CACGCCACCCGGCTCCCTCGCCGACGTGCCGCTGATCCCCGACTCGGTGACGAATCCGGGCGGCCAGGCGCTCGACTGCTCGCAGCTGGCCCCGATCGAGGTCGGGATCCCAGCCCACTCAGCCCCGCTCGGGATGTCGTTCCTCGAGGGCACGACGGTGCCGGCGCCCTGGGCGGGCGGCGCGGTGGTCGCCGCCCACGGCTACTGGGACCGCCAGGAACCCCGCGCGCCTGCGGTCCTCTGGATGCCCTGGGACCCCAAGAAGCGGACGCTCGAGCCGGCCCAGGTCCTCGTCTCGGGCTTCCAGGACGAAGACGGCGAACGGTGGGGCCGCCCCGTCGACATCGTCCCCGGCCCGGAAGGCGCACTTTTCGTGAGCGACGACACGGCCGGGGCGATCTACAAGCTGACGCCACCGGGGTGAATCTTGCGGTGTTCGAAAGCTCGGCTATGGCGAGCCGAGGAACACCGCAGATCCCTGACCGTTCGGGCCCGGCGTATCACCCGGTCCGACGCGGTTCCTCAACTCCCAGGCCGCTCCACCCGATAATCTTCCGCCACCTGATGGACGTAGGCGAGCAGGTCCGGGTCGAGCCGATCGCGGCCCTGCCGGTCGTAGCGCCGGACGAAGAAGGCGCCGAAGCCGAGCCAGAAGAGGAAGCCGACGGCGGTGGCGATCAGGCCCTCGGCGAGGCCGGCATCGGCGCGCGCTTCCAGGTAGAGGATCGAGCGCACGCCGCCGAGGATCTGGCGCAGTGGATCGGCGTGGCTGACCGCGGCGAAGGCGTCCGGCAGCGCCTGGATCGGCACGGTCCCGCCCGCCGAGGCGAGGCCGACGTAGACGAAGACCAGCAGCCCGACGAGCTGCCCTGGCGTGCCGAGTACGGCGAAGAGGGAGAGGGTGCCGATCGCGACGGTCGCCGCCCCGAACCAGCCGTAGGCCCAGAGAAGCAGGGGCGAGGGGGCGTCCATGCCGAGGATGAGGCCGGCGACGAGGAGGAAGACGGCGACGAGGATGCCGGTCAGGACGATGGCCATCCCCCACTTCGCCAGCAGGGTCTGCCACCGGCTGATCAGCGCCGGCCGCGCCATCGACCAGCGCGAGCCGATCTCGGTCGGCGCGAAGCCGAGCGCGCCGTCGAGGAAGGAGTTGACGATCG
>JAFDWD010000059.1 GCA_018268695.1 Actinomycetota bacterium
AGATGCCGCCTTCGTGCCTCACGAGGCCTTCACTTCCGACCAGGCGGTTTCCCAGGTCTGCATGCCTTCGGCGGACAATGGGCCCTGCAGGTAGCCCTGCGAGAACTGCTCCTCGCGGACGATCGCCGAGAGCAGGTTTTCCGGGACCAGTTCGGCTTCGACCACGGCCTTCGGCGTCATTTCCACCAGCGGCTGCTGGTAGCCGGTGAATTCCATGTTGAGGAACGCCGTTTCGACATCGAGGATGTGATCGAGGAAGAGGTGCGCGAGGACCGGGTGGGGCGCGTCGGCGAGCACCGTCATCGTGTCGTTGCCCATCAGCCCGCGGCCGTCGGGCGGCCACCAGTAGCTCACCGAGGTGACCGGAGTGCCCTTCGGCAGGTAGTAGCCGATCGCGGTCATGTCTCCACCCCAGGCCTGGTGCAACCAGATCGACCCATCGGCGAGGTGCTGATACTCGTTCGTGTAAAAGCGCAGGTTGACCAGGTCGATCAGTTCCTGGATCGCTTCGCGGGAGCCTTCGATGTGGTTCTTGTCGGCGGTGTTGACGTCGGTGATGCCGTTGCGCAGGAGGCCGAAGGCGAGCCCTTCGCGCTGGTCGTCGAGCATCCCCACCCGGCCGGAGATTTCGCCCATCTGCCAGAAGCTCTCGTAGGGATTGGCGAGCTTCGAGGGGTCGTAGTCCGGGAGGAAGTCGTTGCGCCAGCCGATCCCCGTGGAGAAGACCGTGTAAGGGACGGTGTAGCGCGAGCCGACGTCGTACCAGGGGCTCTGCAGCATCTTCCAGACGTTCTTGCGGAGGTTCGGGACGTAGTCGAGGTTCAGCGGCTGGATCAGCTTGCCCGCGACGAGGAGCGAGATCTCCGGCTGGGTCGGGACGAAGACGTCGTAGCCGACAGCGCCGGCGGCGAGCTTGGCGACCGCTTCGTCGAGGGTCGAGAAGGTGCTCAGCTGGACCTCGACCCCGTAGCGCTTTTCGAAGGACTTGAGGACGGCCTCGTTGACGTATTCGGCCCAGTTGTAGAGCTGCAGGGGGCCGGACTCGGGTTCGAGGCCCGAGGGGATCCCGGGGTTGTCGGGGTAGAGGGGCAGGCGGACCGGGTGGTCGGGGCGGGCGAGCGGCAGGCCGCCGGGGGCGAGGTGGG
>JAFDWD010000005.1 GCA_018268695.1 Actinomycetota bacterium
ACGATCGAAGCTCTTTGTGAGGGTCAAGTTAAGGAAGAACAGACCGAGTTTCTGGAGTACTACCTGGACACTCTCACGATGCTCATAGAGCGGGTTTAACTCAACGACTCTCCCGAGTGATATGAAGCCTATATTCATGTTGGTAATCCTTATTATGCACGAAGTTGTCAGTGCGTCTTGCCTTTCGGCTGTTCTTTGCCTTCCGAATGTTATCGCTTGTGCTTTTCTGCCTTTTCGATATCGACGTGCTGCTTGTGCTCTATTGCGAAAGTCAGGAAGTAGTCGCTGAGGATCGACAGTCCGTATAGAATCAGCTCGAAGGCGATGAGCACCGACCAGTCGAACAACTCGAGGAAGGAGTAGATGTGCTTCGACAGGGATCGGAAGTGCCAGTACTGCACAAAGATGTACACCAAACCCCAGCACATGTGCAGGAACATTTTCTTGCGAAGTCCGAATTCCAGCTGAATCTTTCCGGAGCGACCAATGTACAGCAGAGTCAGATAGCTTCCTCCGTGCATCCAGAAACTCAGTGCTTCGACAAGCATGTCGCGCTTCTCGTCGGGGTCGATGATGCCTTCTGAGAAGAAGATACGGAGCGCCCAAAAGCCAAGCACCGCGACGGTTTAGATGGAGAAGTTGATGACATAGAGTCGGCTGTGAAGCTTGGAGAAGCGGTGTTGGTGGAAGTGTTTGATGGCAAGGATGAAGTTGACCACGACCAGGCTCTGGCCCAGCACTGTCAGTTGGGAGAAGTAATGGAGGTAGGGAGGATTGCAGTGGAGGAAGATGTGCCACAAAAAGAGACCCACGTTGACGAACAGGAAGAAGATCAGGATGCCTCGGCTGGGTTTCATGCGCTGTTGATTAAGCTATAATATTTGGCTTCAACATGGGAAAGCAGCTCGTCGAGCAGCCTGTAGTCAAACCACCTCGAACAAAGAAGCTTGTGAAGCGGCCTTTGCAGGTGGAAACCGTCAGTGGTGAGCGCCCTTACGAAGTGCAGCCCCTGAAGGACTACGAGCAATATCTCGAGATCAAGTCCAAGCGCTACAACCGCTACCGCAAATAAGTCATCCGCCAGATAGTCCTGGACAAGTTCCAGGTGAAGAAGGCAGTCGAAGCCGTCAAGGCCTTTGAGGACACCCACCGATCAGACGATCTCTTCGAAAACGAAGGATTCCTGTACTTGGAGATCGTGTTGTCCGTAGTGCCTGAGGAGTATTCGATCAGGCCGGTGCAGATTCCTTTGCCTGTGCCTATCTATTCTGAGCAGTTCAACACTCGGAGCGCCATCTTCGTAACGGATCCCCAACGAGACTACAAGGACAAGATTCAGGACCTGACGATTCCAACTGTCGCTAAGGTCATAGGCTTCCAAAAGTTAAAAAAGAACTACAAGATGCTAAAGGACAAGAGGTCGTTGATTTACAGTTACGACCTGTTCTTCTGTGACTGGCGTATCTACAATCTGCTCCGCAGACCCGCAGGCAAGCTCTTCTACGAGCGAAAGAGATTCCCCTTTCCAATTGATTGTGAAGGAGTTCCCGCTTGGAAGAAGGAGCAGTTTGGGGAGGACTATGCAGCTTACCTCAACGACCTCAACAATTACACCTACTTGATGATCGGCAACGGTCCCGTATAGTACTCCTGCATTATATTCAGCACCGTCAAAATTGGTCGGATCGGAATGGAAGTTCGAGACCTCGTCAAGAATGTTATTCACGGAGTGTACAACACTCTGCCACACCTGATGAGCAAAACCGTGGATTGTAGCGCTGTTCGACAGCTGTCGATCAAGACCTCAAAGAGCCCGTCCCTACCAATCTTCAACCAGTTGTCCGCTGAAGAGATTGCTTCGTTGCAGCAGTGACTGTTTATAGCCTTTGCCTAGCGAGAATATTAAATGCCGGAAGCCGTCGGATTTGGTCAGAAGGCATGCTTAAATGGGGCAGCCACCGTCAGAATATAATAAAAGAGTTACGATTTTGAATGGACACCCGTGGATTCGAAGAAGACAACGTGAAAGGCCGCAACGCCAATGTGTTCCTGAAGAAGCGAGTCGACCGCGGCGGCAAGCTTTTGCTTCGCCGCGACAAGGTGACCCGCTCAAACTTCGATTGGCGTGATCGCGATGAACACAACACCGAGAAGGAACAGCTCAACCGCTTCGTGAAGCAGCTGCAGACCAACTGAACCAGAAGCGTGACTAATATTTCTCACTATCTTCCTAACTGTTTCGTTTCAGAAATTTGAAGTGCATCTCTTGAAATCGTGTCCTAGAGACCAGAAACTTATGCAGCCTACAAGCACTGTTATAGTTTATAGGCCGACAACAAATTCGTGCAGATGCTCGATTGGCTGCTGAAACCCGCTACCGATCCGACGAAGCAGCAACTGAGGTTCCACGTCGAAGCAGAGCCCCGCATCGTCGAAACAAGCTCAAATATCATCGTAACGTGCTACACCAGCAAGGCCAGGGAAGGCATTGTGCCATGCCGTTACTGCTGGTATCGCACCAAGAATGGCGTCACGACCGTGATTGAGCATGTCAAGGGCAGCACCTACATGTGCGAACCCGCCGACCTCGGAACTACCATTAAGGTAGAAGTTACGGTACGTCGTGAATCATGCAGAGTCTTGATGAGGAGCACGCCGGCAGCACTATCGTCGAATTCCCGCCAGTTCGAGTTGATCTCCTTACTAGGAAGCAAGTGGAAGGAGTCCTATCTTCTGGTCAGGGAACCTTCACAGTCTTTTTGGAGGCGCCTGATCGCGAAAGAGAGTGCACACTAAAGCTTTCAGACAGCCTCATCCGGCTGATAGACAACCTCACTCAGACCAGCTACAAGTTCGAGTACACTATTGCCGAGCCTCGCATCGATCCGAACGCGCGAGATCCCACCAAGCTCTCTGTGAGTTTCACTGAAAGGTACGAAGACGAACTGTTCAAGTTCTTATCGACATTGTTTGACTCCAGTCGAGTGTCAGCTACCGAAGGAAGGCTTGACTTGCGGTTCGCCAACCGTTCTGCGAAGGATATCTTTCTGATAGCTCACAAGGCCTTTATTGCGAAGAAGGAAGCGAAGACAGCGAGCCTACTGAACAAGATCGAGAACTCGGATTTGGCGCAGGCTGACCTCTTCAATTACGCTATGGAAATCCACTCGCTAAAGACCGACATGGTGCGACTCCTGAATTACTCACGCGAACTCTGCAAGGACAAGTAGTTCTATATCGCCGAGGTCAGTCGGCTTGAGGAATAGCTCGAGACCATTATCGTGACCTACACGAGAATCATAGAGGACCGTTGTCAAGATCAGCAAGACATGGATCGCAGTTACGCAGTGCTTGCCGACAAACGCACAGAGATATTGATGAAGAAAAGTGCACAACTGGAGATTGAGCACCGGGAACTCACCAAAAGGGTGCAGCAGCTCACTGAAGAAAACATCCAGCTGAAGGCTAGAGGAGGCTCGCGTATTTTCCAGGGAAGCTTCACAAAAAAAGCTGCCCCGTACGAGGAGATCGACTGTAGGATGGAATAGCTATCGCAAGTCAACATCAGGCTGCAGGACGAAAACCGTCGACTAAAGCTACAGCAGGGCCACGACAAGTCCATGCAGAACATATTGGACTCGCTGGACGAATCTGCGCTGCAGCCCGACCCGAAATTTCAAAGCGAAAAGCTCATTGAGCTCCAACACGAAAAGGAGGCTATCGCTCGCCAACTTCAATACGTGCTGAAAAAGAATGAACAGCTGGAGAAGAGCTTGTCGAGGCAGAGCGAGCAATACAGCGTGAAAGATCCCAAAAGAAGAACCCACCAGCTGAGAAGTGCAAACATCCAAGATGTTGAAGCGCCCTCCAATGTAGGCTTAAACGAAAGCTCGAAAGCGATGAGTATTGCTTCGAGCCCAGTCAGAGGCCACAATCCGGAAGCGATTGACGCTGAATCACTCAAGCGGGAGTTGGATAAACTTAACTCAGTAAATTCGATGCTCCAGCAGCGAGCCGATTCTCTCGTAATTGAGAACAGCGAGCTAAGAAAGAAAATAGGGTTTTTAGAGAAGGAGCTGCACGAAGCTCAGCTGCGCCTGAGCCAGAGCAGTAACTTAAGCATGAACCCGCTGATTGCCTAGAAGGACGCTCTGATCCGGGAACAGGAGTCACAGATCGTGTCGCTGAGAGAGCAGCTGCACAATGCCAGCCGTATCGACAACAGCAAGCTTCGCAAGCGAATCGACGATTTGCTGGAGGAAAACAAGATGTTGAGGAAAGGTAACGACGCCATGAACCGCTCCCGGGATCTGTCGCTCGAGATGGATAACTACTACGAGCAGGAGAACGCTGCGATAAAGCAGCAAAACACGATGCTTATGGAATAGAACGCAAGGCTGGTGAGGATTCACGAGAAGTACCTAAAATAAGTGAAGGAGACCAACCGGCTGCGTAGCTAACTGCAGGCTCTTCAAAGCTAACAACCCAAGCAATGATGCCGCCAAGATTGCCTACTTATTAGGATGGCTGATTCAACTATCAGACGTAGCTGTGCTTGCTGGTGGCGATCGCGTGGAACTCCGGGTTCATTGACTTGAAGTCAGAATTTTCGTTGAAGTTGACCTTCGAGTCGTTGAAGAAGCCCTTGCTGCGGGTCTCCAGCTGCACCTTGGCTGGGCACAGTCCCGGCGTCTTGCCAATGAAGTCATTCTTGTAGGTTGTTTCTGAGTCGCACGGTTCTGTACCGAATTGATGAGCGTACCCCGGGCCGTCGGCCTTACGACTTTCGGGATTGAATGGCGTATTGTATCCTTCCAAGGGCTGACGGAAGTTGTCACGATAGGTGGTGCTGCCCATCCAGGTCTGTCCCACTTTCAGAGTGTCATTAAAGCGGTAGGGGTCGCTGCTGCGTCCTCTCTTTGGTCCATAACTGTGCTTGTAGACACTATTGCCATTGAAGGGAATAAGCCCATTGAGACTGGTGTTGTTGGTAGGTTTAACCTGAGTAACTTAAGTGTTTACGTATTGGTTGACTCCACGGTATCCTGGAAAGCCAGACCCGTAAGTCGTGATGTTCGTTGATGGCCCGCCAACTCCCAGGAGATCCTCTGGATGAGGTCTTTCGAGATCACTGCCCTTTGGAATAAACTACTTTCCGTAGATGGACTTCATATCGATGTGCGGACCGTCAGCCTTCTTGCTGGACCTCGGGCGATAGGAAAGGGGCCCAAGAGGCTGTTTGTCCTTAAAGTCTCCGCGGTAGATGGTGTTGATATGAAGATCCGGCTTCACCACGTGCAATTTGCAGAGATGTCGGCCGCAGTTGCAAGAACTGCAGACGCACAGGTTCGGATCGTGGTGGCTGAAGTTAGCGTCGAAGAGCTTGCTCTTCGTTCTGTGGAAGTCATCATCGTCTAAAACGCAATTGGACTGCGTCTTTTTAAGACTTCCTCGTTCGGTCGAGTTGACCTGAGACTGAGGCTACACATTGTGTTCGTTCTCGACGCTTGCTGAATTCGCAGGTTTACCCGGAGAATTCTCGAACCGGTCGGCAGCAGCCACGTTTTTGCTGGAGTCAGCCAAAGTCGACTTCGTATTGGTCTTCGGGTCCTGATCAGTTTTGCTGGGGCTTTGATTTGGTGTTGCTCGCTGCGAATTTAGGAAGGCGTGTTGAGCAATCTTAGACAGGTAAGGCTGGGGATGAGCTCCCGAGCGGGCTTGAGTTGTCATGCCAATAAATTTATTAAGTGATTTCGTTCAAGTGGTATTTACCTTCAAAGCAGCAGCAATAGCAGAGAGCAGACACATGCAAAGCAAACCCCATACAAAGGTAGTTACGTTTACTGCCAGATTCCAATACAAGATCATTCTCTTTAATCAGACGAGGCAAGTTGATTGAGGACACTGGACCTCTAATTATGATCCCGATAATTATCACATTTATTGGTGCCTGCAAAAAATTGGCCCAATGGAGATTATACAGCCAGGCACAGATCTCGTTTTGGAGACCCAGCTGATGAATACCATAAAGGCCCACCTGAACAGTAGCACTGAAGAGGAAAAGAAGGAAATTGCGAAAAAGCTCAACTGGCTGAATGACATTACCACTGTCGTCTACAATTAAAAGGGCACTGAAACTGCTCGGCAGCTCAACAAGCTCGAGTGCGACGCCTGCAAAAAGCTCATTCCGAATGTCCTTATCTATCTATGCCACTTGAACACCGTTCACACCGACGTAAGCATTCTTGAAATTGCCTTAGAGGAACTTCACTTACACCGCCGACGACAAAATCCTACGAGTCAGTAGGATCCTACAGGACCCACGAACCAAAGATGTCAAGGCGTTCCCTGAAGCATTTGTCGGCAGTAATTGCTAGCCCATTCAGCTCATCGCAGAAAACTCACGGCCTTCCTCAAAGGTCTGCTCGACAAGATTACCAAGCATGAGGAAGTTGTCAAGTCACGCAAGTTCTACCGCTGTGACGAAATATTTCGGGAAACCAACGAAGACGAGACGGACGAGAGCGAGGAAGAAATAATCGGCGACATTGACGAAGCCTTTCGAGAGCGTATCAACAGCCTCATCGACATTTCTCGCTCTCAGAAGGAGATGTTCTTCCTATGGAACTCGTATATTCGGCGCATTCAAATCAGCTATGGAATCCGCAGGGGGTTGAGCAACCGCGACCTTCTTGAGCACCTGTACCAGTTCTTGAAGGAGCCCTCGCTGAAGACTCTCCGCACCTAGTTCGTCAACCACTTGAGCGTGCTTTTCTTCTTCGGAAAGCTCAACAAGAAGGATATGCTCGAGCTCATCATGAAATTCGATCAGACGCATCCCAAGGGTCGCTGATGTAACCGGCCGACTGGATTATTAATATGAACGACATCATCAAGATAGTGCCTGAAGTGCACCCGCATAAAAGCAAAGTCAAGGATGGGTTGCCTGCTGTCGAAATATTCGAGAAGGACCATGCGAAAAGACAGTACACGCCTCCTCTGTACTCCCAATTGTTTTCGTCTGCGCCAGAGCACCACAAAGTAGATGAGAATCTCAAGCAAAGAGGATCAGCTCGTCCTCCTGAAAGTCTTGTTCAAGTTCTCGAGCACGAGGCGAATGTGGTGAGTCCTGTAATTGCTGAAGTACCCATGATGGCTATGCGAAGTACATCAAGGAGATGCAATCCGTGCGAGAAGACAAGATCTTCTTGTCGTACCACTACGACCGGTCGGAATATCTGCAGCAGTTTTACATGCAAGACGGGATGTTCTCGGCGGCAGCAAGCGAGGCTCAGCTGATGATGAAGCAAGCCTTGGAAGAACGCATGCAACAGTCCGAGCACGCGATTCTAGAACAAATCGACAACCGTGAAGTGGTCGTGTACAAGAAGAAGGAAATGAGCAAGGAAGATCTCACTGAACTCGATAAAATGGATCAGGCGCGCCTAATCAAGATTAGAGAAGGGTAGCTCAAGTCCAAACTGGACGTGCTTAATGAAAAGATGGAGCAAATCAAGAATTTCTCCGAGGCTTCGATACGGCCCAAGTCTTTGAAAGTGCCAATCAGCTCGGAGATAGGGAGTATCGACGACCAGCTCGACTACAAGTCATATGGGCTCGACAGCACCAAGACCCGGCTTGCTGAGGAGTACGTGATCAAGAAGAAACTGGAGCGCAGCGAGCGTACCCGCAGAAAGAAGGCGATACTCGAACGCGAAGAAGAAGAGAAGATTAGACGAGAAGAAGAGCAGACCTACAACAATTCTCTGCTGTAAAAGGAGAAGCGCGACGAGATTCTGAACGTGCTGCAGAGAAAGCGACAGCGGCTACAGGAGTAACGCGAAAAGAACAAGCAAAAGCAGGAAGAGTTTATGAAGTTCCTGCTAGAATACAAGTCGAAGAAGCCCCTATACCAACAGAAGGAAGAGGAATTTCAACGCCGGTATCTGCAGCCGCTTTAAAGATCGAAAGAGCAACGGCTGAAAGAAATTCGGTAAAATCACAAGCAGATGGGCATATAATAGCTTATGGAACACGAAAGACAGTACCTCGAAAAGAAGGAGTAACAGAGTTCCAAGCGCGACCAATAGCTTAAGATGATGTTACATAATCGAAAGCAGCAGCAGAAAAATCACTACAAGAGTCACTTTCACAGCATGATAGAGCAAGAGGCGGCGGATGTCATCGACCCAATCGATCTCGGCCACTATCGCTAAGAGAAGCGAAAAGAGTACGGAGAGAGACTCAAGAAGGAGCACCCACCATCTCTCGATGAAAGAAAAAAGAAGGAGCTCCAGGAACTCATCGCCAAATCCGAAAGGAAAGGCAAGCGGCTGAAGAAGCGCGTGGTTCAACTCGATGACCGCACCTTCGACGGCAACCTTGAGAACGCTAACGTGGTAGTGTACGAGGAAATCAAAGACGGAGATCCCAAAAAGGATGGGCTTCGCTACTTAGAGTTCGCTCGCAGAATCGGAGAGCGGATGAAGCATCGGCTGGGGAGCGCGAAGAAGCAGGAAAATTCAGGAGAAGGCAAGCCTCGGTCGGAGAGTCAAGACTTGCTTGTATCAGACAAGCCGAAACTCACGAAGAGCAAGCGATACAGCAAGCCGCTATCGGAGCACGAAGTGAATGAACGGAACAAGCGGCTGCTTAACAGCTGGGCTGACGATTTGAAGGATGAGCGGTTGAGCGAGCAGGAGCGCCTCGAGAGAATACGAGTCAAGTCGATGTTGTTGGACGGAAAGGCGAGAAACCAATAGCAACTTCTGAGGTTCGCGCACTTCGACAGTCCGCTGCTGGAGATAAAGAGGAAGGCGGAGCTGGACGAACACTACATTAGTTCGATAAAGGCAAAGGTGGCTCTACTGAATATGGGAGACTGAGGAACATGATAATACTTTTTCTGACTGAATCATATGGAAAATAGGACGGGGTCCGGACTTGCAATTAGTAATTACCGGGTACCCAGGCAGGCCCAGTCGCCGAGTATGTCGTCAGTAGTCGTTTCAATTCGTTTGCTGATAATGTAGTACTGAACGTATTTCCACACTAACTTGGATTCCGCCTCTTTGCTTCCTGTCTGGCTACCGCTCAGAGTGTTCATAAGGTGCTTCACAAGCCGTTAAACAACCACTCCCGACTCGAGCGAAAGGAGTTTGGTCAACGCTACTGTTGTCGGTATTTTTTGTTGATGGTCCCAGGCATACTTGCTAAAGGCAGATTCGATAGTCTCCGGGGTGAGTACCTCAGTAGTCACGAGAAGCTCTGTGAACTTTTACTCGCTAATCTCGTAGTGACCGTCGGGAGCTTTATAGTCGCAGGCGTTGAGCGCTTCCTTTAAAAGCTTAATCTCCAGTTCTGGCTTGAGATGAATATTCATTACGAATGTTGCAAGTACGTCGAAGTGCAGTCCTTGAGAGTCGAGCGCCGCGTACAACCAACTCAGCTTAGAAAACTTCGCTGACTGCATTTCGATAAGCTGCCTCAGCGTTTGAAGCAGGTAAGAAGCGACCGTTGGGGTATGCTCCGATCTGGCTGGGGGTTCCGAGAAATAGGGCAGGCACGCTTCAACCACGGCTGACTCTTTGAGCTAGACTTAGTCGAGGTCACGCCCGGCGCTCGATATGGAGTTGTCTTTCAGTATAGTATATTGAGGATCAAGCGCATTCAAGAGCTTTAAGAAGAGTCTGAGAGTATCTGCTGAGAGTACTTTGAAATCGGAGAAGAGCAGCAGATGGAGGAGACTATACTTGGCACACTTGTTCTTGAGTTGGTTGAGGTACGCAAGGATCTGACGGAAATTCTTGATAGCAAGCATCTTCACGCCGTACTTCTGCCCGAACTTTTGGATGAAGACCATTGGCAGGGGCTGCAGGTTGCGCAAAAAAAGCGCTGCAGAATGCGGTTTCAACACTTTCAGCTTGCGGTAGTACTTCAGTAAGTCTACGAGCACCGATACGAACTCTTTCTCAATGGCAAGTTCCATCTTCTTTTCGTTGGTATGGCATGTATAGGTCGTGTCCTTCATTACTTATCGGTAGTCGAATTCGTTTCGTGTGCTCTTCACCTTGTTCAGCACCGGAAAATTATAGCGTTGAAGCTTCGTCATAAGTTCGGTGTCGGTTTTAGAAAACGCAGTGTTGCTTGAGTTAAGTGGTTGAAATCGCTCCGGCTGGAACCGCGATGCACGCCCCTGCATTGTGCTTTTTCTGGTCCGATTCAGCTTATTGGATTTCAAAACTAAAGCTCCGTTGAGGCTCATTCGTTTGGAGGTTTGTGTTTGAGTTGAAAAAGGATTGTTTACGAACTACACAGGTGATTCGATTTAACTGTCGTCTGCACGCGAAGATGTCTTAAGTGGTTTTAAGTTTACCGCTTATTGATTAGAATTAGAGCTTTTCGCAGACGACTAAGATCCACTTCTCTGCCGTCGTTCCTCGTCAATCGGATTGTAGCTCGGACTAACAGTATATCTCTTAAACTTGCTTCGGGAGGTTCGAGGACTATAAGGAAACTGAGTTCCTTCGGACTTTCCATTTGGGCTGTTTGTCTGTTCTGAAGAGTCGTCCTCTTGCCCAGGAGGGTGTGATAACTCGGATGATTCACTAAACGATTACTTCTATTCAAGGACTTGGTTCGGATCGTAGATAATGGAGCTCAGTTACGGTAGATTGCTTTGTTATAGACTCGCTTCTCTGCTCCTTGGTGTTCGAAACTTCATTGACTAAAAAGATCCCAATGATCCTCGTCTGATTAACTTGAGCTGGTTAGTTCCCACATTTTGTCCGTTTATTCCTGGTTTGACGGCCATTGATGCCTTCCGCAACAACTTCTGAGAATTTTTTGTAGGAATAGAATTACTGTTTATTAAACCGCTGTTTCTGTGGATGTTTTCTTTGTTGCCATTCTATCTATCAAATTCTTATTTCTGTGTCAGTAGCCGTTAAGGACGTTCTTGCGAATCGTTAGCGTTTCCGGATAGCTCTTGAGACTCGCGATAGTTGGGTTTTGCACTGAAGTAGGAATCTCGGCGAGTACTCGGAGGTTTGCTGCGTAGGAACGTTTGCAACTTTTATTTGTTGGATTTAAGCTTAAGGTTGCTTTTTACCAAGCTGTCGTGCGATATCCAATCTTAGAGAGTCTGGACTTCTGCCTCTACACTCATGGGACACACTTCCGTCGAGCGAGTGGCATACTCGATGCGTAAAGTTTGAGTCCGAACGTCTTAAGTCTCGACGGTTGCTTGTACACCTGTATTTTTTGTTTCGAATTCATGATCCAATCTGGTTTGATAATTTTGAAGTTCCTTTCCGAACGTGTAGTCCGCCACATGTTCAAGCAGATCAAAGTCAATGTCCAACTCGTCTCCTTCTATTTTTGCTTTCTCTAGTACAAGCTGTTTCACGGTACTTTTCATCTTATTGGCAAAGCGGGTCTTGTATTCCTTTATGCTGGAGTACATTTTTCGGATCCATTCGCGACGGTCCTGGTTGGGTAGCTGCATCACCAGATTTTATTCAAGCACCCGCATGTATTCTCTTTCGAACTGCTCTAAGGCATCGTTGGACTTGGCAACTTATTGTTTCAGTTCCTTATTGCTTCGAATTGTTTTCTTGAGCCTGTCGGACAGATTTGTATTTTAATCTGACATCGCACGCAGTTTTTCTCCCATCCGTGATAGTTAAGAATTGCTTTCTCCTAGTCGCTTCACAAAAGTCTCCTAAACAGCGTTCAACTCCTGAAGAGCGTTCGATCGAGAAAGATTCAGCTAGTTGGCAAGGTAGCGAATAACTTCCTGGCATACCTTCCACATTACATTCCACAGTGATTAAAGTATTTATCCCTCTTGTTCACACCTCGTCTTCAATAACCTGACTAGCTCTTTCATGCCAAGCCCGACGATGAGATTTTTGTATTCTAGGATGTCAGACTCGCTCTATGGAAGAGTGGAGAGCTTTTTCTTAAGCCAACCTTCGAGTTCCTTGAGGGTGCTCCGGTGACTGAACCGAGAATATACCCTACTAGTTGACGATGAAACACTTATTTTTAACTCAGGCACATTGTTCTGACAATTGATCTCAATTTTCCTTTGTTCTTCCTCAATCTTATCCGCGATTTCGAAAGAGAGCTGAGGTGACAACAGGGAAGGAATCCCGAAAATATGAGACCGTGCTCGCAAAACAGAATCGTTGCCTTCGTACTGAATAGGATTCTCGCCTTTGAGGACCGCCAATTGATCTGGAAAGCTGTTCTTGATTTAGTGACGCATCTTCAGAACATGTTCTGCATCCTTCCGATTGATTAAAGGTGAGGTGGTTGCCAAAAACTGATGGAGAGAACTTTTACGAGTATGATTTTGGGGAGATAGCTGCTGAAATTTCATTGATAAAGTTCCATAAAAGGAAATTGGTCGGAACGTTTATGAAGTATATGTTCTCAGTCAATAGCAGTTGGATAAAGCAGAGCCACTCCCACTCCCGACTTCCATGCTTTTAGCGGATAATACGACGAGACCATACTGGCAACTTACTCAATATCGCAGAGCCGTAGAGGTGCGATCATTTAAGCTCACTACTTCTATCGAAGTGGGTTGCGTATGCTAGGCTTAAATTGATCTTGTTGTTTGATTCCGAAGTTTTGCCGGGATGACTCGGTCGGTTTGGTCTTCGGAGCGTTTATAACGAATATTTTAAATATGAAAGTGAGGCAGGTAGGGAAATATCTTACGCACGAACTCATCGGTGAGGGATCCTTTGGAAAGGTGTACCGAGGGGTGGACCCCACCACTCAAGAAATTGTGGCCCTGAAGTTCATTCTAAGGAAGGGCAAAAACCGGAAAGAGCTTGAAGGTCTCCGCCAGTAAATCGAGATCCTCAAAAAACTCAAGCACGAGAACATTATCCAGCTCAAGGACCACATCGAAACCCAAAACGAGATTATTCTGGTGACTGAGTACGCCGGTCGTGACCTGGCCTCCATCTTGGAAAAGCAGCGCCGGTTGAAGTCAGAAGAAATCAGGCACTACCTTAGACAGATAGTGTCGGCGCTCTCGTACCTGGACCAGAGTCGCATTGTGCATCGAGACCTCAAACCCCAAAACATTCTCATCCGAGACGGAATTGTGAAGTTGTGCGACTTTGGATTCGCGAGGAAGATGTCGCCAGCTACAATTTGCCTGCACTCGCTCAAAGGCACGCCTCTCTACATCGCTCCTGAAATCATCAGTTAAAAACCGTACAACCACAAGATTGATATCTGGTCGTTGGGAATCATTCTGTATGAACTTTCAACAGGAATCCCACCTTTCCATGCCGATACGTACTACAAGCTGCTGCCGAAGATCCTCCACGACAAGGTCAAGTACCCCAAGGACATGGACGTTGAGCTGAGGGAGCTTATCGAGGGCATGCTGCAAAAATCACCAGGGAGTCGTTACGACTGGTAGCAGATTAATACGCATCCGTTTCTGAAGGGAATCCCAGTCAACAACAGACTGCCGCTATCGTAAGTCTCGGACATTAACAACCGAGGAGACTCGCAACTTGAGAAGGATTTTCCTTTGGATGCAGACGTGATGAAACCCAGCAATCTCGCCAACCACCAAAACAGAGTCGAAATCGAATAACTCAAGCAGTATGAGGAAGACTTGAAGAACAATCGCATCAACGGCAAGGATCTGAAGTGCAACGTAATTTTCTATCACAAGCTGGTATCCTTGTTTACGTTCTTCAGTAAAGGCGAGAAGGTTGGAAGGGACTGTCTGACGATTGCGTTCCGAGTGCTCACTATGCTCATTACGCGAGTGAAACTGGACGTTGATCAACGCGAAGACGATATCACCAAGAAGAAGGACTTGCTAATGTCGGTGGTCAACCTAGTGCCTTGCGCCGAGGACGATGAACTGCTTGCTCAGATTTACAACCTCATTGCCTATCTGCTCAAGAACAATTTTGATGCTGTGCAAGTCGATCACGAGCCAGCCGAGTCTGTAGTGGAGTTCACGCAAAGCGTCCTCCAAAGGGAGAAGCTTGCCCAGCCCACACTCATCAACCTGCTGAAGTGCATTGGAATCCTCGCCAACCAAGCTGTGCTCACGTTGGCTTCTTCCGAGGAGCTTCTGAAGCTGGTCCTGCAAATGAGGCTGCTGACTTCGATCGCCAGCAAGTACCAGCCAGAACGTGAGTACATAATTGTGCTGTAGTGCATCGAGAAGTTCATCCACCCACTGAAGGTCGATCAACCTTTCCTTCCGAAGATGCAGACTCTGGTGCACTCGTTGCGAGTCGACGCTGCGTACGGCTTTATCGAGAATGGGCTGATACCCGTCCTAGCGAAGGCGGTGGAGGGCTACACTCTTCAGGACATGGAATTCTTCTGGCACGTGTTCTACGAGTGCGTGAAGGTGTCTGGCGACTTCCGCAGAGCTGTGCTAGCTTGCAGGAACTGGCAGCAGCTGCACAACAAAAACAGGCAGTATTCAATGGGAGTCAACTACTGTCTCATGAAGGACGAAAAGCAGCAGCTGGTGAGTCTCGATAGCATCAAACAAGAGGTGACGCAGCCCGAATGGGCAGCAGAAAATGAGCTGTCCAGAACGTTCCAAATTGCCATACTGCACATGGCTCTGCTCAGCAAACCAGAGTCCAGACAAAGATTCGAGCTAAATAAGCTCCTTTTGCGAAGAGCAGGTGAGCTATTGATGGTGGACGACCTCAAGAAGACAAAGGCAGTCGAAACTGTTGAGGGATGGGCCTTCGGACAGCCATACTTCCGCTTCGACGACATCCTTTCAGACATGCTCGCGAGCATTTCATAACAGTAGAGAGCCTTTGACAAAGACAAAGAAATCCCACAGATCTGGGAGCAAACCAAGGTGTACGACAGCATCGTAAGAGTCAAGAATGGACTGATCAACTTGAGTACCGGGTCCTTCTGTCGCATACTGCCGCATCTGCTGGGCTACCTACGAGAAGGCAACAACAACAAGCGTCTAGTGGCGAGTCTCATCGACAGCCTGCCTCTAATCCTCAACGAAGAAGAGCTCATGAAAGTTAAGGAGGATCTTGGAGACGAGCAGCAGATAAACTTCCTCATTAACTGCTTTTCGTTGATGCGCGAACTCTTCCTCCGCGACGAAAAGCGCATGACAGAATTCTACGGAAAGGCTGAGAGCCTCAACTTGCACAGACTGATCGTGTCTGACTATATGCTGACTGACCGGATGCTGGTGCACTCACTGCCTGTCTTGCTTAAGATCCTGCAGAAAAGCTCCGCTAACAGCAGTGCGCTCGACTATATGGCCATTAGTGGGCTGCAACGACTCAAAAAGCTTGCTCTGCACTCCAACCCCGACATCGTGCTGGAACTGG
Source organism: Actinomycetota bacterium (assembly GCA_018268695.1). The sequence goes on from JAFDWD010000005.1 coordinate 15,372, forward strand.
TACAAATTGTATCTCACCTGGCACGATCGAAAGTGGACTACTACCCCAACATCGTCCAGATGGGAATCGTCGAGCACCTCCCTCGGTATCTAGCTTCGTCCAACGATATGGTCCGCGAAAAGACGCTGAATCTGTTGGGTAACCTCGCGAAGCACAACACCCAGTTCTTCGATGACTTCGTCAAGTACCGAGTTATAGCCGCCATATCCACCACCGTTAACCCAAAGAGCGGCAACCACTAGAAGATTCTCAAGAACATCATCTACGCGATCGGCAACATCAGTTACTATAACGAACAGTACTTTTTGAGTTACCTTAGGTTCCGCGATGACATTAGACCGCTTATACCGCACTTTGCGACCATCCTCAGCACAGAAGACGAGCATCTCATGAGCAATACCATCAGCACCCTGTCTAATCTCTTGCGGCACAGCAATGCCTACCTGAAGGATCTCACTGCCAACAAGATCGTTCAGCGAATTCTCGACATCATCCGCGTTACGAAGAGTCAGAACATTCTCGTGTTCGGCCTCAACTTCCTTCAAAAGGCCGTGCAGTATCCCGAATTCGTTGGGCAGTTCCGAGAAGAAATCTTGGGAGTGGTCCGCGGGCTGTCGGTGGGCCCTTCCGAGGGCGAGGCCTCGAAAAAGCTCAAGAAGATAATGGAGAAATTGTGAGTGCACCGAACGGATTCTCGATTGACACGTCGATAAACTTAATTATACATGCTTTGGCTTCTAATCATATTGGTAAGTCTGAAAGCGTGTCTAGCAGACGACAAGCAAGTAATCAGCAGCTCAATCAAGCACATCACCGATGATACCTTTACCAGTATAACTGGCGCTGGCAGACCTTTTAACGCGTCGAAGTAGAAGTTAAGCGCGGATTGGTTCATCATGTTCTATTCGCCAACATGTCCTCACTGCAGAGAGACCATGCCCCACTGGAACGATTTCGCGGATGCTGTGAAGTTCGGCAATGTTACAGTTCCAAAAGGCCTTGAGCTTGCAGTCGTGAATTGGTAGGTGTGATCTAAATCAGCAAAGACAATAAACAACTGTGCAAAGAGATGGGTGTGAAAGCATACCCTGCGTTTATCTTACTCCGACGTAACCACACGTCAGTCGTGTACAGCGAGGGCGAACGCACCAAATAAGAGTGGGTTAAGTTTGTTCAATCCCAGCTAAAGGAATCTGAAGTCAAAGGGTTGGGACTTCTTGAAGAAGGTGCTGATAAGGCGGCAGTTAGCAGCAATCCAAAAGCAGCGCCTAGCCTAACGAGTGTAAATAGCAGCGGTTCTCCATCAAAGAAGAACAAGTTAAAATAAAAATCTAACCCCGAGGCTAATGAAACAATAGTAACCAAGAGTTGGAAGCGCATGACTGAGCTGTCTGCGGTAACGTTTGGTGTGATATAGTTCCAGTGGTTCTAGCTGCTAATAATTTTGAGCACGTCTGCAGGCATCGTATACCTGCTGTTTTTCGCGGAGGAGGGTCTTGAATTCAAACGGATAGATAACCAACGCCACGAAGAGATGCGGACGATAGGGTTGCGCGAATAACTATGACTTTTGATCGGCATATAAGATATGAATGGAGTGTGCGACGATAGTCAGTATTTGCACATTCATAACGAATCACAATGACTCAGGAAGCACTCAAAAGAATTGAACTCATCTTCCAAACCGAAATAAAGATTCTCAAGTACCCCTACCCAGGTCTGTCTCATTTCTGTCTTCGCTCGCCTCGACAATTCCTCCGAGATTTCTTCGCTGCGCCCAACTGTCTCGAAGGACTCGAACGGCTCGATTTTATGAGGGTTGGAGGGCTGCCTCGCGTTGGCAACAACAACCTCCGCATGGTTTACCTTTGCATACTCATCTTGGCCTACGAAGACTCTTCCATGCGTCTGCTGAAACGAATAAAACACATTGCCTACGACGAATCGCAACCACTTGCCTACCTCAGCAGATAAGCAGTGCCTGAAGAGTTCCGCGGCTGCTACGAAGATAAACAGCTTCGAAAGCTGTTAGTGGAGTTCTTCCATTTGGTTGCTAACCGAAGAAGCGCTAATAAGGTCATTAGGTTTCTGGAGAGCCATCCGATCCTCGACTTTGCTTTTCAACTGCTATTCAAACGTCTCTTCTACGGGAGGACGCCAAATAACGAGCTGTTCTCGACCGAAATCCAAACCGTCGATCTCATCGCAGTCCTATTCGAAAAGCTTGAGCTGAAGCCGGATATTTCTAACCGCAGGATGAGGATCGGCGAGTACCGCTACCTGGCCGAGGACGATTTTTACACCTACATGACCTATCATCGACAAGACGATTTGGATATCGACTTCACCTAAGAAGACATGAGCAGCTCCGACAGCGAAGAAGAGAGCTACACCACTCGCACAACGATGAAGGTAGACAGCATGAAGGAGTCCCATTGCGGTTCGAACCAAACCAAAGTGACTGAGGAAGAAGATCCCGGAAGATGGAGCACCCCCGTGAAGCACGAAGTTCCTATGAGCCATTCCATGATTCCAAATCGAGAAACAATGCAAGCAGAAGTAACATTGAGACAATTCAAGGGCTCAGCTGTTTTCGACAGCAAAAACAACAAAACAATAGGGGGACTCGAATAGTACGAGAGCAGATGCGGATAGATTAAGGATAAGCTAAGAAAGCTGGAGTCGGATGTCGAGCTTTACAACAAGCCAAGCGAAAAGATCAAAGACGAAAAGGAAGAAGGAACCATCAACGGCAAAATATTTCCGCTCTGTTTCAAAGAAAGGCAGAGCGAGCGCAAGTCGAGCGAGCACTTCGATACTTCGTTCTTCCAAGAAAAAGGAAAGAATTCGGCTGTTCGTCCAAGTTGCAACCAAACATCCACGTTCATTCGGTCGGGCGATCTTCCTCCGCGGCCACCTCCCAAAATCGAAACGAAGTCGAGCAAGGAACTCCTGAAGGAAACATCTGTCTTTAGAATGTCGTCGACTCTGGAACTCGCCAACCACTCGCACCATCGAACCAACTCGATGGACGACCAGAACCCCAAGGGCGGTTCTTCCAGTCTCCTCTTAAAGGTCAACCCAAAGAAAATCATGGTCCGCAAAATATGATTTGCATTCCGCCTGTATCTATTCTAGTTGGGTGGGATCAGTACAGTGTTAGCTTGTGAGCATTCTGTCGCCTATTCTGAAACCCGCCAGGCGACTTGTTTGTGAAGTAGATTTGTCTCAAAACTGAAAGAGGATCAGTGCGATAGGCTTTTTTCACCCGTTCAGAGTCCTCCTTGGACTCGCACTTGAGCGAAGCGTACAGCATCTGGTAGATATTAGCAGTCATGATCCGGGTGAAAGGCTCATCGCCAACAAAGACGAACAACTGAGAACCGACCTCGTTAAACATGACTCTGACGATCTGCGCCAATGGCGTTCCGTAGGCCCTAGCGACCACCTCCATAAGGTTGCGGATGTTTGTATTCTTGGGCATCTGTAGGATGAGGTTGTTGCTGAACAGGCGTGCGTGTCGCAGGATATCGGAGAGTTTTGGCTGCATAATACTATCAAGTTGCTCCCTGTCATATAGTTCCAGGTTGGTGCCGCCCCAGGGCGGACACAATATTACCAGATCGGTTTTAAAGGGCTTCATGTTGAGGAAGTCTTGGCACATGAACTCGATGTTGGTTTGGTCGACTCCGTATACCGACAGGTTGTTGCGCAGCATCTCTATCTTGGTGGGGTCGAGGTCATTGACGATGTAGCGATGGGCAATGCAGCTAAGATGAACAGCGATTCCGCCTACTCCTACGAAGGGCTCGAGGATGCTGTTCAGATGGATTTTGGACTCAAGCAGGCGGTTCTTTAGCCACTTCGAGATGGGCTCTGCAACCACCGAATACCAGCTCTCCTCGTCCAGCAGGATGCCATCATCGAACTTCTCGAACAGGAAGAATCGCTTGATGAAGTACTTTCGGATGTTTCGGTTGATGCCGAGCGTGGATCGCTGCTCCTTGCTGCCGTAGTCGTATTGGGCATATGAATAAGCGAAGTGCTCCGTGGTTATCTTGACGATGCCCACCAACTACTGTTCTGGGAGCTCAACGAACACGGGATCCTTTGCGACGTAGCGATCAACATCGTTCGTAGAGGTGCGTTCAGACGGCTCCGAATCCATCCCGCAACTATTATAATCGAAGGAGACTCAAAAACTATCAAGCAGCAGGGTCCGCCGGTGGCTCGGGGACAGCCGCTGATTCTGAACTCTGGTATTCGTCTATTTTGACGATTTGGCACTGTCTTCGTACGAAGTAGCTGCAGACGAAGCTACGAATGAACGCCAGCGCAAAGATCACGCTGGTCGGAACTGCGATCATATAGCAAATGGTCGCGAGTGAGTACTTCATTGTTTCCGGCGGGCTTTCCTGGTCGGCAGTTATTCCACGAGAAAGCAGTATTCCACAGGCGATAGCGCCCACCACGAAGAACCCAATGAAGAACAGTTAGAGCACGATCTCAGCTCGGCAGGTGTCCATGCGCGCGTACTCGTCGCAGCTGAAGCTTTCCGTGATGTGAGTGTGAAATATGAATTGGTGCTTGCACATCTCGCAATCAATGCGCAGGAACTGCCGCAGCACTCCGTCCTTGTCCTCCGAACGCTTCTCGATCCATATCTTGAGGCACTCGAAGTGCACGAAAGCTGCGCTTCCGCAGCACTTGCAAGGACGAATCAAATTTCCGCCAGCTTCAATACAGATTCGACACTCCTGCCGCTGCTCCAGCGGTTACCTCTGCTGGATGGCCAGGCTTGTTATTTCGAAAGGCGCCACTTCATTCACTGGATGAACTCTGCCGGACCGCAGCCCACCGTCTAAACTCGCCATCGAATAGAAGTGCAGATTTAATTGAGGGCAGAATAGAAAATTAAAGAAACGTCACGGGTGCATTCGAACCAGCTTCACTTCTACTGTTCTTTCAATACCCAGCAGTCTTTCAGCAGGTTACTCAGCAAGCCGCCGCAGCCGGGCTAACGCACTCTCGCCCATGCTAATGACATACTCAGTTTCTGCTGATATAGCCTTGAAATCGTAGCTGAATTCCTAACGCACTTGACTGCTCTTCTCATACTTGCGTTTTTGCAAGCGTCTCGGTACCTTTCGCTTGGTCTTCATTTCCGGCAGCTGCTATGGCATACGATCGAAGTAAGTGATTATCTTGAGCTCGCTTGCCGAACTGTTTGTCTTCCAAAAGTTTTCGTTCGGTGGCCGGTCTTCTGCTTGGATGTCAGACATCTCCCGAACGCGATGATCCCGGAGGCACAGGTAAGTCCAGTCTGAAGAGGGATCGTCGTTGCGTACCAGACAGATGGGTTCCTGTTCGTTAACCTTGAATTTCTGCTCCTTGATGATTTTGCTGTCGAGTTGATACATCACAAAGCTGACTTCAAAGAACTCTCCCAGCAGCCAGAGGATGTCGAGTTCAGGGTCTGTGCGCATTTCGTAGACAGAGTAGTCTTCGATTTCCATTTCGTACAGCAGACTCAACCTTTTAACCAGCTTCCTGAGAAGCAGCACGAAGGCAAACAGGAACACCGGAAACTTGTTGAGGACTTGCAGCACTACAGTATCGGCGGAGTAGATGTTGGGCTACTGTAGCTCTCGCTCGATCAGCCGGAAGAATTTGGCCAACACCTCCTTTAAGTGTTCCGACGTAGCCACGCCTGAGTACGCTTCTGGGACATCTTCGATTCCCAAGCAGAGATCTTCGAGCTCATCAGTGTAAAGGATTGTTTTCAGTTCGAGCAGCTTCGTGCGTTTTTTTTCAGCTCGAACGCTATAGAGGTTGCTGGCCAAGGCATACACCAGGCATTCGTAGAGAGTTTGGCTGGTGCGTACTGCTACTGGAAACCTTGAAGACAACTCTTCGTTGAGTTCGTAATCGTCTGTGGCGGTCTCCGCGAAAACAGTGCTGCCGGTCTCAATGCCAATCTCCTCGACAGGCGCCTGATTTAAGATCAGTAGGCGATCCTCGATCTTTTTGAGTTCTTCGAGTGCGGTGTTTCTCACGAGAGTCTGTTTGCGTTGGCGACACTCCTCGAAGCTGAAGCTTTCGCCTGCTCCTTCCTGCATAAATTTACTTGCTGACTGGTTAATTTATATTAGATGAATCGAAAAGGGGATCCCCGCAGTGCCGCCAGTCTCCACTCGCGCAAGGTACTGCATGTCTGAAGTAGATCAGCGAGTCCGCAACAGTCCTCTCTCGACACCAGAACAACTATCTCGAACAAATCAGCAAGTGCCAATTGGAGAGTCAACCGAGCATTCTTCAGCAACTACTCAATCAACCGCCGAGCCGATGCAATGCTTCGAAGCCTCGTCTCGGGCTGAAGGTCGACGTTGAGGCACTTAAGGAGGAGCGCTACCGTCTCAAAAAAGAAAATGCCCATCTGCAGAAGCAGCTTGAGCTGAGCCGCCTTCAATGCAACTCTCAGAACACTGAAATTAAGCGGCTGAAGGAGTTTTAAGAATATTTCGAAGGTATCACTAAAGGCGAACTCAAGGATACCGCCCAAGCAGGCAGCAGCAAATCCGCGAAACACGAAAGCTTAATGGTCGAGAACCAGCGCAGACAACTCGGGGCACTTAAGAACGCAATGCTAGAGAAGGACGCCGAGATCGCTCGTTTGAGGAAGCTGCCTGCTAACAACGTCCTGCAGGAAATGGAAGTTGAGCGGCAGGAGCTTATCGAGGAAACGATGCGCCTCAAATCGTACATCAACAGCAGACTTCAGCCGGTGCCCGAGTCTCTGGAGATGGTGGAGGAGCTGCTGAAGGTGATGCGCGAAGAAAACGAAAAGCTAAAATGCAGCCTGCGTTTATGTGAGCACGAGAAGTCTCTTGTGCGGGCAAAGAGAAGCATCCTGAAGAAGGAGAAGAAGTCGCTGGAGCAACAGCTGAGGGAGCTGACTGGAAAGCTCTCAGAAAAGAGCTGCCAGGTGGAGCTGCTCAATCACGAAAACAAGAACCTGCTGCTGAGGAAGATTAACCAGCTGAAGCTGATGCAGGACGAGAGGGACCGCGACGAAATCGATCGACTCAACAACCACATCGATTCGCTGACGGCCAGCAAGCGGTCTTTGGAGAACAGCAACACGGCCCTGCGAGAGTAGGTGCTGGCCCTCAAAGAGAAGTACAAGATGAGCGTCCAGAGCGAGAATAAGACGCAGGAGAACTATGATACCATGCTCAAGAGCTACCAGGAACAGCTCGAGCAGAGCCAGGAAGAACTCAAGAACTTCAAGGAAAACTACTTGCGTTCCGCCACCATCTCCAACTTCGAAAGCTCCTCAAAAGATCGCTGGTCGGTCAAGACCAGGCACCTAGAAAGCAGAGACAACATCGTCATCGAGACCGAAAGTCTCAAGCACACCCGGCCCGTGAGAGTCTCCTAGCTACGCGCTGAGATCCTCCACCTCAAGGTGTGCATGATTAAGTACCAGCTGTGCTTCGAGCAGCTGATGCCCCAAGAGTGGTACAGCGAGAACGAACTGTTCCAGATGTTCAGCGGCGCCCCGTTTTTCCTTCCAGAAGAGAACATCGACAAGCTCGTCAGGTATCTGTGCGAGGACAGCAGCGAAGTCATCGGCGGGTGCAGGGTGCAGTCCCAGCGTATGCTGCATACCATGCTGAAGACTATTGTTCCGCATTGCGAACTCATCCAGCAGAAGCGGCAGACCATCCTGGAGGATTGGACACAGGTAGTTCTGTGCTGACACAGACAATAAAGCTCTACGGGGAGCGTCTCTTGAAGGAGGTGTCCGATCTTGCGAGGAGGCAGAGCTGCGCTCGCTTTGAAGAACTAGAGCAGATACTGAAGGAACTGCGAATACGCAAGTCCCAGGAAGAAATGGATCTGCTGGCCTCTGAAATCTACGAAGGCAAGTTTGGCGAAGAAGGCAAGTTCGTCGTGAATACGCTCATGGAATTTTTGCAGAGAAGCCTGCGCCAGGAGATCTGCGTCGAGCAACTCTGATAATATAACTTCATCGATATGGGACCAAAGAAGAGCAAAAAGGACACCGGGGTCGACGAGGATGCTGACAAGGTGGAACTACTCAACAACAAGATCCACACGCTTCAGAAGCAGCTTGTTACGGAGCAGGAAAAGGCAGATGGTATTAGGGGTGCTGAAAACGAACTGCGCGAGCGAGTGATGTACCTGGACAAAGACCTGAACAACGAGAAGGACAAGCTGAAGACCATAACAACTGCGATGACGCACCAGTACAAGCAGATGCAAAAGGAGTACGGCGACGAACTCAACTCTCTCACGAAGAAGATCGGTGAGCGCGAAAACGATCTCAAGAAGAGCGAGGAGCAGATCACGCAGACCCGCAAGGAGCAGGAGGAGTGCATCAAGAACAAGGAGGTGGAGATCAGCGAGCTGAAGAAGCGCATCGAAGACATGTCAGTGGACTTCGCAAAGATGCTGAAGGAGACACTGGAGAAGATGCAGGAACGCATCAACATGGCGCAGTGGGACAACGACAACGACCCGCAAATGATGAAGCGTATGAAGGAAATGAACGGACTCAGCTGATCATTCATATAAGCAGTTCTAGCATTTCGTAATGACCGTTGCCAAAACGTTACTTCAGCGACGCCAGGCGATGCAGCTTGTAAACCGTCTGCAAACGCAGCTGGCAGAATCTCAGGAGCCTCCCGTAGAGCATCTGGTTGGCTGGCGTGAACTGGCTGTCGAATTTAACTGCCAGGTGCAAAAGATGCGGTTTGTTGCTGAGCTCTCTCAGAAAAGCTTCCTGGTGCTCTTCGGCGACTGATATTGGGGCCCTGATCGTGAGCCTCATAAGTCGATGTCCAAGAGATTTTGAGAACTGTACGATGTTGTCCGGACGTTCGAGAAAGATTGGGGCTTGACTGTGTAGATGGTTAAGCAATATATTCAAAAAGAGCTCCTTCACCTATCGAAAAGGTGCGAACACCTGGTTAAACTCGTTACAAATCGCCTCGTTGTTCTTAATGTTGTAAAGGGTAATCCGGAGAGAGTTGGTTGGGACCTTCATTAGTTCCGACAGCAAAGGAGAGTTCTCAGTGGTCGGATGAGCATTTAGTTTGTAGTCCAGGGTAAAATCGAAGCCGCGGAATCGGTTGCGACGCAAAGCCCATCGCTGCAAGCATTCGATTACCGTTCGAATTTCCCTGTCCATGCGTCTGCCCCTAAACGACACCGCTGCCTCTCGCACTTTTTCGATGTTGACATGTGTGTCTCCGTCGCAAATAAGCCTGACCTTGCCGAGTTCCCTCAGGCTGACTTTGGAACTCGTGAGTAACTCAATCTCCTCCCCGACGAAATAATTTTTGAGAGGGGCAATGGCCTAAAGCAGGACAGGCTGAGCAAGATGCTGGTCAAAAGGGAGCAGCGGTTAGGTTAGAGCCCGCACCATTTAGTTGAGCTTTGGGAAAAACTGACTCTGGATTTCTGGCGAGCGTCTCTTGGTGATGAGGTTGTTGATGTTGGTTCGGTGAAGGACCCTGCGCAGTTCGGACTGGAATTCGTACTCGCTATAGTCCTATATATTGTTAATGAGCTTCTGTAGCTACTTGCTGATAGTGCGATACACGCCGTTCTGCTGCTATTGCTTGTAACGATTAGCCCGCTCTTCGAGTTCGCACTTCAGCTCGTTTAATCTCTTTGTTTAGGCGTGCAGCTACTTCAACGCTGTTTCGATTTAGGAGATGATCGCCGAAAGTTCACCGAGTTGGATGAGAGAGGCCGGATCGTTGGCCTGCTTCTGGAAGTAGTAGAGTACACTGAAGGCTGGAAATATCTTGTGGTTCTTGTGAAATCCGCGGGGCTGGCACCCCGGACACACGAACTCATAGCCACGCTCACACCCCTCCTTGAGGCAGATGTAGGTCCGAATAACGTTGTCTAGGTTGGTGCTGCAAGTTTCGCACTTAGGAAGTTTCTGTAGCAGAGCCTCTTCCTCGTCGAAAATGTTATAGGCGTTTCCACTTCCCTTGTGTCGATAGTCGTTCAGAAGCTCGATTTCTACTTGCCGAAGAGAGCAGCTGGCAGTTGGTGCTTCATAAAGCCTTGGAGTGGCTTCTCTATGCGACTACGTAGGCACCCGTAGTTTGGTGCTGCGGATTACATCAGTCCTGGGAGTAAAAGTAGTGGGAGTGGGATCGATGATGCTCTGCCGCCCTCGAATCGGAAGGTTCAAGTTCATTTCTTTGGTGGAGGCGTTGATTGGCTGATAAGCGTCATGCGCAGCATGGTAATTATAACTTTTTCGCTGGGTGAGCTCGGCGTTGTGGGAGGGTTATGGGATGCGCCGCCGATGCTTCTGGTCTTCCTGGGCGTCGCCGATGATGATCTGGGACTCGACGAGGCTGACGCCCTCTAGAAAGCACTTGTTCTTGCGAAGCATTAACAGAACAAATTATAAACAGAGCATGATAAATCAATTCCGCTACAAACAGAAGCAGTTCTGGCTGGAATACGCTCTCATCGCGGTGCAGTTGCTGCCCTACCTCTTTGAAGCAGGTACGCTTGAAGTGAGCTTGTGTGCATTTGCGTTGGCACTCATCAAATTCCGAGTCGAAGGGTTACGCATAAACGCAGCGCTATTCGTGCTGACGTATCTGTGTTATCTATTGTGGGGCATTGGCATTGTTCACTTGTTGCTGCTCCTCGCGCTACTCTGCTTCACGCTCAAACTGCGGGTGTACAACATTCCGTCAACACGGCAAAGCATCGGCTATCGAAGGATTCGCCTCGACAAAGCCGAAATAGAACTGTTCTACCCCACGAACGCCACCGAGGGGCGCAACGACAAGAGACTTTTTCCCGAGGGCGTCTGGAACACTATGTACGATATAGTCAATAAGGATACCGAGCACCAATCCAAGCTGCCTTGGTGGGTGATATATCTGACGTGCCACTACTACACTCGTATGCTCATGCCCAACACCTACCCGAACGTGCGGCCAGCAGCGGGGTGCTTTCCCATTATGATTCTGTCCCACCAACTAGGTCTCAATTCGCTTTACTCGTTCGCGAGGGAATTCGTTGATGAAGGTTACTTCGTCATATCCCTCATTCACCGCGAGTCCATTAGGAATCCGTTTCCGGGCCTGGAACCTAACCGACTGCACAGGATCGAACAGTTAAAGGAGAGGGTCCAAGACGTCAAGCGAGCGTTGGATTTTGCGCAGGACCACAAAAGGTTTGCCAAGGTTATGGGTGAAGACCTGACTCTGGACTTCTCACGAGTGAATACCTACGGTCACTCTTTTGGAGCGAGCACTTGCATCAGCGCTGCAATGCAGGACAATCGGATAAACGGGTTGGTGATCGCGATGGACCCGTGCATGTATCTCTTCCGCGACGAAGACACCATCCATCCGGAGAAGCTCAACTACAACACCAAGACGCTCGTAATCCTAGCAGAAGACTACTATGAAACGCACTATCCGAGCTTCTAAAATGACTACCGCATCAACGTTTTTCGGCAGAATGCCAAGCCCGCTGCTATTATGGGCTATCGGTTCATCGGAGCCAACCACGGGAGCTTCTCGGAAATGGCGCTCATCGCCGAAGGGCAGTTTCGCATGTTCAACGTTCTACGCAACAACCCAGACACTTTCCTGTTCCTTGAACTCAGCATCAGCATGATCAAGGCGCTGATTCACAACCCGAAAATCACCACCTAGGAAGAACTGCTGGATATCGTCATCAAGCAAAACCCGTAACTCCGGTCGTCGATCGTGCGAGTAGCGAGGTCGCTCAACCACGCTGAGGAAGTCTAGCGACACCGGCTTTGCTGCGAGAAGAGGAAGCCAGTGCGCTGAAACCCAATAGTATCCTGTGTGCGAATAATTTTAATATTAAAGCCTTCGATTTTATGGCCTACAAGCAGACTGCTTTCGGGCCGACCAACTTCGGCGGTGAAGCCAAGATGGGATTTAGCAGTGTATCGAAGCAGAACCTTTTCTACGGAAATCAACGTACTTTGCGGGGGATGTAGATATGCGCGAGGAGAGCCAGATGCACCACCTCAGCGAAATCGACAACATCTTGGAAGGCGAGCGCAACAAGTTCCGAGACGTGAAGATCCGCATGGAAAGCGACCTCTAGAACGAAAGGCGCGTGCGGCTGTAGTTCGAAAACAAGCTGATCAAACTCAAGGACGAGTTCAGTCGCAAAGATTTAGAGATGTCTGAGGTGGAGTTCAAGCTGAACGCGATAGCACACCAGAACCAAGACCTCCAGATCGAGAACGAGAGGCTGAAGGGCGAGCTCCAGCGCATGCAGGACATCTACAGCAATAAAATACATGCGTTGGAGACCCAGCTAACCATTGACGGCAAGAGCCTCGAGGATACCACCTCCTTCTACGCCAAGGAGCTCGAGAAGTTCAAGCGAGAAGGGCAGGAGTACGTCGAAACGCTAACTTTTGAGTACGAACGAAAGGTCAAGAACCTGGAGGAAAGACTGAAGGTGGCCGAAAACAGCCGGAAGGACCTGGGCATGGACAACAAAAGACTCAACGATCTGCTGAACAACAACAAGATGTCATACGAGCAGGAGCTGCGGGACACGATCAGCCGGGTTCGTGACGAAGAAAACAAGAAATACGTGTTCCTGAGCAAGTCTAGCGAGCAGAAGCTGAAGATGAGTCAGGATGCACAAGACGCCCTCAACAAAAAAAACCTGAACTTGTTAAAGGTCATTCAGGAGCGGGAAAGACAGATGCAGGAGCTCGAAAACGGCCAGAACGTCGAGAAAGCCAAGCTTCTTCAGGACATTGCCGACCTCAACAGCAAGAACAACCAGCTTAACTTCATGCTCGACAAGCTCCGCAACGACCTCAACGCCAAGAATGCCATGATCGATCGGTCGGTTGGCGAAAGCGGTCAGGAAGCAGTGTACCTGAAGCAGCAGCTCGACAGCAAAAAGCAGGAAGTCGAGGTGCTCAACCAGACGATAGCCCAGATGGAGCAGCGGTTGATGCACGCGAATGCAGAAGGCGAACGCCGGAAGCTGGAGCAGCTGGAGCGACAGCGCTTGCTGGAGCTGGAATGCCTGAAATACAAATGTAATAGTGGATTGACTTAGAAAAGTACGACAAGCTGTGCGCCATGCTGAGCAACAAAATCAACTAGACAATAACGCACGTGAGCTACAACCGGCCCTGAGGCACTACTAATTGACGCCGATAATGGATTCGTTGGTGGCTGTTTATGATTATTACTGCCAAGTACCGCCTAGTGCGTCATCTTCGAGCTTCCCAAGATATTTATTACGCGGACGCTAATATATTATCATTCGAAGCAGCCCTACCGCTCTTCCCGCAGAAATATCCGACGCTTCGAGTAGTAGAAGTGGAATGCATATCAAGCGTCAATCCTGGGTGCTGACACTACGATGCTCGGAGGTGCCAGATTGGACAGCGTCGTGTCGTTGCTCTCCTGATCGAGCGTTGAGGCTGCGTAACCAACGTTTTACCCTCTTTCAAGTAGCGCGACTCCAATTCTAGTTTGCCTAGCCTTCGAAATAGTTCGGCTAGCTGCCGGTATATCCGAATCTTCAGTGCAAGCAGTTCCCTGGCGTCGTCTGGATCGTCATGTTCCGCTTGCCTAACCGACACAATTGCTTGGTTGAGAACCGAAACGGCTTCATGAATGTCTTCCTCGGCCAAACGATAGTCAGCAAGCTGAAGCAGTCGCTTGCAGCTCTCCACGCTGCATCGTTCCTTCGAAAATTTTGTAGTCATCGCCATTGAAATTATAATCTACGTCAGCCACAGAACCATTTAAAGCATAGATTAACTCCATCTATACTGAAGCACTCCGTACTCAACTTCTCGCCCTCTCTTTCTGGCAATGCACTCTTAACTGCTGCTTCAATATGACCGTTTCTATCTGTTAAATAAGTAATTTCTTATGCACGATCCTAATACCAATTTTCTCAGATGACAAAGTACAAAAAGAAGATTCCAACCAACAAACCCACTTGATAGGGGCCATGGGAACACGTATCCGAGGCTTGGCTGGCGCAAATCGTCTGGTAGATTTCGAATTGGGTGGGACACCGAACCTGCCACAAGTCGCAGACCCACTTGCAGACGACACTAAGTTAATTGACAGGTACGGCTTGTCAGCAGTGTCGGAGGAAGTGACATTGTTTTGGTCGCGAGCAACGCAAGTAGGGTAAGAGTAAGCGCAGAATGCATACATGGCAATGCCCAGGCAGTTCGCGTCCAGGTTCTTATCCGAGCCAGTCTTGTACAGCGTGTAGAGTCTCGAATAGAGAGCGGTAGCAGTGGCGTCGGAAGAATTCGAAGCTGCAATGACGGTATCACTGATGGGCCAGCGAATGATGCCCCCTGAATTCACAGTGGTGATTACCGCAGTAGCTTGTGTTGCTGAGACCAGCGCTCACGTAATCATCTCCCTGTAGATAGCTGTAGCAGTCGCAGCGCACCGCTACGGCGACTGCGAGTAGCAGAAGCACTCCGAACATTTAAAAGAAAGGTGATATCAATTGTGAAAGGTGAACATTCTTTCCTTTTCGCGCTCCAGCAGTATTTTCTTGATGAGCTCCTGAGTCTCCTGCAGGTCGGTTCGCAAGCGTCGGTTTTCCTCCTGGAGTTCTGCTGGAGCCTGCCGACTCGATAGGGGTTTCTTGCGTGACTCGCCCTCCATCAGCTGGAACTCCAGCTCGGCAATGATATTTGTCAGTCGAGAGATCTCGCCTACCTGAGACTTGTCCTTCTGCTTCAGCTGCAGGATCGTGCTGTTCAGCGCTATGATTTCGATCTTCTGTCTTTCGATTTGGCGTTGCATGGCATTTTGCAGCTGGTGATGCACAGCCTTGCTGTTCATACCGATGTCTTCTGGCTTTATGAAGTCCTCTTCTTGATGCTCCCTGGGGCGACCCAGTGCCACTTGAGGAACCACCTCTTCTATCAGATTTGTGATGCTCCCTCGGCATCTGTTGTTGCGCAGCCCTATGTTCTTCGAGGACCCTTTTTTCTTGGTGCTCCTAATTTCTTCTTCCTGAGTCAGGGAACTCCTCCTCCGCTCCCTCTTTTGGATGTTGTTAATACTCTGGCTGTTGTTGAGCAGGTTCGACTGGCTCTGAGCAGCATTGGGGTTGCAGTTTTCCTTTAAGTACTGACTTCTACTGCGGCAGAACGATCCGCGATGTTCTTCTTACTGCAGGAGTTTTTGGTTGGCTCGGCGATGCATAAGAAAATAGCTGTTATTCGCAATAATTAAGGTGGCGCTAAAACACCCGGCTGAGTTTGTGCGGTCTGAAATGCTTGAAAGGCGTGGATGTTGAGGACTGCAAACAGTGAATCCAAGTTTGAATAATCTAAAGGTAAGTTTATAAGAGATCCGAATGTCTTCAGTGAAGCGCAACCAACCGAAGCAGGGCTACCCGCCAGATCTTGTGAAGTACGTGGGGAAGAAGCTACGGCTCAAGATCAACGCGGGAAGGGAGATTGAAGGCATCGTCATCGGAGTGGACGGCTTCATGAATCTTGTGGTGGATAAGGCCATCGAGATCAGCGGAACCGAGCACCGCGTGCTTAACAAATCAGTCATCCGAGGAAATTCTATCCTTATGTGGGAACTGCTGGAAAAGGTGGAATGACAAATGACATTGTGCGATATTTGTTGAGCTCGAACCGAATGCCGACAGTTAACCAAGGTTATGAATGCAGAGATACGTCGATCAAACGAATATACGGTTATACACTGCAGCAACGCTATCATTTGTTGGTCAGCTCGAAGTCGCTGATCTCTCGTTCGATGCCGCTCAGCTTGTGGAAGGCCACGAGGAAGCGGTACAGCACGAAAGTCGCGAACAAAGTGGAAGCCGTGAGCATGAAGTTGCGTTCGGCCATGTAAAACTCGCGCGACTGCTTGTAGAGGTTGAGGTAGTCCACCTTTCCCTCTGCGAGGGCGTCAATCTTTTCTGAGTGAGCC
Organism: Actinomycetota bacterium; assembly: GCA_018268695.1. The sequence continues at coordinate 31,385 of JAFDWD010000005.1, forward strand.
AGGAAGTACGTGTGCTGAGGATATCTCGGTACTGGTAGTAGGTGTTGATGGAGTCGATCAGCACGATGAGGTTGATGAGCATCATGCCGTAGAACAGGAACTTCATCCAGAAGTTGAGGTGGATCTTGTCCCAGACCCGGAAGAACATCCTCCGGATGAACTGAGGAATGAAAAACACAAGAAGCACGCAGGAAGCCACGATGCCGATCAGGTAGTAGAAGAGCAGACCGTAGATGATTCTCATTGGATATTTTAATCAATTATCGCTGAGTTTCATTGGCAACCAGCTGTCAATTGCCAAGGCAGGTGCTGCCCCATGACGAACGGTCTGCGTCCTCTCAAACTATATTATAATCGCCATATGCTCAAGTAGCTCCTGCCGCTTTGCCTGTTATTGGCAGCCGTCAGTGGTTCCTGCACCACCGGACTCTTTTGGAATCCTCTCAACAATATGTGCGTCCAAGGTACTTGCCATCCTTATTCAGTTTGTCCGTGGACCTCCCCCAACCTCTATTACGCTGATCCCTCCACCAACAGCTGCGTAAAGACCTGTCCCTCCACGCCAAGCCTTTACGCTAACGACCTTACACAAACGTGCGTCTCGACATGCCCTTGGACTGCCGGGGCTTACACCTACTACGACGACGTCTACAGAAAGTGCACATTGGGTAGAGCTTAAAATTATGCAGCCTGTCCTGCATCTCCAGCCACATACGCTTACAACGCCACGACCTACGGCAGCTGCGTCAAAATTTGTCCAAGCGGACTGTTTGCGCAGGACAGCACGAGAACTTGTGCGGCTACGTGCCCGAACTACTACTTCGTGAACTACACCGCCAACGAAACGGTGAGGATGTGCGTAGCAATCTGCCCAAATAACACCTTTGTGAACGGCACTGCAAACTATTGTGTGCTCGCGATAAGTATCGGTTTGCTTAATTTAGACTGCCCAGCTGGTCAATACGGCGATCCCATCAACCAGATCTGCACAGCCAATTGCCCGGGAACGGTTTCGATACAAATGTACGCGGACACCAACCCGAACGTCAAGATGTGTGTGTATGTGTGTCCCAATGGCTACTACTCTCAAGTCACTCCCAGTCGCACCTGCGTGCAGACATGCACGTCCAGCTACATCAGCCTCACCACAAAATCCTGCGAAACGGTCTGTCCAGTGGGCACCTACGCATAAACAAGTCCGATTGCGCAGTGCGTCACAAGCTGCAGCGGTGGACTTTTTGCTCAAGACTCGCCCACTCGCATCTGCACAGCAAGTAAACAGTATGCTATTTAGACTGCCCATCGGGGACATGGGCTGATTCGACCACGTATAAGTGCGTCACGAGCTGCCCGCCTGGATTCTTTGCCGACAGCACCAGCGCAAACTACGTCTGCAACACCGTCTGCAGCAACACAAGCGAATTCGGGCATCCACTCACTCGGACCTGCGTGCCGGTTTCCGGCTGTGCCGCCCCTTACGTGTATGCTGACAGCACGAGTCGGCAATGCGTCACTATTTGTCCTGTATCGGCGTCGACTTACGGCAACAACGGTACATGGACTTGTTCATTGACCTGCACAGGTTCGTTTCCATTGAAGGACCCTTCCACTCAGACATGTGTTGCTAACTGTCCTTCGAATCCTTCTCTGTACGCAGACTCCGTGATTTCAGGGTCGTGTGTCACGGTCTGTCCGACCATCTACTATGCGGTTGAGTCGAGCAGAACCTGCCAAACAACATGCCCGTCGAGCTTCTATGCTGAGCCGGTTTCGAAGAAGTGCGTGTCCAACTGCCCGACCGACCCGAACATCATGTATTTTTCTTCTGGCACCTGCGTCTCTACATGCCCGGCTTCGACCTTGGCAGACCCTACAACGCGCAGCTGCATTACGACTACTTGCCCGTCGAACCCAGCCTACTTCGCAGAAGGAGTCAAGTGCGTCAGCCAATGTAGTTCAGGACTCTTCGCGAACACCGCAACAAGAACGTGCGATGCGACCTGCACTGGCAGCTACTACGCAGATAGCAGCACAGGCAGGTGCGTTACTGTGTGTCCCACATCTCCATCCCTGTTTGCACAGGACTCGCCCAACATATGCGTGAGTTCCTGCCAGACAGGTTGGTTCAGTGACAACAGCACGAGGAAGTGCGTGCAAACCTGCAATACCACTGTTGGCTATTTCGCTTATACGCCTCTCAAACTTTGCGTGCTGGTGTGTCCTGGCGTCTACTTCAACAATCCCAGCGACAATACGTGCGTGACTGCCTGCCCAAATGTTACCGCTGCTACCCAGTGGTTCGCGGACAATACCACGAAGTACTGCGTGCAAAACTGTCCCGACTACTACTTTAAAAGCATCGGGCTGGGACAGTGCGTGCAAACGTGCGAACCGCAGTATGCCGACGAAAGCATCAGAACGTGCGTGTCTACGTGCAACAGCACCTTGAACCTTTACCGCGACAGCACAACCTGGCGCTGCGTTTCGCTCTGTCCTCTGAACACCTACGGAGACTACTCTAACGCTGCTGACAAAAAGTGTGTAACTGTTTGTCCCAGCGGCTGGTACAGCGATAACTCAACGTGGACCTGCGTCCAAAGCTGTCCATCAGTTCCGAGCTACTACAAGGAAACTCACCTAGGGCAGTGTGTTGCCGTCTGTCGCGTCTAGGTTTCCTAGTTCGCTTTGGACGTGGGCAGAATCTGCGTAACCGACTGTCCAAATGACAACTTTGCCGACAACTTCACTCGGAGATGCCTTGCCAACTGCCTTGTTGTTCCGTCCACCTACCGGTATAACGAAACCAGTGCTGGGTCTCCCAACTCCTCGTGTGTTTAGCAGTGTCCGATCGGGTACTACGGTGATAATAGCACCAGAAACTGTGTGAACCCTTGTCCAAGCAACCCCGATTATTACGGCGATGATCTGTCTAGACTTTGCGTCACGGAATGCCCGTAGACCTCAACGACAATCTACTACGCAGATGGATTTAGCGCAACGAGACTCTGCGTTGACACCTGCCCAACATTTCCGTCGACGATCGGAATGACTTACCGAGACAAACTTTCGCGAAGGTGTGTCGACGTGAATTCGTGCACCGGCGAGCAATTTTCTGACAGTTCGACAGGCGATTGCGTTAGTAAATGCCCAAGCACCCCGTCAATGTTCGGAGAACTGCCTATCAAGCAGTGTGTCGTGGACTGCTCGCGAACCAACCAGACCTATGCAGAAAATGAAACGCGGCTTTGCTTAAAGACCTGCCCTGCCAACAAATTCGCCGATAACGACACGCAGACTTGTGTGCTCAAGTGTCCGAGCGCGCCGACTGTTCCAAGCACCCAACCGACCTATGGCGACAGAACCACTAACAAGTGTGTGCTTCAGTGTCCAGCGACTCCAGCGATTCTCTTCGCGGACAATTCAACCCAGGAATGCGTGGCTGTCTGCCCAGCTGGAACCTACGGCAGGTTAGATACGCGTGTCTGCTAGGTGCCATTGAACTGCACTACCGGCACATTCGCTGATCCCTTCACTCAAAGATGCGTGGCTAACTGTCCAGGAACCCAAGGCACATATGCCAACAACGCAACGCAAAAGTGCGAAACTGCTTGCACCGGACCACTCTTCGCTGATAACTCTTCTTGGGCCTGCGTATCTCGGTGCAATTCAACTCCACCCTACTACGGCTACTTGAACAAATGCTTGACGGCGTGCCCGAATAACACTTACGCCGACAACCAAACTCAGACGTGTATCTCATTGTGCCCGAGCACTGCTCCATACAATACCTATGCTGATCCCACTTCTCAGACCTGTGTGCTTGTGTGTCCCTTCAATTACTACGCCGATGCAAGAGCCGGGTACAGAATTTGCGTGCAGATGTGCCCAGAAGGATGGTACGCAGATGATTCGACCAAGTTGTGCGTTGCGCAGTGTCCTCAATTAGCAAATTTGAGCTATACCTACGGTGAAAACGTTACTAATCGGTGTGTGTATGTCTGCCCCAACGGGACATACGGCTAGAACGTCACAACGATGTGTATGTCGGCTTGTCCAGGGCCCAGCTTTGCCGATCCCAGTGTTCACGTGTGCGTAAGTGTGTGCGCCGCTATTCCTAACCTTTACGGCGATTCTTCAACCAACTCCTGTGTACTTGTCTGCCCCTCATCTCAAAACACGTTCGCAGATAACTCAACTAGGCTCTGCGTTCCAACTTGCCCTTTTTCGCAGTCAACCTTCGCGGATCCTTTGACAAGGCGTTGTGTGCTGACCTGCCCCGTTTCAGCCTTCACGTTTGCAGACAACGAAACGAGATCGTGCGTCGGAATTCATAGTTGCCGATTTAATTCCTCCTACAAGAGCTACTCTGACAACTCGACTTTGAGGTGTGTGACGACATGTCCTTCCACGCCGCCGTACTTCGCAGACGACTCGACTAAGACATGCGTTGAGCTTTGCCCACAGAGTCAAAACACTTACGCGGAAAATGTAAGCCGCAAATGCCTGCCGATCTGCCCTGCAGGACAGTATCTGTATGCAGACCCGACAGTTGAGACATGCGTCACTTACTGCCCGGGAGGATACTTCGCGGACAACCACACACAGACATGCAACCTGGTCTGCTCATACGTTATCGGCGTCATCGATTCGTTCGGGTACTCTGGAGATCGGACGTGCAAAACTACTTGCCCGGTAGGTTGGTACGCTCAGAACAGCTCGAGACAATGCGTTCAGAACTGTCCAATTAACGAATACGCCGACACGCATCTTCTGAGGTGCGTGCAGAACTGCAATTCTGCTCTGCCGGAGTATGCCGACAACACTACGAACTTGTGTGTACCGGTATGCCCCTCTGTGCCGGATATGTTCGCCAGCAACGGTAGCAGCTTCATCTGCGTGCTCACCTGCCCCCCTGGATATTGGGCAAGTGACTACCGTCGCGATTGTGTTCAGCTGTGTCCTGCCGCAGTCAACTACTTCTCGGACAACAGCACAGGAAGGTGTGTTGCGCAATGTCCCATCAGTCTGTTCACCTACGCGGACAATTTCACAAGAACATGCTCACTGAGCTGCCCATGGATAAGTCCTAGTACGCCTGCTGTCACTGTAAATACGTTTGCCGACGATTCGACGAAATCTTGCGTGGTGACATGCCCGTCGACTCCTTGGACATACGCAGACAATTCCACTAAAAAGTGCGTGTTCCGCTGCCCAACCGCTTCCTATGGAGAAAACAACACCCGTCAGTGCGTGGCCAACTGCTCTCAGTGGAGCAGCTTTGCAGACAACCTTACCAACTTCTGCGTGGCGGTCTGCCCCAAGAACTACTTTGCCTAAAATTCGAGCAGCACATGCGTGTCTGCATGCCCGCCTGGCTCTTTCGCCGACAACAGCACGTGGAGATGCGTGGCTCAGTGTCCCACGAACCCTGCTCTCTACGCGGACGTCACGAATCAGGTCTGCGTCATCAACTGTGCGAACAGCTACTATGGCGACGACAGCACGCAGACATGTGTGCAATCGTGCACAGACCCACTGTACTTTGCCTACCAACCCACCAGGCGATGCATACGCGACTGCCTGTACCCGTACTTCGGCCAGCAGTCTACGAAGACATGCGTGCTGAACTGCGTACCGGGGATGTACAAGAACATGACGACCCACTTGTGCACGGCCTGCCCTTCGGTCTGTCAGACATGCTAAGGAGAATTGCTGTGCCTAACCTGCATCGCTCTTCCGCTGTACAACTACTATCTCTACAATGGAACGTGCCTTAGCGGATGCGGCAGCGGCACTCCAACCTCTTCGACGCCGTGCATTTCCCTGTGTCCAAGCAACACTCTCGGAGGAACCATCACATACGCGAACCCGCTATCGCAGAGCTGCGTGTAGATTTGCCCGCTGGGCTACTACGGTCTGAACACCACGCAGTACTGCGTGCAAACATGCCCAATCAACTACTACGCTTCGACGGTGACACAGCGCTGCGAGTTGTGCGTGAACGGCTGCAACAACTGCACCAACGCTACTTTCTGCTTCAGCTGCTACGCCGGCTACCTTTTCAGCAACAACCTCTGCATCCAGATGTGCAGTTCGACCCTCAACTTCTACTACAACGGCGCCTGCATTGCCGCCTGCCCGTCCGGCACCTATCTCATGAGCGACCAGATTACCTGCAACAACTGCTCTTCGACGTGTGCTACCTGCAGCGGCTCTGCAACCAACTGCGTGCAGTGTGTTGGTGCCTTCCTATACAACGGGCAGTGCGTCAGCAAGTGCCCCACCAACTACTACTCGGACTCGAGCCTGCAGTGCCAGCCGTGCACCTCCACCACTCCACAATGTAGCGTGCAGCCGCTCACGTACACTCTGCAGACCTTCAACCAAAACAACACGCTGTTCGGCATCCTGACGTTCAACCGCTAGGTGGTTCTGAACATCAGCCAGATCAAGAGCATCATCAACATTACGTTGAAGGGCATTCCTTCCGACAGCTACTCGTGGGACGCCGTTAGACTGAACACCACGAGCTTCAGAATCAATATCAACACAACGGTGTCCATCGCCTAGGAGAAGTTAGAAGCCAGCCCGGAAGCGCCAGTTCAGCAGCAATACTAGGCGGCGGTGGACACGAGTTCAGTCGATGAAATCACGATTGTGCTGGACATCCTCCAACCCAACGCCATCACGGACACGTCAGGCAATGTCGTTCAGACTTCCTCGGCTGAGGCTCCGATGCCTACCTACGACTACATTTCTCCCGACGTCCTGAAAACCTCCTAATCCATCGGCACCTTCGCCAACGGACTCGGTTGGTTCGCCCTTGCCATTCTGCTGGTGCTCATGCTCAAGGGCTCCTATCCAATGCTCCTCGTACAGGAAGTCTTTCAAATTGTCTACTTCCACATCTTCATCGTCGCCGGATTGCCTTACAACTTCACTACCTTCCTGACGAAGCTCTCGATTCTCAACTTCCAGTTCCTGCCAAACCTATTCAAGCTCTACGTTGTGCCGAGCAGCTGGGTCAGTCCGGCAACTCCCATCCAATACAAAACAGTCGTCGGGTAGATCACGTTCATGGTGAGTGCTGGCCATTACTTCACGCTTCTCATCATCTACCTTATCGTCGGTCTCATTGTAGCCATCCTCAAGGAAAAGCTGTGCCAATGCTGTGAAAAGGTCAGGGTTTTCGCGAAGAGGCAGTACCTCAATCGGTTCAAGTACGGAGCCATAAACGAGTTTGTCTGGTTCAGCTTCATGACGTTCGGCTTCTTTTCGATGTTCCAAATGAAAGACCTGAAGCCTACTGAACCCTGGCAATACGGCAACCTAGTGCTTTCGTTTCTGTGCTTCGCCTTGTTCTTGGGCTTCCCCATACTCGTCATTGTCAAGGCGCTCAAGTACCGGAAGGACATGAGCAAAGTCCCACGAAAGTTCGCCTTCATTCAGGGCGACCAATCTTTTATTCCTTACCAAATTCCGTTTAGGTACTTTAGGAAGGTGCTTCTCTGCATCTTCTTGGTGATCGGAACTATTGAGATTCAGGTACCAGCCATGATTGCAGCTAACTTCCTCATCTTCGCCTTCTACCTCTTCTTCAAGCCGTCCAAATCCAGCTTCACAAACTGGATCAATATCCTCGTGGAGCTCTGCTACCTCGGTTTGGAAGTGATGCTCATGATATTCGCCAACGACAGCAACATGTCGACTGAAACCAAACTCACATACGGCAAGGTCATGATTGCCTTCGCCTTAATCGCCATCCTTCTGGCCTTGGTTTGGACGGTCTGGCAGTTCTTGCTCTTCCTTTACGAATGGAAATTCATCCGCGACATCATCTTAGAAGCTCAAATCGCCAATAAGATTTACCCTGAGCAGGACAATCTGAAGGTGGAGTTCGAAAAAGACGCAGAGCAGCACGAAGAAAACCTGTTGTCGGAAAACAACTCGATCTTAAATCCCATCAAGGAAAGGAAATCCGAAGACGACAACATCCTTGGAATTGAGCACCAGTATGCGATGGAAGAAAAGTTCGTTGTGTACGACAAAGGCAAGTCATCGATTGAAAAGGAAGGCCTCGGATTATTCCCCAGGGCTAACAAAGCTGCTTAACAGCAGGAAGAAGACGGCAGCTCCGTTGACCTCCGAATGAACTCATCAGACGGGTTCGAAGAAGTGCATCGTCCGCTCCGTGGAATCCGTAAGACCCGGAAGGAACCAAAGAACGAAAAGTTGAAGAGGTAGGACAAGAAGGAGTCGCAAACAGGCAAGCACAAGCTTTGGCAGGATATCGATCTGGACGAGTATTGATTGCCTCCATATTAAACGAGAACCTTATAATCGATAATGAACGAACAAGACTTCGACTTCAATCCCAACATCAAGACCAAAACTAGGCTGGTCGAAGAGGAACCGGACGAACTCGGTCGGAGGAAGTGGAAGCTGGAGCACTACGAGGAGGAAGAAGGCCCAAAAGAAGATCTGGGTATTCTCAATCAAGATCCACGTACCGAGAGCTTTTTGGTGGGACGCACCGAGAAGCTCGCCATCAATTCGAAAATTGGACGAGGAGATGCACTGAAGAAGACCATGAAGCAGGGTGGATTCTTCTGCGACGTTTGCAGATAGCTTTACAAGTGTGACTCAGCATTTCTGACTCACTTGAACAGCGCCAGTCACAACCGCAAACTGGGCATGAGTTTGAAAGTGGAGGGCGTCGCACCTGAAGCTGTTCGGAGCAAACTTGCAGGTACACACAATGGCGATGTAGTGCTTTCGCAGAAACAGAGTTCTAAACCTTCGGCCATGGAGCTGATCGTGAATAAAGCAACCCGAAAGCACCTCAAGCAGGAACAAAAGGCCGAAGAGAAGCACTATTTAGCACAGAAACAAGCTGAAGAAATTGCTTCGAAAAATGTGGTGGAACATTAGAATATCGAGAAGCCAGTTTGTTGCGCAGGTCCCACCCCAGAAAAGTAATACGAAAACCCTTCAACGTTATAAGAACCAGACGAAGCAGAGCAGATGATGAAAGCATTGGGATTACCGACGAGTTTCGGAAGCAAGAAGGGCGGCAGAAGATGAACTGCTGATTCGAAGAGCCGAGCAGCCGCCTGAAGGGAATCCTTTGAGTCGACTGACAGTGTTTTAGTGTCGATTACAAAATATGAACTGGTTGATACTAGTAACACAACATTGTTGACTTGAACGAAGTCTAAAATTTGTGGCTTGGGTGGTCGTCACAACGTCGAAATTTATTCGAGAAGTCCGTTTCTTTAAGTTCAGGGTAAAAATCGGTGTATCTCACTGATTTAAGGCCTTTCCTACGTAATTCGCCCTTTAAAGTGATTAGTTTATCTGTCAATCAATAGTGTTTCTAATAACCATGTGCCTGTACGGGAAACTGAATCAAAACTGCGTCCATCCTGAGTGCATCCTCACCACCACTATTAACTTCCAAAACCGCCGAGCCGTTGAATAGTTTGATCGATAGTTTGGAGCACACGGAATTCACTTGCCCAGCACTTCAAACTCCGCTCGCGTCCTAAGCACCTCCAACGGTAAGCCGAGAATAACGCAGAGTCAGCCCCACAGCTCAAAGCGGAAGAGCTGCATTCAGCGACCCCATCCAATGAGTTAGGAACTTCTAAGTAAATCCTCCGAACAGGTTAGCTTGCAAACATAACTGTTGGGGAGGGTCCATACGAGTATTATGCAAAGGAACTCAAACGATTACGGCGAAATTAGAGGAAGATGCGAAAGCTAATCAGGTATATCCTCGATAATTGCCTCTTCAAGCCGGGTTTTGATCCCTCAGGTTTTTAATGCTGATCGTGTTTCACCAATTGATGTTGAATTAATTCTCGTTTCTCCGAAGAATCGATCCTACGAAACCTGTTAGATGTTCTCGCAAGCATGATAGATGCTTCCATTCGTTTGAAATTTTGAATAGCACTCACAAGTCAAAAGAATACACGAGCTAGCATCATAAGCAGCGTTGACGCTATTTAAAAACCCAGGACAGACAAAGTCCTCTTCGATTTCGGATTGGCAGATGGCAGTGAGAATAGCCTTTTATCTTTTCCATTATGCGCTCCCATTATTTAAAATAGTTCATTGATGCTATTTTTCGCCGAGTGCCGCCATATCCTGTCTGAACCGAGGACTCGACCTTTTGGTTAGAATATTGGAACCTTTTTGGCTTATAGAGCCGATATCCTTGCAATCTGTTAAATTTAGAATCGAACATTCAGAATCTAGAGAAGAAAGCTTTCACATTTAAAACGCGGATTCTGACAGGCAACCGTCAAATACACCCTCAGTCCAATTTAAGGCCGTCAGTCTTAATAATCAACTAATTATTTTCTATTCAGCATAGACTAGAGCACTCCGCCAACAATTTCAAGTCGCTTCAGAACACTAAAGCGTTGACTGATAGGACGTTGAGACGCAAAAGAATCAGTACGAAATATGCGGCCAATCATCGCAGCCCGAAATATTGGACGTTTCTATTCAATGTTCTTAAATAATCAGAAGAGAGCTTCGACGGTGCCTCTTCCTGCAAGTCCAGTCGAATAACTCAGACTTGCTTGGGACCATCTAAACGATGGAATAGTAGACTGAAACATTCAAAGTCCATTCGAGAAGATGGATCCCTCTATGATGATTGCCAAGCAAAACCCACTATTTCGGATACTGCTGCCACACCACTCAACACCAGTCCCACCACATCAATTTTTACGGCAGATCGATCGAATATCATGTTCTGAACATTAATCAAAACCCCAAAAATCAATATTTGCGCTTGCTATCAATACGGAAATCTCCTAGTCTAGAATGGGATAGCCCTCGTGGCTTTGGAATTCCTGGAGCCAGCAGATTCCTGGAGGCATGCTTTGTCGATGCTTTATCATAAAAATTAAAGGCTTCGGCTCAGCGAGCAATCAATCACAAAATTGGCACAACCGATATCATCAGTCAGCCTCATATCGGCAGAAGTAATCATCTGATGGCTGTCGGATCTGCCAATGGTCGAACAAAATCAGGTCGCCAATCATCTTCGGATTGGGTAGGATGGGCTACTGGCATGATCATTCCTATCACGCCAAGCTTTGGTCGATTGTCAAGAAGTGCTCATATCCTTCAGAAATAAACACAGGCGGTTCCGGCGAGAAGTAAGAAAATAATTCTCGATATCTTTCAGGGCGAACGGACTACTGACTCTATTATGGCTTCCTCTTTGAGCAGTTTGTGGACGACCACGTTATCGGAAATCTCAGAAGTGTAGATTCTTACACTGTCATTTAATAATATTTATCTTGCGATAGGAAATTGATGATACACGAGATCAACTGAACTTTCCAAACATCGAAAACATCACCTCAGTCGAGATCTGTTCGCAGCAGGGTCGTCTAGCTTCTGCCTCTGCTCCCTTTCCTGCTCTTGCCGTTCTATTTCATGCGCTCGCTTCCTGATGTTCGTGATCAAGTTGCTATTCCGCCGATTCTTGAATTACTCCACCTTATAGCTTCTCATGAACTCATCGTCCTCGTCGTCGTGCACGATCAGCCTCGACAGCCGCTTTAATTCGATTTCGTTGGCAACCCCCTTCAGCTGCTCTATTGTGTAAACAGTCCGCTCTTGAGTCGACTCAGACAGTCGACTTGCCTGCATCATCTCGGTGGGGACTGCTTAGCCGTGGAATGAGTTATTTGATATCATGAGAGCCATATCGGCAGCGACAGCTTCTCCGTAGCGTTGCTTTTGCGACTTCAGCATCTTTCGAGAGTGAAGTTCCTCCCTCAGAGAGTAGCTCATCTGTCCAGAGTGGCTCGTCAGCTATTTCCTCGCCGTGACGGGCATACGGAGCTCCCTGAAATATTCCTTTTCGTGGATGGCGAAAGGCGTTCTTACAGACTTCAACCGAGATTTCGCGACAGGACTGTCGTGCACTACTATTCTATCGTAGAGAGTGCTGTCAATTTGTTGGAGGGTATCGAGCAGCTCGACGAATTTGTCGAAGTTGATGTCGCGGAAGCCCTCTGCATTCTTTTTGAATTTCTCAATCAGAACGAACCGAGTCAGCTTTTCGCTGGGGACTTTGACGGCGTTACAGAACATCAGAAACTTGCCCAGGTTCATGATCGAGCACTCCTGATTAATGCGGTCGAACGTTGTGTTGATGCCTGTCGTCTGCTGCTCGCGGCAGGCAAATTTGAAGATTGGCTTCAAGCGCTTCAGGAGAATCTCTCGCTTCGTCGGCGTTGGCAACTTCAGTGATTCGGGGTTCTCTATTTCCTGCGAGTTGCTAATTTCCACGACTGACTGTGCTTTCCGATGGCGAGGAATGCCCCGGATTGTTGCTTGCTGCATTCTCATGTTGGCTAGAGAGGACTCCAACACGAACCTTTCATCACGGGAGAGAGTCGATTGCTGCAGAAGTTCCTCGTACTTCTGAATCGTTTGCTGTAGAACGCCGCCTACGTCCACCTTTTCGACTTCGGGTTGGGGCAGCTACTCTTTCTACGGTTGGGCACTCGATGGTTCTTCTTTGTTATTTTGATTGTCGCTGTCTTCGCCCTTGTTACCATCGCCGTTCTCTTCGAAGGCCTGCTCCAAGCAAAAGATCATAAGTTCGATGACTGCCGTGTCGTCGAGTGGCTTGTCTTGCTAGCAGAACTTCGCGATGTTGCTGCTGAGCTCAGCGTAAAATCTTTGGAGCTCCGGATTGCCTTCGAAAGACAACACCTCCCGCACTAACTTTTCGAGCTTGTTCTGGTTTATGTGGTTGATGCGCGGGTCCTCCTCCTGCAGCTCGACCTTGAACAGCTCCTGGAACTTCTCCGCGACGAAGCTGCGGTTGGTCTCAAGGTAGAGTCGGTAGTGTTCATGGTGCTCCTTGTTCATCCCAATAATTTTATTAAGTAGGTGCAAATCAGTATCGAACTTGTGTAAGTTCCTTACGCAACTTCTCGATTATAGCTTCCACGAGCGCGACCGCGTGAGATTCATTTTGTTCGCGTTCCTTCTTCATTCGGTACAGGCGGTCCTTCACCGACTGATTGATCACCTTTAGATTGGCGAGTATTCTGCTCTCACCCTCCTGTCTGTCGACTTTATCCTGCTCGTTCTCCTCTCGCATTTTGGCCATCTGCTCTTTAAACTCCGTAAAGATCCTCTCCTCGACCTATCGCCGAGTTGCACTCTCCAGCGAAATTTCCTCCCTGAGCCTGCGTCAACAGCACGGCTACCTCACAATGTCTTCCTGCATAATCGAGTCGATGTAGCCGTGGCTCTGTATCGCAGATCTTTTGTTCACTTCCGCGGCCAGCAGGTCCAGCTGCGAGTTCAGCTGGTAGGATATACGCTTCTCCACCTAGATTCGGTCGCGCCGGTTCGACTACAGCAACTTCAAGCAATTCTTTTCGACGTTCACGATGTGCTTGTTGATTTCGCCTTCTGCTCGCTCCCTGCGGCTCCGGTTGTCGACCACAGCCTCCGTGAGGGTTCTCAGTTTGCTCAGCACAACATCGAACTTGGCGGATTTGCTTTCTGCCAATTCTTCAAGCCGATTCTCGAAGCTGCTAATGAAGGAAGACACTAGGCGATAGCGACTCACCTTGTCGTCCTAGACGTTCTCTTGGAGGAGGTTGAGCTTCTCGAAGACCTTGCAGACTCTTTCTTTGTACTATTCGCTCATCTCTGCACTAATAACACTCAAAAACTTCAAACAACAGTCATCAAGTAAACTCTTTCATCGCCTTCAAATACTCAAGCTCTTCTGCTGTGGAGGGACGACCAAGAGGCCCGTTTCGTTATGGAATTCTCCCATAGAGCCGGATCCTATCCCAATGATTGTACCACAGCTGATAAAGAGCCTTGTAAAGTATTGGATCTAGTGCTGGTTCCAGCTACTTTATATACACTTCGTTGGAAACTTGATCTTCGAGACTTTCGCTGTGTAGCATACAGATGCACAGCGTCAATCTAAAGTGGATCGGCAGCTTGCAGTATACTTCTTTGTCGCTGCGAAGACTTTTGGTAAGTGCTTGAGCAAGTGGATCTGTTGCCCAGGCTTCGGGCCTGCCGCGAAATATATTCCTGGGAATCTGATCGTAAAGTATGATGAGTCCCATTGTATCTAGGATTCCCAGCGGTTTGTAGGCGCTTAGCTCATTCAAAAGCGTTTCAAACTTCTTCAGTTTAATGTCGTTTTAGGCCATCTTCTCCTTCTTAGAAAACCAAAGCTCCTTCCACAACTCGAGCAGAGCTAGTGTCGTGAGTGCATTTGAAGGTCTGAGCTGCCCATACCACAGCACCAGCAATTTGTAGAGTCCCGGATGAATGTTTTTCATCATCACAAAGTTGAAGCAATAAAACCTTATTAAGACCCGCCTCACTTGCTTGGTTCTCGTCAAAGCACCTTTGGATTGCCTGCATCATATAATCTTTATAATGGAGGAGGCGCTTAGCTATCATAACAACGCGAGACTCAGACGCACCATTAAGCTTGCTGTAGCAGGCTTTGCGCTCTTCAAAGCCGCGTACGCTGGTGTGATGTACTTCCAAAGCAAGCGTGAAATTGCTTACCGCAAGGAACAACTCAGCAAGCCCGTGTACGAACTCAAGGACGACGAGCTCATCAACCCACCCTGGAACCGGAGCAACCTTGATAGCTGGCTCTATCGAAGAGGTACTGCGCGGCTGATGTAGTGAAAATCACGGGGAGGCCTATCCACAACAGGGCTTGTCTGGTACCAAGAGAGGTTTATCGTCGGCCCGGCTACGAATACGTGGTGCCTCTGGTTACGAAAGAAAGCAAGGCCGGAATAACCCAGTACGGGTACATGTTCAGCAAGGGGTTCATGCCAGCTGAGTGGAAAGACCCCGGAGACAGGATGCGCATCGAAGAGACTGATCCTCAAACCTTCGAGGGATTTGTCAGCCAGCTTGATGAGCTGAAGGAGCACGGCTGGATGGAGGGGAACTCTATTCCTCTCTATAAACGCGAGTTCACGCATTCGAACATGCAGGACTTCGCTGATGCTTCGGGGTTGAAGAATAAGGAGCAAGTTGCATTGGCTCTGATCGAACGACTAGAGGAGGGAAGCCAACTGGATGAACGCGATCCTGTCCGCTACGCCCACAACGCCGAATACCATTACGAGTACCCGTATCCAAAGACGCTGTCGGGTGCCCTTCAACTCGCGAAGATGCCATGGAACTACCGAAACGATTCGCTGTTCTGGTCGACGGTGGCGGTGGGTGCTTTCGCCTCTCTGGTGCTGTGATTCGTCGAAAGAAATAAACATACATCTTATATGCACAAAAGCTCAAAGCGTATAGAATCTTGCGGGAGCATCGCTCTGGAGGAGAACCAGCGGGCCTCCCGAACTTCTCGAGAGCAGCTCTACTGCTTGCTGCGCGAGAGAAAAGAGGAGGAAGAGCAGCGGCCGCCTCCGTTCGATGTTGCCGTCATCAAGAAAGAAGATGCAGCGCGTAAGAACCAAGAACTCCAGTTCTTCATCGAGGCACTGGAAGGATGGAATACGAGCTTCGGGCGTCCAGAAGTGAAGTTCGATCGCGCTCGCTACGAAGCGCTGAAATTCATTTACTTCCATTTAAAGAACATTTCCTTACAGAACGAACTCATCCGCAACGAAAACATCCACCGCTTGTACATTTGGTACCAGCACTACAACAATAACTTCACTCCGCCCTTAGCCCTGAGAATCCGGGGGTCTCAATTCAGGCAGGTCAAGGAGGATTAGGAAGAAGTCAGAAAGACCTTCATCTCTTCGCTTCCTCAGAAGTACTCCTAACGAAGAATTTAGGATCGACTCGTTCGAACGAAAAATTTTCTTACCGCACTGCAGCAAAAGAATGCGAGTGAAGCCGCCACAGCCGTCGGCTACTGAGCAGCTGACCCAGCGAAGGTACACGAACGAGCAAAAGTTGATGAGGCAGTAAGTTGAAAAGGAAGAATTGCAACGGACGATTACTTAATTTAAGTCGAGGAAAGCAAGATTTTAGCAGACGCGCACTGGGCTGACAGATCACTCAATGAACCTTTCTCGGCAGGTGCGAAGAATGCCCCGCGATAATTCCTTCCGCAAGGTGCTAACTCATATGCTGACGGCGAGAATTCACGACAAAGAAAACATGGATTCGAGTCGCTCTCGGTTTCCCGAGCGCCTATGCAGCGAAGGCCCAACGACGGTCGCGGATATTGACGGACTTACCCTGCTGCATAATCCCCTCGAATCCACAAGACGCCACTGACTCCTTTGTACAACTACAAAATAAATTGAATCCGTTGACGACATGAAAATACTCAAATCGAAAACTGCTGAGAACGCCCGGCTATCGAGCCACCCCAGCGAAATTGGCAGATCGATCGAGACCCGAAAGAGGACGCTGATGCCCGAACAGCCTCAATAACGACGAGAAATGTACAGAACGCAGCATCTCTACGAGGATGAGGAGAGTCATCGTCATATCCACGAACGAGGGAGCGACTCCAACGAAGACTCGGAGGAGTTCATGAACTTCCTGAATAGTTACATTCGGCAGCTCAAGAGCGATCCTGAGATAAAGACATCGAAGCTGGATCACATCAAAGAGAAGCTGCAACAAGAACGGAAGTTCAACAGGCGCATGATGAAAATGGTGATGGCCATGCAGCAGAGTCTCAACTAGCGAGACGAGGAGTTGGAAAGAATACTCAAATCGGTGGAAGCCATGAAGGGTAAGGAAAACTTTGGTTTGGACGAAACCAAGAAGCTCTACCCACGAAAGCAGTCGAGCAAGTACCGGATCGAGGATTTCTTGCGAGGACCTGCGGACGAACTCAACGTAACGGACGACAGCGTCGTTGATTATCGAATAGAACGCAACCATACCGAGGCAGCGAGCAGTGGGATTGGCCGGAGGAAGAGCACAATCCATTGTCGACAGCAAAGCAAACTGCCACTCGAAGACCTGGAGCAGTTCATCTCGCAGTCAATCAACATGCGAAGGAAAAAATGAGATCGACTGAAGGAGAGGATATGACATGCATAGATCATATAAGGGAGAATTAATTGTCGGAGGGCGGCACCTCTACGTTCAGAAAGAGGTTGACGTCGTCGATCAAGCTGGGTGTCTTCTCTTGTGGTTCGATGGGTGGTTCGGGTGTATTTGTTGGCAACTTCTCGTCTAATTCATCTTCCGACTCTGCTTTTATCTCTGCCTGTCGCATCGAATCTGTTTTCTTGGACCTTCGGCGCTTTTGATTGCAGTTGTAGCTCTCCAACAGGTCTTCCATGACTTTGGATTCGCGCTGATTCCGAAGCATTGACAGCAAATTCTTCACGAGTCTCTCTTTCGGTGTCTTATGCTCCGGGTCGCTTTCGATTTTCAGGCGGATTTCATTTTCGAGGCAAGCAACTGGAGAAGTGTCCCTGGGTTCCTCTTCCTCGTCGAGCATCATCTGATTGCCAAAGAGCATGAACAGCATCAGCTTTTCAACCTTTTTATCGCTCTTCTCAAGATTCTTCTCGACGCGCTTCCACAGCTTCGAGTTTTCGCTGCGAAGATTGTGATTGTCGGCAACAAGGTGCTTAATGATGAGCTCGAGCTCCTTCTGCTTTTTGGTCATTTCCGCCAGCTGACTCGCCAGCTGTTCCGTTTTCGTGGAATTGTAGTAGTCGAGATCCTCACGGTCCTCGACGCTTCTGCGCTTGATATTCCGGTATTCGTTTCTGATGTAATGGCTGTGGTTACTTGAAGTTGCGCCGGAAATGTTAATTCATATACACGTGTTAGCCCTCAGTGCAGCGCACCTTGTTAAAATTGTACATGTTCAACTGAGTTTGCCCCGAAGTACCTGCCGGATGAACGAAGAGAAGTTCCTGTGCTTGAAGAAGACAGGTAGGACAGCTTCTGTGAGACGCGTAACGTTCTTGATAGAGAAGGCCTCCCCGTCCGACGTCCAGCTGATAATTTCATTGTACTCATCGTTCTGCACTCAAAGAAGCAGTACTTCCAAGATCTGTGCAAGCTTCTCCACGAAGGAGGACATACCGTTGTGGCTCTTACGTTTGCGAAAGCCGCGCCTCATCGTTCAAAACAGCGATATTATTTATATTTATCCAGACTCTTCCCAAAAAATTTCTGGACTAGCTTAAATATCGTTCGTCATTACAAGCCGATAGGTGGAACACTGAAAAAAGCTCGATATCAAAAGTGAGTACATCGGCCATACTATTATTTCATGTCGCGTCATTCGGGGCAGTTCAGTTATAATTGCTGTGTAATGGATCGCAGTCAGGCAGACAAACAATTGGCATATCGATCTCTTCCTTCTAAATTCAAGAAAAATCGCATCGAGGAAGCACAGCAGCTTCCCCAAGATCTGCGTGAGAATCCCCAGGGGGCCTGCCGCTATCCAGAGGAAAACTTCATCTCAATGTTCGTAGGAGCAAAAAAAGACATCAGGCTTGCGACGTACCGCTACGTAACATCCGACAAGCCAGTCGCAGTCGTGTTCATCTTCAACGGTCTCTACTACCACACCAACCACAGTGCGCACATTGCCAAGTAGCTCGCAGCGAACGGTTACGTTGTTGTCGGGTTTGACTATCGCGGATTCGGTCGTTCTCAAGGAGATAGAGGGGAAGTAGAGTCCTTCGAATCGTTGCTTGGAGATTGCAATTAATTCGTCGCTCTTGTCAACGACCTTTACCCAAGTCTTTCGAAGTTCGCGATTGGAGCGTCGCTGGGAGGACTGCTGGTATACCATCTTTGTCTTCGACAACCAAACAGATTCACGGGGGTAGTGCTTGTGTCTGCAATGATCAAACCAATGGTGGGCTCACTGCTGTGCACAATTGCCGCCACAATCAGCAAGCTGCTGCCGAAGGCGAAGTGTTTAGCACCGATCCGAGGAGTCGCAACCAAGAACAAGAATGTATCCGACGAACTCCATAGAGACCCCGACTATTTTTCTGGTGAGGTGTCTGCGAACACATACAAGATAATCCTCAACGCACTGAACGAATGTTCGAAGACTTTCGGAAAGTTTTCGACGTCTGTGCTCATCGTACAAGGCGGCCTTGACAAGCTGGTGTCGCCCGACGGAGCCTTCGAACTGCTGGACAAGTGCCAATCGAAAGACAAATAGGTATGTGTTGGTTAAGGCAGCTTCTGTTTTATGAAAACATGTGGCATGACGCCTTTCACGAAGAGTAGATAGCTGAGTTGCTGCCTCGCCTGGTCGAGTGGCTGCGCAAAAGAATTCCGGCATGATTTTAAGTTCGCTGTGAAGTACTCAAGTTGCACGAACATCACCGTTGGCCCGTTTGCTCTTTCCGAACTCCGTGCTGATGCTGTGGATCGACAGCTTGCGGTAACGCTCCAGCGCCCGGTTACTCTGCGAAATCGCCTGGCTGATCCGGTTGCGCAGTTCAGCGTCGTTGCTCCGCTTGTCCTCCTGAAAAGGCTTGCTCGGAGACTGGTCGTTGGAGCCGCGAGGCGACACAACGTTGTTTCGGCTTCGGGATCGGAAGTCGTCTTCGCGGTGACGGTGCCGGTCAACGTCAGTCGGTTGCTGCACCTGCGAAACAACGGAGGGCTTGGTGTTGGAAGGACGTGCTCCGGCTCCATCATCGAGCACCCCAAGAAACTCATGCACGTAGCCCTCGCTGCTATTGAAGAAGCTTTCGAACTCGCTTTTCTTGAGTTCCTCGAAGTCGATCTTGTTTTTGGGCTCCTTCATCTTGGACGATCTGCTCATGGTGTCGCTGTTCTTGCTGATGAGGGGCGGCCCGGAATTGATGGCAATGCTGTTCACGACAGCGCTCTTCTTGACCATTGTGCTGCTGTTGCCGTCGATGTTAGTTTCGATGGTGGTGGTGACTCCCGATACGGCCACGACCTTCTGCTGCGTCAGGAGCTGCTGCTGCTTCTGCAGCTGCATCTTCGTGGTATCGGTACTCTCCTTGCGGTTGTTCTCCTCCTCGCTAGCCTCCACGATATTTTCTAAGCCGACCTTGAACGACCGTTTGTGGGGATTCCTCACGCTCTTCGGGGACTCCACCACCGGCAGCTTCTTGGCGATCGGCGAGAAGTAGCTTACTTCGCCGGAGTACTTGCGGTTGTCGGGCTTGTGCTTGTTCCAGCGCTCCTTGACCGATTCACGCATCTGCTCCGACTGTTCGGACTGCTCCGTGTTGGACTTCTTGATGGTTATCTTGAGCTCTCCCAACCGCATCTCGATGTGGTTGAGCATCTCCATCGTGTTGCTCTTGAGCAGCTGCGACTTGGGACTGGTTTTGTTGGAAGTCACTGACTTCTCTCGGTTCTGGGTGTTCCTCACCGACTCCTCTGGAGAGTTGATCGAGTCGGTTCTGCGGTAGACCCTCGCCGTCGACGAAGGTGACGCGGCCTTGTACAGCACGAACTTCTGCTCGCTGTCGCTGGCGAACTTGCTCCTTCTTTCGGTGGCGGCGCTGTCGATCCGGGCCATCAGTGTGCGGTGGATGCGGTTGATCTGCGAGATGTAACCGTTTTGGACCTCCGCTAACTTTTAATGCGTAACTTTAAAATCGAGCGAAAGATAGTACTTGAGCTACTGATGCCGGTCCAAGCCGATGCAGTTCAGCGTAAATTCGGTCTGTAGTCGGTTTTCGAAGAGGTACGCGGACAAGTAAACCAGCTTCATTTTCAGGTGCTCCAGCTTTTCCACCGAAAGTTTGGACAGTTGCGACTGCACTCCAAAGGGAACGAATTCGTACAGTAGATGGAAGCGTCCTTCCTCTTCTAACACCTTCACGAGCCGCACAATGTTGGGATTGCTGAATTTCTTAGCCTGCTCGAACCGTTCCTTGAGCTGAGCATAAGTACTGGGACTGTATTCGATGATGCGACGGACGAAGATGCGGGCGTCGGGAAGTTACTGCTGCTGCAGGGTGTCGAAGGGATAGCCCTCCGTCATGTCCACGATGATCTCCTGCGAAAGCATAATAATTATATTGCGACTGAACCATCACGGCTCCTTCGGTACTTCTTCGTCCACTTCCTCCTCCTGCTCGAAGTCCTCTTCCTCGTCCGAGTTCTCCAACAATCTATTGTTGAATGTCTTCTGCAGTGGCACCGAGGCAGAAGTAGCAATCACTGGTTCACCGTTGTCCTGCCGCTAGCGAACCATTTCGTCGTAGCTTCTCTGAATCTCCAGCTTCATCTTGTGTCGAGCCTATCTTAGCAAGGGCAGTACCAGCACATCGTTCTTGACTTCCTCCTCAACCTTCTTCAGGGTGTCCATTTGGGAGTTCAGCTTGAAGTGCTACACTGACTTGTACAGGTGGTCGAGACTGATTGTTTTCTTCTTCTCGGCAGTGCAGATTTCGTTTGCTTTGTTGGCGATTCGAGTCACATACTCTAATTCGAGGGCGGGAATACCTTTCGCAATATGCAGAATGCCCTCCGTAAACTCAGTGCTGATCTTCGTCTTGCCGAGTTTCTCCTTCAAGTACGACGTCATCGTGGCCTTGGGTATTTGCTCGCCCTGTAGGTTCATAAAGTTCCACCAATCATTCGTTTAAATATTATACCCGGCTTAAATACTCACGAGGGTCGCAACCGATCAGATCCCGCCAGCCGCCTCCAAACCAACCAGCAACTGAGCCAACGGTTGAATGAATCAGCATCAATTATAATTCAATGGAGAATTCACTATTGAAATTGTCGGTGCCGAAATGGCATGAACGCGACGGCGAAGCGGCCTACGAGTTCTTGTTCGAAGATGCCCTGCACCACAAACACTGGACAGCCGAGTTCCGCTACAAGTAGCTCGAGCAATTTTACGCAACTCTGCTTGATTATAAGGTAGCCCGTGAATCAGACAGCTCAAAAAGTATTTGGTCGAGTTCCCTTAAACGCCCTTTTGGAAATTCTGGGTTCGAGTCGAAGCAGATCCAAAGCTCAGCGAAGAGCGCAGAGTGGCAATTTAGGATTTCTTTCAGCATCTTCTCCAAAACAAACACACGAAGCATCATAAGCTCGTGATCAATTTTGTTAAGATCGCCCACAAGCGATGTTAGCACCTGACTGTAGACAATCTCTAACAAAGACCACAGAAAAGGGTCCTGGAACGCCAGAAATGCAACCATTCAGTCCCGTTCAGAGCCCTCACGGACCTGCCTATGGGTCCGCCAAATCGTTGACGCTCAAAAGGACTCCTTCGGCAAGCCCCCTACAGCTGCCACTTGTCAAATCACAGTCAATGCAGGGACTGACTTTTTACAGAAATGCGAGGAAACGACAAAGTTTCGCTGTTCTTCACGCGAACAGCCTGCTAGGCAATCGGCTGGGCAGAAAGCTGAGCAAGCAGATGTACAGTCCGTGAAAGCATCCTTAATTAATAATAACTTGCCGTTGACTGTTATTTAAATGAAAGAGAGGGAAGCTCGGCTCATCAAGATCTCTGTGGCGAATGTGAAGTTCACGGATGCTCGCGGTGAGAAGCACCACGCAGGGTCAGCAGCCTGTCTACCGAAAAAGCCTCCCAACATCGCATATGTGCCATCCGAATATCAGCGCCACAAAAGCAAGAAGTCCATTAAGGAAAACTACAACCATAACAACTTTTACGAGGAATGCTGCCTTTACACTTAGGAAAAGAAGAGGTAAACCAGCAAGCCGCGATCTATTCATCTCAGCCGCAAGCCGAAAGTTAGAGTGAGGCATGCCGAACAGCCGAGCAACCAGTCAACCCACGAGCACTATATGCTCAAGACTAATGAGCGTTCGATATCGATTAAGGTGCAGTACGAGACGCTGCGGACTGAAGGGTCGGTCGCGTTGAGAGAGATGCCTTCGGAGCGAAATCAGTTTGTGGTTGCGGAAAGCTCAGAGCTGATGTGCGACGAGCAGATAGGCGCCAGCCGCCGAGAATCGTTTGTGAGGAAGCCTCGCAAGAACTCCGTCTCAAGTACAGCTCTCTCTTATACGAAGGAAGTTTCGACAGCACGGCTGAGTGTCCACGATTAAATCCGACTGTTCGAGCGTAGGGAGGCTGAGTTTCAGATGGAATTCGAGCGGCACCGGCTGCAGTATCTCATCGACCGATAAAATATCTACATAGCGCTGCCGCACTTCAACTGCTACCTCGACAAGTACCATCAGTACATCAACTGGACGAAAAGGGCGGTGCTCATCAATTGGATGATGGAGGTGCTTAACGACTACAGTGGGAAGAGGGATACCCTGTACATCGCAGTTAGCATGGTTGATCGGTTTCTGTGCCTTAGCGCGAACTTTCCCGTGGCGAGATTGCAGCTCGTGGGCATCACGGCTCTGTATGTGGCGTCTAAGCTAGAGTAACAGCTAAAGCCTAGCGTGGAGAGCTTCGCAGAGACCACAGGGGGCGAGTTTTCCGAAAACGACATAGTCGAGTTCGAGGAAGAGCTTCTGCAGAAGCTGCAGTGGTTGGTGAATCCTCCGAACCTGAACACCTGGTGCAACCGCATGAGTTCGCAGTGGGACGTCTTCGTGCAGAAGGATCCGAGCCGCGTACCCAAACGAGAACTCTGCGAGCTCATGCTCTTCAAGAACAGCGACGAAAAGGTACTGCTTGGCTAACCCAGTCGTATTATAATTTTCGCTGGCTGGTACAGCTGCTCGACCTGGCTCTCTTGGACTGCCATACTCTCCAGTATAAGTCACGCACGCTGGTGGCTTCCTTCATGTACGTCCTGCTGGGCCTGCGGACCCAGCTCTTCCGCGTTGAGGACGTCCTCGAGAGTTTTCCACGGACCAGCAAATACATCTTCGATGAGGAAAATTGGCTCAACGACCTGTTCAACGAGTTCGTTTCGAGCGAGTTCGGGTTTCTGCTGGCGGACCTCCTGCCGAGCATCCAGTACTGCTCGACTTACTTCCTCCTGCCACTTTCGTTCGAGCTGCCGACTAGGATGCGCAACTGCGACGGAGAGGTCGTTTACGAGGAGTTTTGTTCGTATCAGACCGTCAACAAATCGAACATCCTATGCTTGCTCAAGCGCAACCGCAGCTATGACTGATCCTGCATACAGGCAACGTATCCTTTCTGGTGATAACCAGTTAAGTCGTATCGTTATATCTTAGAGCGCCGCCGTAAAGCGACGTATCCTCTACGACGTATCCTTCATAACATATCCACGGCGATAACAGCGGGCCATCATGAGAAGGTCTTCTTGGTGAGGATGTTGTAGAACTCCTCCTCGGAAACGAGTCCGTCCAAGTCGAAGTCGGCTCGCTCAATCATGTCTTGGAGCTCGTTGTCGTCGTGCAGTTCGCCCAGTTCCTTGGCGATCTTGCGCAGGTTTCTGATGGAAATGAAGCCTGAGTTAAGCCACTCGAGTACCAGTCTTCTCGTCGTCGAACAGAATGAACACCTTGTGGATGTCCTCGCGGCTTTCGTTTTCGGAGGGCTTGGTGGTCATCATGGCCAGGAACTCCTCGAAATCGATTTGTCCGCTGCCGTCCTTATCGAGGTCGGCAATCATCTGGTAGATGGCCGGGTTCTTGGCTTCGATACCCAGAGAGGCCATCGAAGTCTTGAGCTCTGAGTGGCAAGCCATTTACCTCGGGGGTCGATGGCTCCTCCACCGTCGGTGTCGAAGAGATCGAAGGCCAGCTTGATGTCGTTAATCTCCTCTTCAGTGACTCCCACCCGGACGTAGTCCTTGGCGTTGAAGCCCGACGATTTGGCCGGAGCAGATGTGACGGTACCTTTCGACATAACAAGATATTTTATTAATCAATAAATCTTTGGCTTTAACTCATTTGAAGAACACGTCAAAGTAGTTGCGCATCATTAACCGGTTACGTTGCATTTCTTCCGCGTCCTCCAACTCGTGCACCCGCAGCATCGCCGCTGACAGCTCCAGTTGCTTCTCCGATACCCGCTGCAGAATCACCAGAGCCACCCTCACCAACCGGATCTGCTGATGCAAGATCCTCTGCTTCTCCAGTCGGTAGACCGTCGCGAAGTACTCGTGATAGCCCAGCTTGGGGTTCTCCAGCTCCTTTTCGTTTTCTTGGAGGCTGCGACTGAACTTCGCGAGTTAAGCTTCGTAAAGGCGGATAGCCTCGTGCATCACTTCGATTTCCCGCTTGACGTTCAGCACGTAAAAAATGGATTCTACGTTGTCGTGCAGCTTCCACTTCAGTGCTCGCAGAAATGTCAGCAGCTCCACGCACATTTTGGTGCGTTTCACCTTAATCTTCGTCACCCGCGACAGTTTCAGATCTCGTAGAACTTTCGGATAGGCCTAATAATCCTTCGAATATTTGGCCATGTCCAGTCTCAAAAACAGATGGTTGTACTTGTTGTGCTCCACCGCAATTCCATAGCGCATCAGCAACAGGCGGTTGCTGAGCCTTCCGTAGCAGAAGAACACCTGTGAACCGGCCTCGAACTGGTCTTTGGTGCTGCAGAGCATCAGAAACTCATCAAACTTGTCCTTGCTCCACTCCTCAGGAAAGTACTGCTTTCCGGCTTCCACCACGCGCTCCGGCTCTTCTTCCTTTGTACGACGCTGCGCAAACACAGACGTATATGCAGGCGATTTGATCCGACTATGGAACCATTTTGCGAGGTTGATGTACATACTGTTGCTGCCTTGGATTCGGCTGATCTCGATTTTCTTGAGAGTCGGACTTACCTTGGCCGATCTGAGCGTCTCCAACGCCTCGTAGGTTTCCAGCAAGTAGCCCAGGCTTACGTTGTCGCCGAAGTTTACGCAGTTGTACAGCTGGTTGCGTGTCTACCGTATTGACTTCAATATTTCCTACTCCTCGCTGGAGATGCTTTACGGTTCAGCCTGTTCGGCTGCCTTCAGGTCGATTTGTGCCCAGTTCTCTGAGTCATCGTCGAATTCCTCGCTGTTGTATGTGCCGTCGCTGCTTTCAAGCTCGTCCATTTGCTCCGGAGTCAGCACTTTTTCTTCGTAGAACTCTTCGCCTTCGCTATTGGGATTGTCCTTGTCGTACCACATCGTATAGTAGACGTCGGAGCATTCGTGGTTGAGCAGCTCTGCGAAAGGCACCATGGTCGTGTACTCAAAATACTTCCCAAAGCAACGCGTGACCAGGTGAATGTGGATCCAGCGCACGTTTTCTTCTCTGAGAATGTCCGGCGAAAACAAATCCGGGTAGCGGTTAGCGATTTGCAAAAACTACTTCGTTTCATTTTCGTACTTGAGTCGCTCCGCTTCTGCCATCTTCTCAATCACGGGATCCTCCAGCAGACCGAATTCTTCCTTCCGCCAAAATGAGAGGTAGTCGATTTCTCGGGGAAGATTTGCGATTAGATGCTTCCACTCAGACTTTTACCCCCGTCCAAACTCATAAAGCAGATAGGCCAGCAGAATGTGATCCTCCCAGTTGCTGTGCAGTTCCTTACTGAAGTACTGCGGATTCTCCTCAAAGAACTTTTGTAGCGGACTGTGAAAGGCAACGCGAGTGTTCAAAAGGCATTCAACTGGTACTCGGATGAATATCTTGTTGCTCGGAAAGAGCTCGGTTGCAACCAACCCGATATATGGCAAGCCGTTGCGAGTGCGAAACTCTGCGACTGCTAAGTCTCGAATCTGCACGCCTTTGCTGTTGAGATCGTCAATGTACAACTGCAGTTCCTTTGATGGCTGGATCAAGTGGGCTGTGGGGTCTCGCTTCCTCAGTCCCTTCAACTTCCGCAGCTGCTTTCCGATCGTGTACCTGTTGGTGCTCGGCTTCATCAAATTTGAGTTAATTAATGCAATCAGTCACTCGCAGCCTTAAAGATACGGGTGGTGGAGAGCTTCTCTGACGGTCATGCGCTGTTCGGGATTGAGGACCAGCAAACTCAACAGGAAGTTGACGCCCTGCTTGTCGAGGTAGAGGGTCTGCAGACCACGAGGTTTAAACTGCGGAAAGGTGGGTTTGAAATGCTCTAGAAGCTGCAATCCAGGGTACTCCTCTGCTGTCGGAGTGCCAAGCACATTGAAGATATCGAAGATTTGTCCGACTTCGGAAGAGTTGCGAAAGAGTGGCCTTCCCTCTGCGATTTCAGCCATAATGCAGCCGATCGCCCACATTTCGGCCATCACCGTATAGTGCCGTCCTCCCAACAGAATTTCGGGAGCGCGATACCAAAGCGTTCCAATACGAGGAGTCATTTAGCCCATGGGAATGTCGAACTTCTTTGCAAGTCCGAAATCACACAGCTTCAATCGTCCGTCGCTGGTAACAAGGATATTGCTGGGCTTGAGATCACGGTGCATCACGGCCCGGGAGATCAGATACTCTTCAGCCTTCAGGAGCTGGTACACGAAGTTCTACATATCGAACCAGCTACCTTAACAGCATAAGGAGATATGGGTCGGCAGCGTAAAATATACTGCCCCAGCGTTTCCGGAACGAACTCTAGAACCATGTACAATTTGACTTTGTTGGCTTCGGTTTCGTAGATGACCTGAAGCAGCCTATCTTAGAACCCACTTACTTGATGATGTGGGGATGGTTTAGCGTTTGAAGGATGGCGATTTCCCTGATTGCAGTGACAGGAGCACCTTCCTCGTGCTAGCCAATTTTCATTTTCTTGAGGGCGACGACATTGCCCGATGAGGGATCTTGGGCTTTGTAGACGGTGCCGTAAGTGCCTTCACCAAGCTTGCCAAGTTTCCTGTACTTCTGCCTGGGTTCGTCCATCAGCCGCTGCGAAGTGTTTATCAGTCGATTCTTAAACTTGATAATTTAAAAGTAGCGCGATGACCTACCGAGCGTAGCTGGACTTACTTATCCACTTCCACAATCTATCCACCGTGCTCTTCCGCAACCAAGGCCTCGTTAAAGTCAGAGCCTACGTCTTCCACCTCAACGATAAGGGAGAGGTAGACTTGCGTGCGACTCAGCGTCAATTCGCCCATCCCTACAGCATCATCAAGGCCAAGAACGAACCGCGCACTTACGATTCGTTCGTGGATGCCGAAAGCTCAGGCTACTACAGCCATGCAGTGCTGGTTTCGTACGACCCAGACGAATACCCGCTCGAGGAGGCCTGCTTATTTCGGTCCTACGTGCCTGTCGACCGCCTGGACGAGCTGGAGATGTTCTGCGTCGTCGAACTGCTGTTTTG